>NZ_CP133152.1:1200000-1500000 GCF_036488675.1 Sinorhizobium chiapasense
CAGCCGACTCAGGATCTGCTCCAGCGCCAGTGTCGTTTGCAGGCGAAGCCGAGCGGCGGCAGTTGACTGTCATGTTCATCGACCTTGTAGGTTCGACCGGGCTGTCGCAGCGGCTCGATCCCGAGGAGATGCGCGACGTCTTCCGTGCCTATCAAAGTGCGGTGTCGGCGGAAATCGCGCGGTACGAGGGCCACATCGCCAAGCTCATGGGCGACGGCGTGCTCGCCTATTTCGGTTGGCCGACGGCGCACGAGGATGACGCCGAACGGGCAGTGCGGGCGGGCTTGGAGGCCGTGAGCGCGACAGCGAGCCTAACGACGCCGCCCGGCGAACCCCTTTCAGCCCGTATCGGCATTGCTACCGGTCTGGTCGTGGTCGGCGACCTGATCGGCGAAGGATCGGCACAGGAAGAGGCGGTCGTCGGGGAAACGCCCAATCTCGCGGCACGCCTGCAGGCCCTTTCCGAGCCAAACACCGTCGTGGTCTCCGGCGGGACGCACCGCCTGGTTGCCGGGTTGTTTGAGGTGATTGATCTCGGGCTCCAGCGGCTCAGGGGCTTCGCAGCTCCGGTGCCCGCTTGGCGCGTCATCGGCGAATCCGAGGCGGAGGGACGCTTCGAGGCGCTGCATGGCATCCCGACGCCGCTGGTGGGGCGGTCAGAGGAACTCGAGCTTCTGCTTCAACGTTGGCAGCAGGCCCGGACGGGAAAGGGCCAGGCCGTAATGCTGTCGGGTGAACCGGGCATCGGCAAGTCGCGGCTGGTTGCCGCTTTGGAAGAGAGACTGGGCATGGAGCCGCACGCACGATTGCGCTACTTCTGTTCGCCTTATCACGTAAACAGCGCGCTCTACCCCGTGATCAGGCAGCTTGCGCGCGCTGCCGGACTAGCGCGGAGCGACAGTACCAGCACGAAACTCGACAAGCTCGAGGCGCTGATGCTGCAATGGGCTTCGGACGCGACTGAGGCGGGCCCGCTTCTGGCGGCTTTGCTGTCGATCGACATCACTGGCCGATATCCGCCGACGAAGCTGACGCCGCAGGCGCAGAAGGCCCGAACGCTGGGCGTGCTCATCCAACAGATCGAAGCGATCGCGGCGCGCCAGCCGATCGTGATGGTCGTCGAGGATGCGCACTGGATCGACCCAACGACGCGCCAATGGCTCGAAATGCTCATCGAGCGCCTGCACGATCTGCCTGTGCTTCTGATCGTCACTTTCCGTCCGGAGTTTCGACCAACCTGGGTGGCATCAAACGTGGCGGCGATAACGCTCGGCCCTCTTGCCCCCGAGGAGGGAGCTGCGGTCGTCGACCGGGTGACCGGAGGCAGGACGCTGCCTTCGGGGGTCAGGAACGAAATCCTGGCCAGAACGGAGGGCGTGCCGCTGTTCGTAGAGGAGCTTACCAAGGCCGTCCTCGAGTCCGAGCTGATGACGCCCAACGGCGACCAGTTCCGATCGAATGGTCCGATGATGTCGCTTGCAATCCCGTCGACCCTGCAGGATTCGTTGATGGCCCGCCTCGATAGGCTCTCGTCGGCCAAGCACGTGGCCCAGATCGGCGCATGCATCGGCCGCGTCTTCCACCACCGGCTGCTCGCGGCGGTCGTTGGAAGTGGAGACGCGAGGCTCAGCGCGGATATTCTGAAGCTCGAACAATCCGAGCTCGTCTTTCGAAACGGCGTCCCGCCGGGGGCCACCTACGCCTTCAAGCACGCCCTGGTGCAGGACACGGCCTACCAGAGCCTGCTCAAGAGCCGGCGGCATCAGATTCACGCGAGCATTGCCTCAGCGCTCGAATCGCAGTTCCCGGAGGTCGCCGAGACAGAACCTGAGACGCTCGCGCACCACTACACGGCCGCCGGGTTTGCCGATCAGGCCGGAGACTACTGGCTGAAGGCAGGACAGCAGGCGTTGCAGCGATCTGCGAATGTCGAAGCGCTGGCCCACCTCGGCAAGGGGTTGCAGATGGTCGCGTCCCTGCCCAGCAACGAGGTCCGGTTGAGGCGCGAGATACATTTGCAGAACGCCATGGGAGTGGCGGCAATAGCCGTCAGAGGCTGGGGCTCGCCCGAAGTTCAGCACGCCTTCTCGTCGGCGCGAAGGCTTTGCGAGAAGTTGGGCGATCGCAACGAGCTCTTCGTGGCGGTCCGGGGCGAAGCTTCATACCAACTGATATCGGGCCACCTGCACGAGGCGGACGACCTCGGCTGTCAATGTCTGCGGATCGCCGAGTTCGCAAATGATAGAAGCCTCCTCCTCGAAGCGCATCATCAGCTCTGGGCGACCAGATTCTTCCTCGGGGACTACAGGGCCGCGGAGAAGCATGCAGACTGGGGAATAGCGACCTACGATCCGGATCGGGATCATCGCCTGACCTATATCTTCACGGGCCATGACCCCGGCGTCTGTTGCAGGAATTTCTCTGCACAGATGCTCTGGATTCACGGTTATCCCGACCAGGCTCTTCAGCGTATCCGGGAGGCGGCAGTACTGGCCAGGCGCGAAGCCCATTCCGTCACGATGGCCACCGCCCTGAACAACATGGCAAATATCCTTCTCGCTCGTCGAGAACCCGAGGCAGCCCTCAAGGCAGCGCAGCAGCAGCTTGAGGTATCCACGAAGTTCGACTTGCCGCTCATGGCAGGCGCGGCCCGGTTCAACATCGGCTGGGCGCTCGCCCAGCGACGCGAACTGGCCGAGGGTATCCGGGAAATGAACAAAGCGGTCGAAGCCGTCGAGACTACCGGCGCTGATATGGGCATGAGCTTCTGTCTTTGTGTGCTGGCGCAAACGCATGGACAGTTCGGCGAGGCGAACAAAGGGTTGACCGTGCTGGAGAAGGCGTTCGAAATCACCGCCAGGACCCGCTCGAAATATCAGTTGCCCGAACTGCTGCGCACCAAGGGTGAACTCTTGTCGCGTCTCAATCCGGACGCCGAGATTGCCGAGAGGTGGTTTCGGAAGGCACTGGCAATGGCCCGCGCCGAGGAAACGAAATCGACAGAACTGAGAGCTGCGGCAAGCCTTGCCCGCCTGTACCTCGATCAGGGGCGCAACCAAGAAGCTCTAGAGCTTCTTGCCCCCATCTACGCTTGGTTCACCGAGGGTTTTGATACTGGCGATCTTGTCGAGGCCAAGGCACTGATTGACTACCTGAGTTAGGAGCGACGCTGTCTGCTCCTGCAGCTAACCGGTTTTGTAGCATCCGGCCGGAAATTCGGGAGCGGCACGCGTCGCGAGAAACTCAGCGGATGATCGATCTTGGTTCGGCTGCAAGGAATTATCCATTGCGGTCCTGGATGATCGAATTGCGGACAGATGGAGGCCACATCCGGCTAGCGGGATGCCAGATTCAAAGGCCGATGTCCCGCTTCGTCGTTCACGCTAGCCGCCGCGAGCGGAGTTGCGACTTCTCGAAGCGCCCGTTCCTTTGATCTCCTGGCAATCCCCACGAATTCGACAATCTGTTGTTCGGTGCTTGCTATGAACGTGTGATGGACGGAACGCCCCTTAGACGCGGAGCTCGTTAAGTCAGCCGGGATGCCTTTCCATTCGCCGTCGCTCCTGGCAGAGCACGAACGCTCTGCTTCGTGGTGCGATTGGATGACAGACGCTCCGAGGCTTTGCTGACCTTCGTTCCGTCAAAGCCGGGATTCATCGGTTTCCTTTTCTTCGCTGCCGCGCGACCCGAGATAAGCAAAAGGCCCGGCGACCGACGGCCTGCCGAGCCCGGGTTACGTTGCTTGGGACATCGAGCCGCTGGGACTCGCTCTTGGGGTTCGCGATGTCACCGATGGCTCTGGTCCCTCGCGATGCCTCCTAGCGTAACCAAAGCCGATATTGCCACGCTAGCAAACGGTTACCCACGGACTAAAGTCCGATGCAGATGGGCAAAAGTCCAACCGCCCTTCAGAGGCCGTCGATTTGTCGAGTCGATCATATGGCTAAATCAAACCGCCCTCTCCGATCACGTCACGTAATTGTCACGCTGCGGTCACGATTGGCGGCTAGGGAATACCGATCTCGCAATTGACCACGGATGTACCGGCAGCGACGAGAGGTGGCGACGAGATATTCTGCTTTCCCCAAGGGCGCCCTTCTTGGGCAGCCGTGCTAAGGTCGGGTCTACCCCTGCTTTTTTTTGCTCCCTGCCGGACCCCACCCAGACTGTAACAATGGACATAGGACCTTTGGCGCCGTGCTCTCGAACTAAGGTCCGAGAGCTGTAGGGAGACAACATGCTAGGTTCCTACTCGGGGTTGATGCCTGCTAGACTTGGGGTCCTGTGACTTCCATGGTGGACCTCGCCACGCGAGGCTATGCAACCACCCAATGCTTGGGGATTGGACATGGACGACCGCGATACGAAAAGCAACGGCGAGAGAAATTCTGCTTCGGACCTCTTGGAAATTGCGGCGCAACTCGCGTCGCTGGCCGAGGACATCAAAACCTTAGCTGCAATGCCGATCGAGCAGATCTCAACATTGATCGAATCCGACGATAGGCCCGAAGCAAGCTCATAGAGCCGTGATACCTACCCGGATGGCGAGCCTCGTTGTTCTGCCGCGTAGTTCATCGAGGAGCCGGCGTGCTTGGTCGCCTTGAGGAGAATCGAACAGGCGACCCTGCAATCGAGCGCAATCGACGGCGGGAATGTCAGTCGACCTTCCGATTTAGTCGAGCTTACATTTACCGCCAACACCCCACGGAATTGCCGGCCAGCTGTGCTCAAGACCGATGGGCCGCGAACCCGAGCACGAGCGATCTGTCAGCTCTGCCAGGGATCGACCAAAACGACGCCGGTACCTTCGAAATCCCTGGTGTTGCGTGTTACCACGGTCATGTCGTGCACCAGCGCCGTCGCGGCAATCAATGCGTCCGCCTCGTTGCGGCGGTCCGGAATGTGCAGGTGCGCGCAGCGTGTCGCAACCACGTCGTCAATCGGCAGGATGCGGCCAGCGAATTCCGGACGCACATGACTGTCAAGCCAAGCGCGCAACCGAGCGCCCTGTGCTGGGTCCCTGCGCTGCACGCCGAGCACGCCCCGCTCCAATTCAAGAATCGTGATGGCCGAAATGAAGAAGCGCGCCGCATCTTCCGCTCCGACCCATGCTACCACGTTGGCATCGGCTTTGCCGTCACCGATCTTGCGCAGTTCGGACACGACATTGGTATCCAGTAGGTACCTCAAGAGAAGTCCACATCCCGGGGTCTGATTTCAATGCGGTGCGGCTCGAACTCGATCGCCGACAGGCCGGGCATGGCGAGCGCGTCAACAAGGCTGCGGTGCTTGCCGCTCAAGCGCTCGAATTCGTCATAGGTCATTAGGACATGGGAAGGCTTGCCGCGATCCGTGATGATAACCGGGCCGTTTTTTGCTGCCTTCTTAGCGCTACTGACGTCATGGTTCAGCTCTCGGCTGGAAAGGGTCGTGATGCTCACGGCGCACCTCCATGTAGGTAGTTACCTACATATAACATGAAAGGCATAAATAACAAGCGGCCTTCGATATCGGCCACCGTGTTGAATGGCGCGGCTATCACGGGCAGTTGTCCTACCCGGCACTGCACACGTCCAGGTTCCCATTGATACATTATGCGATTCTTCTGTAACGGGCTTTGCGTCAATCCCTTGTGTGCTTAATCCCTCGCCGAGTGCTTGCTTCTGTCCGCAGTCGGAGCTGGGCCGCTGCTCTATGGGGTCTGCTGAGGACCGGTTGGCCAATCTTTAGAGGCGCAGTCACCTCGTGCGGCTGATCGCATAGCGGCCTAACCCATCCATCGTCCCGGCGAAGGGACCTCGCTCCGGAGGGCTGATGGCTGTGCCCGTCCGAAAGCCTGTCTTGTCGTCTCCTCCGATCAAGCCGCGAGCGCTGGCGCCACCTTACGAGGAATGAAGTTGGTTCTGTCCCTGAGCATGCAATGCAACACCACCGCCAGCTTGCGGGCCAGCGCGACACGCGCCTTTCTGGGACCGGCACGTCTGGCGACCGCCAACGCCCAGCCCTTCAGGTCGGAAACTTTGACCGGTCGCGTCAGGATGACGTTGGCCGCCTCGTAGAGCGCGGTTCGCACGCTGCCATCGCCGATCTTCGAGATGCGACCGCTATGATCGGTCTCGCCCGATTGATATTTCCTCGGCGTCAATCCGAAGTGCGGCCCCACCGCCCGTGAGGAGCGGAATCGCTCCGGCGCATCGACGGCCGCCACAAACGTCAGCGCCACCAAGACGCCAACGCCGGGCGTCGTCATCAGCCGCTGTGCGTTATCATCCTGACGGGCCATGGCACGCAGCTTGCGCTCAAACCCTGCAAATTCATGCACAAGCGCGTCGCGCACCTTCAGCAGCGAAGCGGCGATCGCTTCCAAGGTCGAATGGCCTGCAATCAGCTCGCGGATGCGCCCCGCGTAAGTGCGCCGCGTCGTCGGCCCGACCTTGAGGCCGAAGCCGCGCAGGATGCCCCGGATGCTCATCTCGATATCGTGAAGCTTACCCTGAATGAGCTTGCGGGCGGTCAGCAGCGCACGCACCTCCTGGGCGGCAAGAGATTTGCAGTGGACCGGTCTGAACCAGCCAAGCCGCATCAACTGCGCAATGCCCCGTGCGTCCTTCTTGTCGGTCTTTACCGGCATCGTCTTGAAGGCTGCACGCACGTGGCGCGTCTCGATCAGCTCGACGGAAAGACCTGCTTTCACCATCCCGGCATGGAGCCACTGCGACAAGGGGCCGGCCTCCAGACCAATTCGCTCCATCGCCACGCCGTGCGCGCCGAACCAGGCGATCAGCGCATCGGGTTCGCTGAGGATCTTTGCTTCCCGGACAATGCGGCCATCCGCATCCACCACGCACACACTTGCGTATTCCAGTGATACGTCGATGCCGGCATACTGCTTCATGGTCGTCTCTCCGTGCTGCTATGGAGCAGGCCAGTCCTGACTCCGCGACACCATCATTGTGAGGGACGACCACCGGCCCTTCAAACCTGGCGGACCGGGTTCCGCCCGTTACACCATCTTTTGAGCACAGAACGAGAATGTGCCGTCACTTTGGCCCAGAACGTGAACATCCTCGCAACAAGCCGTGCACAAGGCTCGTTAAGAAACGGCTCCCTTCGACCCAGTGCAGTCTTTCGCCGACAGCGAAGGGAATTTCCGGTGCTGGGGTGAAAGTGGACTCCAGAGCGGTGCAGGAGTTTTGCCGGAGACCGATCACCTGCAGCATCTGCGAGAACGTAGTCATAGCTGCTCCCAGCTTTGGCATTAAACGAACGTCGAAATGTGCGTCTGAGAATCGACTGTATCGCGCGATCGCTGCCCTTGACCGAATACCACTTCGGATAAGAAACGGCGATAGATAGGGGATACCGCTCGACAGCAACTCCGACATTGACTGCGGATATTTCCGCAATATCTTTCCCGAGCCGGGAACCGGTATTCGATGGACGCGTGAATTTGCTCCATGCATGACGGGCGTCGACATCCTTGGCAATCCATTCGAGGTCCTCATGACAGCAACACAAGCCGGCCATCCCGACAAAGATCACGGCCGCTTCGCCACGCTCGTGCTAGGCTCGATCGGTGTTGTCTACGGCGATATCGGTACCAGTCCGCTTTACGCCTTTCGCGAGGCGTTGCGGCCGTTCTCGCACGATGGCGTGCACGAAAACGAAGTAATCGGGCTGATTTCGTTGATGATCTGGACGCTGACGATCATCGTGACCCTGAAATACGTGCTTTTCCTTCTTCGTGCCGACAATGACGGCGAAGGCGGGACTCTCTCTTTGCTCGCTCTTCTGATGAAGAAAGCGAAAGGGAACACTGCGATCCTGTTTTTGGCTGGTCTGACGGGTGCGGCCCTCTTCATTGGCGATGCGATGATCACCCCGGCGCTTTCCGTGCT
Organism: Sinorhizobium chiapasense; assembly: GCF_036488675.1. Classification (NCBI taxonomy): domain Bacteria; kingdom Pseudomonadati; phylum Pseudomonadota; class Alphaproteobacteria; order Hyphomicrobiales; family Rhizobiaceae; genus Sinorhizobium; species Sinorhizobium chiapasense. The sequence goes on from NZ_CP133152.1 coordinate 1,207,899, forward strand.
TTCGGCGGTAGAGGGGTTGAAGCTGGTTACGCCCACGCTCTCGGACTACGTCCTGCCGATCTCTGTGACGATCCTGGCGGCGCTCTTTCTTGTGCAATCAAGGGGGACCGCGGCCGTGTCCAAGTTCTTTGGCCCGATCACCCTCGTCTGGTTCATCGCCATGGCGCTCGGCGGGATTGCCCACATCAGCGACGATCTTTCGATCCTCAATGCACTCAATCCACTCTACGCGCTCGATTTCATTACGCATGCGGGTTTCGTCGGTCTGGTCGTTCTCGGCGCGGTGTTTCTAACTGTCACCGGAGCGGAGGCACTCTATGCCGACCTCGGCCACTTCGGGCGCACACCCATTCAGACAGCATGGTTTCTGGTGGTTTTCCCGGCGCTTGCGCTCAACTATCTCGGACAGGGCGCACTCGTGCTCACCCAGCCGACGGCGGTCGAAGATCCCTTTTTTTTGATGTTTCCTGAATGGGCGCTCCTGCCGGTTGTGATCCTGGCTACACTTGCGACCATTATCGCCAGTCAGGCGGTCATCACCGGAGCGTTCTCCTTGGCCCGTCAGGCGATCCATCTCGGTTTTCTGCCGCGCCTCGAGATACGCTTCACGTCCGAAACGACGACCGGCCAGATCTATGTGCCATCTGTCAACTCTCTGCTCTTCTTCGGCGTGCTTGCCCTCGTCATTATCTTTGGAAGTTCAGAGGCGCTTGCCACCGCCTACGGCATCTCGGTTACAGGGGCTATGGTGGTGACGACCCTGCTGGCATTCCCTTTCCTGACATGGATATGGGGGTGGTCGACGCTCTTTACCCTAAGCGTACTCCTGCCTCTGTTCGTGCTCGAGTGCATCTTCCTTGTGGCCAACCTGCTGAAGGTCCACGACGGTGGCTACGTGCCCATCATGATCGCCGGCACGATCATGATGATGATGTGGACCTGGCAGAAGGGCACACGCTTCGTAAAGGAGAAGATTGGCCGCAACGACATGCCGCTGAAGGCGTTCATAAGACTAATCGAGCGAGAATCTGAACACGCTCCCTCGGACGTTCCCGGGACAGCGGTATTTCTGGCGAGCGTGCCTGACAAAGCTCCCGCGGTGCTGCTTCATAATCTTAAGCACAATCACGTGCTGCATGCGCAAAACATCATCCTTCACGTTAAAACCCGTCGCGTTCCGTTCGTGCCTGAGGCTGACCGGATCGAACTGACGAGGCTTTCAGATCGGTTCAGCAAGCTCACCATCAACTTTGGCTTCATGGACGATCAGAATGTCTCCAAGGCCTTCGCAATGTGCAGGAAAGCAGGACTGAAATTCGAGATCATGTCGACGTCCTTCTTTCTTGGACGGCGCAAGCTCTTGTCAGACCCCACCACGGGCCTGCCGGGATGGCAGGACCGGCTGTTCATAGCGATGTCGCATGCGGCGATCGACCCTTCCGATTATTTCAGCCTGCCGCCCAACCGTGTGGTCGAGATTGGCGAGCAGGTGCTCGTCTGAGACCCGTGGCTTACGAAAGCGCGCCAAAACGTGGTTGGTGTTCGCAGCGGAAATCTCGACCTACGCAGCTAACGTGCGCAAACCCTTAGCTTGCGATTTCTGGCGTTATCATTCCCCGGTACTCAACATGCGGACCAGTGTTCCAGCCTCGAAGTGCCCTGGCTTCGAAAGGTGCCCCCGGAACCGCATGGCAAGGTTGCTCATCGCCGCCAAATCCGGCGACGCCTGCTTCAGGGCATCCACCTGGCCTGGTCTGCTGAGAGCGTTCCCCTCGGAGGAAGAAAGCATGACATCGACGCAGCAGGGAGGGCTATGGTTATTCGCGCCTATCGCCTTGCGGTCCCGTCGTTCTTCGGTCAGAATGATTGAGTCAATCATGTGACGCCGAGCGCCAATCCGAAACCCGGAATGACGCTCGGCTGCCGAAGCTGCCATCGCCTGCTGCTGCGAAAGGCCATGAAATATTATTGTCCCGGCTTGTAGATCTGGTCGAAAATTCCGCCGTCGGCGAAAAACTTCGGCTGAGCTTCCTTCCAACCGCCGAATTCGTCAATAGTGACCAGCTTCACATCGGCGAAGCGCGCCGTGTCCTTGGGGTCCGCGAGCTCCGGCTTGAAGGGCCGGTAGTAGTGCTTGGCTGCCAGTTTCTGGCCGACATCGCTGTAGAGGTAGTTCAGGTAGGCTTCGGCCACTTTTCGCGTGCCCTTGCTGTCGACGTTGCCGTCCACAAGCGCCACCGGCGGCTCGGCCTTGATCGAGATCGATGGCGTTACGATCTCGAAATTGTCAGGCCCGAGTTCTTCCAGCGACAGGTAGGCTTCGTTTTCCCAGGCGAGCAGCACGTCGCCGAGGCCCCGCTGGACGAAGGTTGTCGTCGAGCCGCGTGCACCGGTGTCGAGGACCGGCACGTGCTTGAACAGCTGCGCCACATATTCCTGCGCCTTGGCATCACCGCCGCCATTGGCGGCCCGTGCCCAGGCCCAGGCCGCAAGGAAGTTCCAGCGCGCACCGCCCGAGGTCTTCGGGTTGGGGGTGATCACCTGGATATCTTCCTTGACGAGATCGCCCCAGTCCTTGATGCCTTTCGGGTTGCCCTTGCGAACGAGGAAAACGATGGTCGAGGTGTAGGGAGAGCTGTTGTTTGCGAAGCGGGTCTTCCAGTCGACAGGAATTTTCCCGCTCTCCTTGGCGATCGCGTCGATATCGGCTTCAAGCGCCAGCGTCACGACGTCTGCCTCGAGGCCGTCGATCACCGACCGGGCCTGCTTGCCCGAGCCGCCATGAGAGGTCTGGATTGTCACCGTCTCGCCGGTGTCGGCCTGCCATTTTTCGGCGAAGGCCGCATTGAATTCCTTGTAAAGCTCCCGAGTGGGATCATAGGACACGTTGAGGATCGTTGTATCCGCTTGAGCGAGGCCGATGGCGCCAAGCTGCAGACTGCCGACCACAAGCGCTAGTTTCACTATTCCGGTAAGTCTATTCGAGGCCATATCGCCCTCCATCTCTTTTGCCAGATAAAACTATCAATTTAATCGACTACTACAACGCAAACTTATGACGCGGCGGACGTGATCTTGGGAATGACCTATTCTCTTTGGCCTCCATCCGGGAATTTCTTGCCCACCTTGGACCCCACTCTCTGAACGCGGACACTGGATGGTTTGAAATCGACGTCGTGAACCGAAGACCACAGGCTATTCCCCGCGAAACAGCTTCCACTTGGTAGGTCGGAAGGCGATATGGGTGCGGTCAGCCGAGGAAGCGCGCTCGGGCGACAACTCGATCTCGACCGAAGAGTGTTCCTTGCTGATATCCAATTCCAGGTGGCGCGTGCCCGCCACGCGCCGGCTTGCAGTAACGCGACCCGCGAGACAGCCACCAGATCCTTCGATGAGCTCGACATCATGCGGGCGAAAATAGAGGGTTGCCGACCCATCCTGTTCGTTTGCCGCGCGCAGGCCGATCGGCCGATCTTCGAACCGGATCTCGCCGCTCGCAAGCGTGACGTTCAGGCAGTTCGACTGGCCAATGAAGCCGTAGACGAAGGGAGAAATCGGGTGGTCGTAGATCTCGTCCGGCGTGCCCACCTGCTCGATCGCACCCTTGTTCATCACGACAACCCGGTCGGCGAGCTCGAGCGCCTCCTCCTGATCGTGAGTAACGAAAACCGTGGTGTGACCGGTCCGATCATGGATTTCGCGCAGCCACCGGCGAAGTTCCTTGCGCACCTGCGCGTCGAGCGCGCCGAAGGGCTCGTCGAGCAGCAGCACATTGGGTTTGACCGCCATGGCACGAGCCAGCGCCACCCGCTGTCGCTGACCACCGGAAAGCTGCGCCGGATAGCGTTTTTCAAGGCCGGAGAGCTGCACCAGTTCGATAAGGTCGAGCGACCGGCGACGGATCTCGTCGGCCGGCGGCCGCTTCTTGCCGGGCCGCACCTTCAAACCGAAGGCAATGTTGTCCAGCACGTTCATGTGTCGGAACAGCGCATAGTGCTGGAAGACGAAGCCGATGTTTCTTTCCTGCACTGTCTTCTTCGATGCGTCCTCGTCATCGAAGAAGATCATGCCTTCGGTCGGGCTTTCGAGGCCGGCGATCAGCCGGAGCAGCGTCGTCTTGCCCGAGCCGGAGGGACCAAGCAGTGCGATCAGCTCGCCGGAGTGAATATCGAGGGTGACATCGACGAGCGCCGGAAAGCGGCCGAATTCCTTGCGTAGGTTCTGGACGCGGACTTCCATGAATGTCTCGTCCTTATAAGGCCTGCGTCCGGCACCTCGCGTCGCCGTGGAACTCAACGCGCGGGCTGCCGAGGGCTTAACCCTATCGACCTGGCATATAGATCTGGTCGAAAATCCCGCCAGTGTCGAAAAAGTTCCGTTGAGCTTCCTTCCAACCTCCGAATTCGTCAATCGTGACCAGCTTGAGATCGGCGAAGCGGGCGATGTCCTCGGGATCGGCAAGTTCGGGCTTGTAGGGCCGGTAGTAATGCTTGGCGACGATCTTCTGCCCGACATCGCTGTAGAGATAATCGAGATAGGCTTCTGCCACCTTGCGCGTGCCCTTGCTGTCGACATTGCCGTCGATGAGCGCCACAGGCGGTTCGGCCTTGATCGAAATCGACGGCGTGACGATCTCGAAATTGTCCGGGCCAAGTTCCTCGAGCGCCAGATAGGCCTCGTTTTCCCAGGCGAGCAGTACGTCGCCGAAACCGCGCTGGACAAACGTGGTCATTGCACCCCAAGCACCGGTGTCGAGAACGAGAACATGCTTGAAGAGTTGCGCCACATATTCCCGCGACTTGGCGTCGTCGCCGTTATTAGCGGCACGTGCCCAGGCCCATGCCGCCAGGAAGTTCCAGCGGGCGCCGCCCGAGGTCTTCGGGTTCGGCGTGATGACCTGAATGCCTTCCGTCGTCAGGTCCCCCCAATCCCTTATGCCTTTCGGGTTGCCCTTGCGGACCAGGAAGACGATCGTCGAGGTATAGGGAGCGCTGTTGTTTGCGAGACGAGTTTTCCAACCAGCCGGGATCTTGCCGGTCGCCGCGGCGATCGCATCGATATCGGCCTCGAGCGCCAGTGTTACCACGTCCGCTTTGAGCCCATCGATCACCAATCGCGCTTGTTTTCCGGAGCCGCCATGAGAGGTCTGTATCGTCACCGTCTCTCCAGTATCTCTCTCCCATTTTTCGGCGAAGGCGGCATTGAATTCCTTATAGAGCGTCCGCGTCGAGTCATAGGACACGTTCAGGATCGTCGTGTCCGCGAGAACGATGCCGATAGAGCCAAGCTCAAGAATTCCGACCACCAAGGCGCGCTTCACGACGCCGGCAAGTCCATCCGTTCGCATCTCGACCTCCATGCTTAGCCCACGAAACTATCTCGCGAATGTAAGGCGGAAAAGCCGAGATAAGGCGGTGAGGAAGAATGAAGCGGCTTGCGCCCGCCTGCTAAAGCGATCAAGCTATTCACGGCCGACTTATGACGTTGGCACGCCTTAAAGAACTGGAAAGAAACTCCAGATCAGCCCTTGTTGGAGTTCATCTCGTTCTTCGGTCCTGGTGACTGGGCCGCTTGCGTGGTCATCGTGCATTTTCACGGGCATGTTCGCGGCGCAAGCGTCACACTCCCTGGCCTCCCCGCGCCAGGGAGCGAAAAGATCGAAAGAAAAGTTTACCATACCGAGCGGCATTTTGGTCATTCCTTCCCTTTATGTCGGCGGGCAGGTGTCACCCCACTACGGCCGTTCGTCAATCATTCCGTAAACTCGTCGATCAAGCTATCCACCGACCGCATAATAGCGGCCACCGCGATATACCAGTGAAGCACCATCGCCGAAGCGAATACCTACCACGCGGCCAAGCACGATCGCATGGCTGTGCCGTTCGATGACCTCCTCGACTTCGCAATCGATGGCTGCCACCGCAGCCTCAAGGACCGGCGCCCCGCTCACGAGGCGGATCCATTCGGCTCCGCGGTAACGTTCCGCCCCCTTCAACCCGTCCCGGCCAGCGAACTGGTTTGCCAGTGTCTCATGGTCCTGTCCCACCACGTTGACGCAGAAATGGCCGTATCGCTCGACGACGGGAAATGTTGAGGACGAACGGTTAAGGGTGACGATCATGCGCGGCGGCTCGATCGAAAGGCCGGTTGCCGACGTGACGGTCGCTCCAGTGCGAGTGTCACCCTCCCCTGCCGTTATAATGCTGACGCCGCCGCCGAGAGCGCGCAGTGCGTGCTTCAGGCCCTCGGCGTCCACGGCATGGTTGGCAGGACGGAGGGTGGTCGACCCGACATCGAAAGCGCGCACAGAAGGCTGGGCAGACATCTCAATCACTCCTCTCTTGAGTGCGTATTCTATTGCACTGGAGGCAACCTGGCCTGCCTCTCCATATCGTGACCGATCAGGAGAGCGGTCATACCTGCGATCAGCGGAGGCGAGCGGCTTTCCAGCCGTTTAACCTTCAGAGCAGGGGAATCTAGGAACCCGCCACCACCCTTAGATTGCCGCCGTGTCCGCCGCCGCCGAATACCTGGCGCCCACCGAAGGACGAGCGGATCTGGTTGCGCGGACCGCCAAGGCCAATTTCCGGGAAGAGCAGTTCGGAGACCCGATAGGCTTCCTCGAGATGCGGGTAGCCGGAGGCGATGACGGTATCGATACCGAGATCCTGATACTCCTTGAGGCGTGCGGCCACGGTCTTCGGCGAGCCGACAAGTGCAGTCCCCGCGCCTGAGCGAACGAGCCCGATACCGGCCCAGAGGTTCGGCGCCACCTCGAGCTTGTCGCGTCGACCGCCATGGAGCGCCACCATGCGGGCCTGCCCGACGGAATCGGAATTCTTCGCAAATCCCTCTTGCGCTGCGGCGACCGTCTCGTCGGAGAGCTTGGAGATCAGCCGGTCGGCGGCGGCCCACGCCTCTTCGTCGGTCTCGCGCACAATGAAGTGCAAGCGGATGCCGAAGGTCACCTGACGGCCCTTGTCAGCAGCAAATTTGCGGACCTTAGCGATTTTTTCCGCAACCTGGTCCGGCGTCTCGCCCCAAGTCAGGTACTTGTCGACGATACCTGCCGAAAACTCGATAGCTGCATCGGACGATCCGCCGAAATAGAGCGGCGGGCGCGGCTCCTGAACCGGCGGGAACCCGAGCTGTGCGTTATACGCCTTTATATATTTGCCATCGAGCTGGCTCTTGCCGGTCTCAAGGAGCTGGTTGAAGACCTGGAAAAACTCGTCGGCATGCGCATAACGCTCGTCATGGGGCAGGAAGACGCCGTCGCCGGCGAGCTCCTGAGCACTTCCGCCCGCAACGATGTTGAGCAGAAGGCGCCCGTTCGAGACGCGGTCGAGCGTCGAGGCCAGTCGCGCGTAATAGGCGGGCGAAGCGATACCTGGGCGGACCGCCACCAGGAACTTCAGCTTCTCCGTGAATGCCGCGAGATTGGCGGCAAGAATGAAGGATTCCTCGCAGGCCACCCCCGTCGGGATGAGCACGCCGGAATATCCGAGGCGATCGACGGCCGACGCAATCTCGCGGAAATAGCCAGGATCGGAAGGGCGGCTGAGGTCATCGGATCCGAGATAGGATCCATCACCGGAGGACGGAATGAACCAAAGGAAATCAAGAGGCTTGTCTGTCGTGGTCATGGTCTGATCCTTTCAAGGCGCCTCGTTTCAGCTGGCCTTCGGCCGCACAGACCGGTGATCGTCTGCTCTTCGCCAGGATGCCGAGGTACTCGTCCACAAGAGCCTGATTAAACTGCAGCGACATATCAATATATAATCAATAGTTTTACTAGAAAAATTATTCCAAAGTGCTTGCCTTTGTGGAGATTATCCCTCAGTCCGGGATAGGAGGCGCGAAGGCGTCCTTCCACCCCGCGAGGTTCGACATCTTGGCCGGTGTTGCCGCCCTCGAACTCAGATGATCAGATGAGACGAGTGTTGCGGCCGCCAACGATCGATACACTCAACGGGCTCGGACTTTCCCATTCTGCACTCCCGCAGTGCACCGGCCGAACCGGGCACGCGCAGCCGGGGAAGCTAGCGATCTGCTGACCGCAGGGAAAATGAGGCTATTCTTCCACCTCCAGCGAGCCGCGGCGCAATCCAAACGTCGCATGCCGAGCCTTCGACGGAAAGATGTCGCACGCGTTCGATCAAATTGAGATTAATTTATCTCTACTAAATAGATGGACTAAGTCATCTTAAATGAAGTTGGCGTTTGCCACGACACTTCAGGAGAGGGAAATGAAAATCCATCGCAGAACTTTCGCGGCACTGGCCGCAGGCGCAATGCTAGCCGCCGCAATTCCAACATCCGCTGCCTTCTCGGCCGAGGTGACGCTCAACATCGGCTATCAGCCGATCGTGGAACCGTCGCGGGTCCCACAGGCGAACGGCACCTATGAGAAAGTTACAGGCGCCAAGATCAACTGGCAGAAATTCGATGGCGGCGCCGATGTCATCGCCGCGATCGCATCCGGCTCCCTGGACATCGGTTACGTCGGCTCTTCGCCGCTTGCGGCCGCTGCCAGCCGCGAACTGCCGATCGAGACCATCGCGATTGTCGGCCTAATCAGCGAGGCCGAGGCGCTTGCCGTGCGCGGTATCGACAAGCCCGAACAACTCGCCGGCAAGAAGATCGCGACGCCCTTCGTCTCGACCGCCCATTACAGTCTGCTGACGGCCCTCCAGCACTGGAACATCGATCCGAAGTCCGTGGAGATCCTAAACCTGCGGCCGCCGGAGATCGCGGCCGCCTGGTCGCGCGGCGACATCGACGGCGCCTACGTCTGGGATCCGGTGCTCGCCGAGATTAAGAAAACCGGCACCGTGCTGGCGACATCCGCCGACGTCGGCAATTGGGGCGGCCCGACCTTCGACGCCTGGATCGTCAGCAAGACGTTCGCCGACGCCCATCCGGACGTCGTCGCGGCCTTCGTCAAGGTGACCGGCGACGCTACGGCCGCCTACCGCGCCAATCCGGACGCCTGGAATGCCACATCGCCCGAGGCGGAGAAGATTGCCCGGCTGACCGGCGCCAAGCAAGAGGAGGTTCCGGCGCTTCTCAAGGGCTACACCTTCCCGACGCTCGAAGAGCAGGCCGGCGCCGATCTCCTCGGCGGTGGTACGGTCGAGGCCGTTGCTGCAACGGCGGCCTTCCTCAAGGAACAGGGCAAGATCCCTGCCGTCCTGCCCGATTACGGAGCCCATGTCTCCCCGCGCTGGGTAAAGGAAGCCGCCAAGCTTTCGTTCTGAGATCCGAAGCAGAGCTCTGCGACGCGGCCGTCCACGGTGAGGCCGCGTCGCCATCTTTTCGAGGAGGAGCCATGAGCCAACTGTCATTCACCGAGGTGAGCCTCGTCTATCCGCCCCGCGACCGCCAAAGTGCGCCACACCTGGTGCTGGACCGCATCGATCTTTCCGTATCGACGGGTGAGTTCGTCGTGGTCATCGGCCGGTCGGGTTCCGGCAAGACGAGCCTCCTCAATCTCGCCGCAGGCTTTCAGGCGCCGACTGAAGGAAGCGTGACGCTCGACGGCAAGATCATGGAGAGGCCAGGCGCCGAGCGCGCCGTGGTCTTTCAGGACGACGCGCTTTACCCATGGCTCGACGCCCGCGACAATGTCGCATTTCCCTTGAAACTCCGGAGCGTCGGCGAGCGCGATCGGCGCGCCCGGGCCGACGAGCTCCTCGATCTCGTGGGCCTCGCCACCGCCGGAAACCGCCGCATCTGGGAGCTTTCCGGCGGCATGCGTCAGCGCGTCGGCATTGCCCGTGCGCTCGCCGCCAAACCCCGCTTCCTGCTGCTCGACGAGCCGCTCGGTGCCCTTGACGCGCTGACCCGCAGCAGGATGCAGACCTTCCTCCTGGAGGTCTGGGCGAAGAGCCATGCCGGCGCCCTCCTGATCACCCACAGCATCGACGAGGCGCTAGTCCTTGCGACGCGGATCGTCGTCCTGTCCTCCAATCCCGGCCGGCTGGCGGCCGATATCAAAAGCAGCTTTGCTGCGGAAATCCTTGCCGGGGCGCCGGCAACCGAGGTTCGCGCATCGCCGGCCTTCAAGCGCATGCATGACGGTCTGACCGGTCTCATCCACACCGACACCCCGGAGGAATTTGCCGCATGACGATCGCGACCGACCTACCCGAGACCTATCGCCACAGCCGCGATGCGAAGACGGACGAACCGGCGCAAGCGCTCGCCCGGCGTAGACAGCTGCCGATCTCCTTGGTCTCGCTTCTGACGGTGGTCGGCCTCGTGCTGATTTGGGCGGTGGCCGCATCGGCCGAGCTCGTTTCACCGGTCTTTCTCCCCTCCCCGGCTGTCGTCGCCATTTCGCTTTGGAACCTCGTCATCGTCGGCTTCGTCGACTCGACCCTGCCGGAGCATGTGCTCGCAAGCCTCGGTCGCGTGCTCGGCGGGCTTGCCGTTTCCGTGCTGTTCGGCGTTCCCGCCGGGCTTGCGATCGGCACGAGCCGGATCGGCCGTGGCATTCTCGATCCGATCGTCGAGTTCCTGAGGCCGCTTCCGCCCCTGGCCTACCTGCCGCTGATCATCATCTGGTTCGGCATCGGCGAGGCCTCCAAGGTGGCCGTGATCGCGCTCTCGATGCTGCCGTCGATCATCATCTCGACGGCGGCGGGCGTCCGCTCCGTGCCGAAGGACCACATCAACGCCGCGCGTGCCTTCGGCGCAACGAAGCGCCAGGTGACGCTCCATGTCATCCTGCCTTCCGCGCTTCCCTCTATCCTGACCGGGATACGCATCGCTCTCGGCACCGGCTGGTCGACGCTCGTTGCCGCGGAACTCGTGGCCGCCACGCGAGGGCTCGGCTTCATGATCCAGTCGGCGGCGCAGTTCCTCGTGACCGACGTGGTGATCGCCGGCATCGCGGTGATAGCGCTGATCGCCATACTCCTCGAATTTGCCGCTCGTGCCTTCGAACGATGGCTGGCGCCTTGGGCTTCAGCAAAATGAGCAAGTCGGCCGGAGCGAGAACGGCGCTCCGGCTCCACGTCTTCCCCCTTCCCGCATTTGAGTTCTCTGATGCCTCGCCCTGACCTTGCCCCCCCGGATTTCGCGCGCAATATGAAGCTAATCGGCCATAGCGATATCGGCGGGCGCGGCGATGGTCTCCAGTTGATGGTCCATCGCGGCCATGCCTATGTCGCTCATCCCTGGTCGCAGGGCTACTCCATTGTCGATGTTCGCGACCCATCGAACCCGAAGACGATCAACTACATCCAGGCGCCGGCCAATACCTGGAACATCCATCTTCAGACCCATGACGACCTGCTGCTCGTCATCAATGCGCTCGACCTCTTCGCCGACGTCGATACCTTCACCGGCGAAAAGGCCTACTATACCCGCTCGGTCGGCGACGCCGTCGCGGCGAAGAAGTATGACCGGGCCTGGACCGCCGGCATGACTGTCTATGACATTTCCATGCTGCACATGCCGCGAAAGATCGGCCAGCTCGATGTCGAGGGCGTCGGCTTCCATAGGCTCTGGTATGTCGGTGGCCGCTATGCCTATGCCTCCGCGCTCCTCGACGGCTTCAGCGACTATATCTTCGTCACCATTGACATGGAAGATCCGACAAAACCGCTCCTCGTCGGGCAGTGGTGGCTGCCGGGGATGAACCGCGCCGCCGGCGAACAACCGACGTGGGGAGACGGCAGGCGCTATGCGCTGCACCACGCACTTGTCCACGGCAACACGGCCTATGCCTGCTGGCGCGATGGCGGCCTGACCCTGCTCGACATCACCGATCACGCCGCCCCGAAGCTCATCAAGCATCACAATTGGTGCCCGCCCTATGGAGGCGGCACCCACTCGCCGCTGCCCCTGCCCGGGCGCGATCTCCTGCTGGTGGCCGACGAAGCGGTCCTCGACAGCGAGGAGGACGGCCGCAAGCACGTCTGGGTCTTCGACATCCGCGTGCCCGAGAATCCGATCAGCATCTCGACCTTCCCAATTCCCAACGAGATCGACTATGCGAAGAAGGGCGGCCATTTCGGACCCCATAACCTGCATGAGAACCGGCCCGGCTCCTTCGTCTCGGAAACGCTGGTCTTCGCCACCTGGCAGAATGCCGGCATCCGCGCCTTCGACATTTCCGATCCCTATCGTCCGGTCGAGACCGGCGCGCTCGTTCCCGCCGGGCCGACAGCGATGATCGACCGCCGCCCCGGCCGACCGAAAGTCATTCAGTCGGCGGATGTCTTCGTCGACACCAATGGCCTGATCTACGCCACTGACTACAATGCCGGGCTTGAGATCATCGAATATGGCGGTTGATAGCGGCTATGCGCAGACCGGACGCGGACGAAAATCCGCGCCGGCAAAGAAGAGGCGGCGCCTTAAGGTCAGATCGCGCCATGCCGCGGCGGCAGCGATCCGTTCAGGTAATAGTTGCCGATATGATGGTACTTCCACCGAACCGGATCGTGCAGCGAATGGGTGCGCGCATTGCGCCAGAAGCGGTCGAGGCCGTGGCTCTCGAGCGTCGAGCGCGCGCCGCCGAGTTCGATCAACTTCGTTGCGGCAAGCTGGGCGACTTCCGTTCCGAGTGCCTTGACCTCCGCGACGGCGATCGATGCGGCCGCAACCGTATCTCCTGTCGGATTTTCCGTTGCCGTGTCGAGGAGCCGGCCGGCGCGGGCGAGTAGCGCGTCGGCCGCATGCACCCGGATCGAGACGTCGCCAACCGCATGGATCGTGTGCGGGTCCTCGTATCCGTACTCAATCGAGAGCTCGAAGAAAGGCCGGGCATGCGCCCGCACATAGGAGATCGTTTCCGCAAGGGCGCCGCGGGCGATCCCGACCTGCACTGCCGAGTGAATGATCTGTGCAAAGGGTCCCATCGGCGTCGGCCGCTCGAAAACGCCGTCGTGATCGACGATCTGGAAGGGCGTTATCTCGACATCGTCGAAGGTGACTGTGCCGCTTCCGGTCGACCGCTGGCCGAACGAGCTCCAGTCGTCGACGAGATCAAGGCCTGGGGTTGCCCGATCGATGAAGACGAGATGCACCCGGTCGTGCTCGTCCTTTGCCACGGCGACGACGATGTGGGCAAAGAGCGAACCGGTTGAGTAGAATTTCTGGCCGTTGAGCAGCAGCTTTCCGTCTCGTTCGCGAAAACTCGTCTTGAAATCGACCGGCGTCTTCGTGCTGATCTCGGTGAATGCGTTGCCGAGGCGGTCTCCGTCGAGAATGCGCCCGAAGAGATGTGCCTTCTGCTCCTCGCTACCGGCAAGTCTTAGCGCCTCCACCATGTAATAGTGGTTCTGGGGGATCTGTCCGATGCTCGAATCGGCGGCGGAAATGATCGCCGTGACCTCGGCGAGCGTGACGGAGGAAACGCCGGCGCCCCCATAGGCCTTCGGAACGGTGATCGCCCAAAGACCCGATTGCGAGAAACGCTCGATCTCCGCGATCGGCAGACGCCGCTCCCGATCGCGCTCGGCGGCGCCGATCGCAAACTCGCGCGCGAGCTCGCGTGCGACGGCGATCGCCTCGCCGTCGTCCTTGATGCGGTGCGCCTCTACCCGGCGCGGCGGGATATGGGGCGCGGGGCGGCCGGCGACGAGTGCCGCCTCCCGGTGCAGTCTGCGGTCGTTGTGGCTCATCGCTTCCCCGCCTCAATTCCAGGCGTGACGCGGCGGATGCACGCCGTTCAGGTAGTAGTTGCCGACGTGATAAAACTTCCAGCGCACGGGATCGTGCAGCGTATGGACGCGCGCATTGCGCCAGTGCCGGTCGAGATTGTGCTCAGCGAGGGTCGAGCGCGTGCCGGCAAGCTCGAACAGCTTGTTGGTCGCGAGAATGGCGATTTCGGTTGTGAGCACCTTGGATTCCCCGGTCTTGATCGTCGCCTCGGAGACTGTCTCGAGCGTCGGGTTCGTTTTTGCCGCGTCGATGCTATGGCCGGCGATCTCGAGCAGCGCCTCCGCGGCGTGCAGTTTGATCTTCAGGTCGCCGACGGCCGCGATCGTGAACAGGTCCTCACCCGCCGTCTCCTTGCCGCTGTCGATCCAGGGACGGCTGTGGTTCTTGACGAATGCGATCGTGTCCTCGATGGCGCCGCGCGCAATGCCAGCGTCGATCGCCGACTGGATGATCTGCGAAACCGGGCCGCCGACCGTCGGATGGTCGAAGGAGGTGACATGGAGCGCGCGGGCGCGTGGCACGCGGACGTTTTCGATCTTTACCGAGCCCGAGGCGGTCGTGCGCTGGCCAAAGCTCGACCAGTTGTTGGTGACCGTCAGGCCGGGAGCGTCCCGATCGGCGAAGACCAGGTAGCCCTGCCCGTTCTCGTCGACCCCCACGATCGGCACGACGTGGGCGAGCAATGCGCCGGTCGTGTAGAACTTCTCACCGTTGACGACCACGTCCTCGCCGTCGAAGACGACCTTGGTCTCGAAGGCCGCGACGTTCTTGCTCTTCAGTTCGGAAAAGGCATTGCCGTAGCGGATGCCCTGAAGTGCCCAGGAGAAGAACAGCTTTTTCTGTTCCTCGGTTCCGTCAAGGTCCACTGTTGCCACGATGGCGAGATGATTCTGAGTGATCTGGGCGATCGCCGGATCGGCGGCGGCGATCGTCGCGATCACCCGGGCGAGCGTTGCATAAGAGACCTCCGGACCACCAAAAGCCTTCGGGACGTTAATGCTCCAGAGGCCGCTCTCGGAATATTCATCGAGCTCGGCAATCGGCAGCAGGCCCTCGCGGTCGCGGAGCGCCGCTCCGGCCTTGAATTTTTCCGCCAGCCTTAGCGCGATTTCGATGGCCTCGGCATCGCTCTTGATGATGTGGGCCGGCTTCGCCGGTTTTGAACGTGGTGCCACCGGATCGGTCGAATTGACACGAGGGTGGACGGAATAGTCGATTTGCGCGTCGGGAAGAGTACCCATGTCCATGCTCCCTAAAAAGAAGATTAGCTGCCGGTGGCAAGCAGCGCTTCGCTGCGTTTGACGGCTTCGATGTCGCGGTAGCGGGCGCCGGGATGCGGCGCCTCGAGGCGGGGGCCGCGGCCGAAGAGTTTTTCACGCAGCGTGCCAGGACGGTATTCGCGCGGATAGACCCCGCGCTTCTGCAATTCGGGGACGAGATGGCCGACAATGTCCTCGAAGGTTTCGGGCGTCACCGCGTAGGCTAGATTGAAGCCGTCGACGCCGGTCTCCTCGACCCACTGCTCGAGTTCGTCGGCGACTGTCGACGCAGAGCCGACAACGACCGGCCCCATGCCGCCGACTCCGCCCCATTTGGCGAGTTCCCGAATCGTCCAGCGCTTGTTGGGATCGCCTTCGGACAGGCTTTCGACTGCCGAGTGAATGGCGTTCGTCTCGACCTTGCGCACGAGATCATCCGGCTCGTAGCGCGAGAAATCGATGCCGGTCCAGCCGGACATGAAGACCAGCGAGCCGTCATAGGAGACATAGTCGAGATAGTCGCGGAACTTCGCCCGCGCCTTCTTGTCGGTCTCATCGACGATGACCGTCAAGAGATTGTAGATCTTGAAGCTGTCGGGCGAACGGCCGGCCGCCGCAGCCCTCGCCCGGATGTCGGCGACATAGTTGCGCAGGATCGTCTTCGTCTGCGCCGCGACGAACACGCATTCAGCGTGTTCCGCCGCAAACTTCTTGCCGGGTCCCGAGGCGCCGGCCTGGTAGAGGACGGGGGTTCGCTGTGGTGAGGGCTCTGAGAGGTGATAGCCCGGCACCTCGAAATAGTTGCCGCGGTGGCCGATCTCGTGAACCTTTTCCGGATAGGTGAAGACGCGGGCTTTCCGGTCGCGGGCCACGGCACCATCCTCCCAGGAGCCTTCGAGAAGTTTGTAGATGACCTCTAGGTATTCGTGGGCGACGGCGTAGCGGTCGTCATGCTTGCGCAAGCCGCCCTGCCCGACATTCTTCGCGCCGCTTTCGAGATAGGAGGTGACGATGTTCCAGCCAACCCGCCCCTTCGTATGGTGATCGGCCGTCGAGAGGCGTCTCGCGAATGTGTAGGGATGCTCGAAGGAAATCGAGGCGGTGATGCCGATGCCGAGATGCTCGGTCGCCAGCGCGATCGGCGCAGCGAGCTGCAGCGGGTCGTTGACCGGAATCTGTGCCGCCTGGTGGATGGCATGATAGTTGTTGCCCTTGTAGACGTCGTAATAGCCGATCACGTCAGCGATGAAGATGCCGTCGAAGACGCCGCGCTCGAGCGTTCGGGCGAGATCCTGCCAATAGTCAAGATCCTTGTATTTGTAGGATCTATCGCGCGGATGCGCCCATAGTCCGGGTGACTGATGGCCAACGCAGTTCATGTCGAAGGCATTGAAGCGAATGGTCTTGCTCATCGGAAGGCTCCGTCCGGTTCGGCCGAGATGTCGTTCGGCTTCAGCATCGCAGGTCGGCAATGGTATTCCAGTCAATCTATCTTTTTAATGTACTAAATAGCGGAAGTTTTTTCTGCCGTTCGTCCTCTGTCGAGAACGCCGATTATGGCATCCGTCTCCCGCATCACGTGCGTGCAGGGACATGCGCCTTGGGGTAACCGGAACATGCCCTTGGGATGTCGCCGAGACGGGACCCCGGAACAACTCGCCCGCCAGTCGGCCAAATAATGGTTTGCCCCTCCCCGCCTTCGGGGGAGGAGCAAAGTCTGCCCGCGTGGCAACAGCGGGAGGAAGAATATTTCCCAGGCTCGCCTTACTTTAATCCATTAAATCTATAGATAACATATTAACGTCTTATCCTGTTGTCGAACACGTATTCAGGGGACAGGCCATGACAGATGATACGCTGCAACAGAATGCATCCGGCAATGGAACATCGCGCCGCACGTTGCTCAAGACCGTCGGCATCGGGGGCGCGGCGGCGGCGATCGGCGCTGTCGCCGGGCGCACCACGAGCTACGCCATTGCCGGCAATCTTGTTCCGATCAAGCTGGAATGGACCGAAGTGGCGGCCTGCCACTCTCCGGTGGGCTTCGGTCTCGCCAAGGGCATCTATGCCAAGCACGGCCTCGACGTTGAACTCTTCTATCAGGGCGCCAGCGGCCAGACGCTCATTCAGGCGCTCGCGACCCGCAAAGCCGAGGCCGGGCCGGGTCTTCTCTATGACTGGCTAAAGCCGATCGAGCAAGGCTTCGACGTGAAGCTCTTCGCCGGCTCGCACGGCGGCTGCCAGCGCGTTCTGGTCAAGCCCGATTCCGGCATCAAGACGCTCACCGACTTGAGGGGCAAAACGATTGGCACCTTCGACGTGATGTCGCCTTCGCGCGTCGCCTTTTCCGTAGCGCTGGCCAAAGCCGGCCTCGATCCGAACAACGATGTCACCTGGAAAGTCTTTCCCTTCGACCTCGTCGCTGAAGGTGTCCTGAAAGGCGAGGCCGACGCGGTCGCGCACATGGACCCCTGGGCCTATTCCTACGAGAAGAAGCACGGCTTCGTGAAGATCGCCGACACCCAGACCGGCACGTTTCAGGATCGCGTCTGCTGCGTGCTGGGCGTCAACGGCGACTACTACGAAGCCAACAAGGACGCGATCAAGCGGGTCGCCGCCGCCAATCTCGAGATCCATCAATATACCGCGAAGCACCCGGACGAGGTGGCGAAGTGGTATTTCGACACGCTGAAACCGGGATTGCCGCTCGATGACCTGACGGAAGTGCTCGCGTCCTTCACCTATCACGAGCATTGGTTCGGCAAGGACCTCGTGAAGGAGGTGCGTGTGGGTTACGAGGACCTGAAGCTCACCGGGGTCGCCGATGCATCGACCAATCCGGAGGAGATCGCCAACCGCATCACCATCGACATCTTCGCGTGAGGCTGCGATGAGCGAGGTCGTTCAGACGGATTTCGGCGCGGTTTCCGCAGCAAGCGGGCTCCGGAACTCTGCCCTCTGGCGGGATGGCCTGTTCGCCGCCGCCACGTGGGGCGCCGCCGCGGCGATCACCTGTGCCTTGCCGGATGTGATTTCCTGGGGCGCGACCAATCTGTTCGCCGTCGTGATCGGCCTCGGCGCTCTCCTCCTTCTAATTCTCTCCGTCACCGTTCCCTACCTCGGCAGGCGGGTAAGCACTCTGGTGCACTACGGCCCGTGGCTCATTGCCATCGGCCTGTGGTTCGCCGTCTGGGAACTCGTGACCGCCAAACTCGGCTGGCTGCCGAAGCCATTCTTTTCTCCGCCGCAGGGGCTGCTCCACGTCTATGTCACCGATTGGGAACGGCTTCTCCTCTGCATCGCCTATACGGCACGTCTGTGGGGGCTCGGCTTCTTTTCCGGCGTCGCCATCGGTTTCGTTGCTGGCGTTGCTCTCGGCTGGTCCAAGCGCTTCGCCTACTGGGGCATGCCGATCCTGAAACTGATCGGTCCGGTGCCTGCCAGCGCCTGGATCCCCTGCACCTTCTTCATCTTCCCGAGTACGTTCCATGCCTCGATCTTCCTCGTGGCGCTCGCCTCGGGAATTCCGGTCGCGATCCTGACGGCGGCCGGGGTCGGCCAGGTCAATCGCGCCTACTATGACGTCGCCCGCACGCTCGGCGCCGACAATCGCTACCTCGTCTTCAAGGTGGCGATCCCGGCTTCCCTGCCGAATGTTTTCGTCGGCCTGTTCATGGGTCTCTACTATTCCTTCGCCGTGCTCGTCGTCGCGGAAATGCTCGGCGCCAAGTTCGGTCTCGGCTGGTACCTCCAGTTCAACACCGCTTATTCGGCCTACGCAAATGTATACGCAGCGCTCGTCATCATCGCGCTGATCTGCGCCGGACTGGTGCGCCTGCTCTTCATCCTTCGCGAGCGGCTACTCGGCTGGCAGAAAGGCATCATCTGATGGCGGTCTCGATCCATCACAGTCCCGGTTGGGGCCGTAATCTCAGTCTGGCGATCGACGGCGTCAGCCATGGCTACGATCTTGCCGATCGTCACCTCCAGGTGCTCGACAATGTCTCGATCACCCTCGAACCCGGCGAGTTCGTTGCGCTGCTCGGCCCCTCCGGCTGCGGCAAGTCTACCTTGCTGCGTCTGGCGGCGGGCCTGGAAAGCCCGAGTACCGGCACGCTCAAGGAAGACGGCAGGATCATCGACAAGCCGGACCCCGACCGCATCCTCGTCTTTCAGGAGGCGACCCTGTTTCCCTGGCTGACGGTCAGGAAGAACATCGCCGCCGGGCTCGACGCCAGGGGCGTCCTCAGAGAGCAATCGCATCGCGTCGACGAGATGTTGAAGCTCGTCAGGCTCGAGACCTTCGCGGATGCCTATCCCTACCAGCTTTCCGGCGGAATGGCGCAGCGCGTGGCGATCGCCCGGGCCCTGGTCAACGATCCGAAACTGCTGCTCCTCGACGAGCCGTTCGGCAAGCTCGATTCGCTGACGCGTCTCAGCATGCAGCAGGAATTGATCCAGCTCTGGCGTGCCGCCGGCTTCACCGCCCTTCTCGTTACCCATGATGTCGAAGAAGCGCTGCTCCTTGCCGATCGGGTCATCGTCTTTTCGGACCGGCCGGCGCGCATTGTCGCAGAAGTGGCGGTCGACAAGCCACATCCGCGCCGGCGGGACGACGCCGATCTCGTCCGCCTGCGCCAGACGCTTCTGCAGCGCCTCGGAGTCGCCAATGACGTCTAATGTGAAACTGGCAGTCGCCATGGCGAGCTTTGCCGGTGTTCTCCTCGTCCTTAGCCTCGGCTGGTGGTGGCTGGTTTTCGGCAACGTCGTCGCCAGCGGCTACATCAGCTCCGCCCAGGCGGCAACATGCCTCGCGGCCGACACCGATCTCTGCCGACTGGCTCAGGCGCTTTGTACGAACTCGCACGTCTTCGAAATCCGCTGGTATGCACCCGAGGTGCTCTGGGCCGCCGCCGCTCTCCTCGTCCTCGCCCTGATTCAATCCGGCGCGCGCCCGCGCCTTCGCTAGTCCCACCACACGGAGGAAGCAATGACCATTCAGCAGTCGACAGAATCTCTCGTTGAGTCCGCGACAGCGCAGGCGACTCCTGGCACCTCGACCTACAAGAGCCGTCATCCGGAAACCCAGGCATTGCACGGCGGCAGCTTCCGCTTCGACCCCGCTACGGGCGCGGTGGCGGTTCCGATCTATCAGACCACCTCCTACCAGCTTCCCGGGACGGAAGGCGCCGACAAGCTCTTCGCGCTGGAGGCCGCCGGTCACCTCTACACCCGCGTGTCGAATCCGACCCAGGACGCCTTCGAACAGCGGCTCGCCGAACTCGAGGGCGGCGCGGCCGCGCTGGCGCTTTCCTCGGGCCAGGCCGCGTCCGCCTTCGCGATTCTCAATGTCGCCCGCGCTGGCGACAATATCGTCAGCGCCGCCGGCCTTTATGGCGGCACCTGGGCGCTCTTCGCCGCGACGCTCAAGAACTTCGGCGTCGAGACCCGCTTTGTCGATGCCTCTGATCCGGAAGCCTTTGCCCGCGCCACCGATGATCGCACCCGGGCCTACTACGCCGAATCCCTGCCCAATCCGAAGCTCGAGGTCTTCCCTATCGCCGAAGTGGCGGCCATCGGCCGCAAATTCGGGATTCCGCTGATCGTCGACAACACCGCCGCACCGCTGATCATTCGGCCACTCGATCATGGCGCCGCCGTCGTCGTCTATTCGGCGACTAAATATATCGGCGGCCATGGAACCTCGATCGGCGGTGCTATCGTCGATGGCGGCAACTTTCCCTGGGCCGAGCTCAAGGAGCGGCACCCGAACCTCAACGAGCCAGACCCGAGCTACCAGGACAAGACCTGGATCGAGAAAGCGGAAGCGATCGCCTTCCACCCTTACATTCTGCGCGCCAGGGCCGTGCTTCTGCGTGACATCGGCGCCGCGATCAGCCCCCAGAATGCCTTCCAGCTCATCCAGGGCCTGGAGACGCTTCCCCTGCGGCTGCGCCAGCACAACGACAATGCCATCAGAATTGCTGAATACCTGCAGTCTCATCCGGAGGTTTCGAACGTCGTCTTCCCGAAATTCCAGACCGGCTTGGCCGGGGAACGAGCAGCGAAATACCTGAGGCCCGGCTCCTATGGAGCGCTGGTCGGTTTCGAACTCAAGGGCGGTCGCGAGGCGGGCCGGCGCTTCATCGATGCGCTGCAGCTCTTTTACCATATCGCGAATATCGGCGATGCGCGGTCGCTGGCGATCCATCCCTCGACGACCACCCATTCTCAACTCTCCGCCAATGATCAATTGGCGACCGGTGTGACGCCAGGCTATGTCCGCCTGTCCATCGGCATCGAGCATCCGGACGACCTCATCGCCGATCTTGCCCAGGCGATCGACGCCGCTTGAGGCGATGGATGGCGTGCCTGCTCGTGCAGCACGCCATCCCTTCCGCGGATTTCACGAGGCCCCGCAATGGCTGCTCTTGCTCGCTCGGACGACGGGATTACGCCAGACTCGAAACGATCGCTTGCGACGCTTCTCGCCTGCCCCTGGGGGACCGGTACCGCGGCGGTTCCCCGAACCAACCAGCAGTCAGAGCACCGACGGCGTCAAGCCCGGTGCGGATTTGCCCGCAGATCAAGCACGCGGGAGTTCTTGTCGATCGAAATACCATGTCCGAGCTCGTCGGCGGCAATCAACCCGTGCCGCTATATTTTTCGAACATGCTACGAGGAAGCTCAACGACGGATATAGCTGAGGGGAAGATGGTCACTCATCGCTGCTGTGGGCGCCAGCGCAGTAGATGGCTTTCGAGCGCATAGGCGAGCCGATTGAGAAGAAAGCCGACCAGGCCGAGGATCAGCACGCCGACCATGACGAGCGCCATGTCGAAGCGTTCCCGCCCGGCGATGACGAGACCGCCGATGCCCGGGCCGACAGCCAGGAAATATTCGGCTCCGACGGTCGCGAGCCAGGAATAGATCAAACCGAGGTGCACGCCGGTTGCGATCGAAGGCATGGCCGAAGGCAGGAAAATCCGAAGAATTCTCTGTCGGGCATTGAAGCGCAGCGCGTGGCCGACCTCGATGAGTTCGGCTGGCACGTTCCGCATCCCCTCATAGGTGTTGAGCACGATCGGTATGAAGGCAGCAAGTGCCACGAAGACGATCTTCGCCTGTTCGCCGAAACCGAACCAGACGGAGATCAGCGGGATCCAGGCAAGCAGCGAAATCTGCTTCAAGCCGTTGAAGCTCGGCGTGATCAGGACGTCCGCAGTGCGCGACAATGCAAGCGTTGCGGCGAAGGCGACGCCTGCGACGCACCCGATCAGGAACCCAGCGATGTTTCGCATCAGGCTGAAGCCGAGTTCGCCGATGAGATCATTGTCGACGAGCTCGCGTTTGGCCGTGAGCACCACATCTTGCAGCGATGGCAAGAAGCGCGGATCGACAAGACCGGTGCGGCTCGAGGTTTCCCAGGCGATCAAGAGCAGGATCGGCAGCGTGATGCCTCTGCGAAACCGGACGAGACGGGTCGAAGCGATGGACTCGGTCATGCTCAGATCTCCTCGCGCTTCCATCGCTGGATCAAGGTTTCGGTGCGGTCGAGGCCCTTGTCCATGGCGAAGCCGACGAGACCGATGACGATCATTGCGACGATGACCGTATCGAGCCAGAACATCTGGCGGCCCCAGACGAGCAGGTAGCCGAGGCCCTCGGAGGAGGCCAGAAGCTCGACGCCGACGAGGGACGTCCAGGAATGGGTCAGGCCGTAGCGAATGCCGGTGAAGATCGACGGTATCGCGCCGGGCAGCACGATGAAGCGCAAGATCTGCCAATCGCTGAACCTCAGCGCGTGCCCGACTTCGATGTATTTCGGCGACACGCCGCGAATGCCGGCATAGGTGTTGACGACCATGGGCACAAGCGCGCCCTTGGCGATGACGATGACCTTCAACGTTTCGTCAATGCCGACGAGCAGCATCAGGAGCGGAATCCAGCCGAGGGTCGGTATCTGTGCGAAGGCCAGGAAGAGCGGCTTAACGTAATCCTCGACACGCCGGGAAAGCCCCATAGCGATGCCGAGGCCGAGCCCGGCCGCCGCCCCGAAGGCGAAGCCCATGACGACGCGGCGCAGGCTGACGCTGGCATGATAGAGCAGCTCTCCGGTTACGATCATGTCGCGCGCCGTCCCATAGACATAGACGGGCGACGGCAGGATCTGCTCGGCGAGCCACCCCCTCTCGGAGGCGACCCACCACAGCAGGAGAAATGCCGCCGGGAAGATGGCGCCCATCAGGCCCAGCGCCAGGCGCCTCCGCCACGGCGACGGGGTGCCTTCGCCGGCGGTTTCGACAAACACGGTCATGGCTGGCCTCGTCCTGTCCGTCGCAGATCAGGAGGCGACCGGCTTGCCGTCCGCGCCATAGGGCTGCCAGAAGGACTTGAGGTTCAGCCGTTCGAGCGCGTCGTTGAGATACTTCGGCTCGAACCATCCTTCGAGGTCCACTTCACGGCGAATGAGGCCGTATTCCTTGCTCTTCGTCGCCTGCTCCTTGTACTGGGAAACGAGGAGGCCATCGATCAGTGGCGAGTTGCGGTAGGCGAGCTTGTCGTTGCTGAAATACTCTTCGATGATCGGGATCGGCGTGCCGGACTTGTGCCAGAGCTCGAAGAGCGCCGCGCGGTTCGGCTCGTCCGACGACCATTGTGCTGCCTTCACAAAGGCATCGACGACGCGCTGGGTGATTTCCGGGTGCGTCTCGATGAAGGCCTCGCGGCCGATGATGCCTGCGTTGCGGCCGAAGCGCGGATCGTCCCCCTTGGTCGTGTAGATGACATCCGCCGAGCCTTTGGCGGCGAGGTTGATGAGCTGGGTATCGCCGAAGGCGGCATCGATATCCTTGCTCGTCAGCGCCGCCACGGTGCCGGCACTGTCGAGATTGACGATCTGGACGTCACGCTCGGTAAGGCCATGTGCGTTCAAGACCTTTATCGCGGCGAGGTGACCGTTCGTACCGCGCTGAAGGGCGACTTTGCGGCCTTTCAGTTCCTCGATCTTCTGGATGCCGGAGTCCTTGGCGATGGCGAGATAGAGTGGCTTGCGGGCGCCGCTGGCGAGCAGGTACTTGGTCTTCAGCCCGGTTGCGCGGCCGATCAGCGACGGCAGGTCGCCCTGATAGGCGAAATCGAGCTGCTCATTGGCAAAGGCCTCGTTCACCGCCGGGCCGGCGCCTTTGAAGAAGGTCCATTCGATCTTGATGTCAGGATCGTTGGCGAATTCCTTCTCGAGATATTCGCCGGCGCGCGCGGTCGCCGCCGAGGTACCCTCCGCGAAAGGCCGGTTGTCGACGCCGATCGCGGCGTAGCCGACGTGGATGACGAGCGGCTCTTCGGCCTGCGCGGCGGTTAAAAAAAAGCCGAGCGTGAGCGCCGCGCCTGCAGCCAATCGGGCCAGGGACATCAGTTTCATCGTCTTCTCCATTTCTAGCTAACGAGAATGTCAGTTTGCGAGCGCGACGGCTGGCCGAAGAGGTTCGGTCCTCGGGCCTCTCTTGGCTTCGGCGGACCGCTCACCGGCGGCCGGCCTGCCCTCGATCGCGTTCAGGCTTTCGAGAACACGCGTCCGGACCTTCGCAAGCGTGGCGGACGTACGTTGGCGAGGACGGGGAAGACCCACGGTCACGATGTCCCGGATCCGGCCAGGCCGCGGCGACATGACCACAACACGGTCGCCGAGATAGACGGCCTCCTCGACGTCGTGGGTGACGAGGACCATGGTGATGCGTTCGCGCGCCCAGATCTCTTGCAATTCGTCCTGCAGCCGCGTCTTTGTGATCGCGTCGAGCGCGCCGAAGGGCTCGTCGAGAAACACCACATTCGGACGGTTTACCAGGCCCCGCGCGATCCCGGCGCGCTGCGCCATGCCTCCGGAAAGCTGGTGCGGATAGGCCTCCGCGAAACCCGAAAGCCCGACAAGTTCCAGATGTTCCTCGACCAGGCGCTTCTTCTCGCTCTTCGGAAGCTCGGAATTCTCGAGCCCGAGAGCGATGTTGCGCTCCACCGTCAGCCAGGGAAAGAGCCTCGACTCCTGAAACACCATGCCTCGATCGAGACTGGGGCCAGTGACAGGCCGGCCGTCATGCGAGATCCGACCGGAATGGGTCGTGTCGAGTCCGGCACCAAGGCGCAGTAGCGTCGACTTTCCGCAACCGCTCGCACCGACGATCGTGACGAATTCGCCCTCGGCAATGTCGAGGCTGATGCTGTCCAGCGCCGTCAGTTTCTTGCCGTTGACGTTGAACTCGCGCGTCACGTCGCGAATTCGAAGGTGGGTGGGATTGCTCATCTCGTTTCTCCCCCTACTGCCGGATCATTCGGCCGCGACGCGAATCTGGGTCGGGTGCCGGGGCACGCTGAGCCCGAGATTCTCGCGGAGCGTCTTGCCCTCGTATTCCGTCCGGAAGAGCCCGCGCCGGCGAAGCTCGGGCAGGACATGTTCGACGAAGTCGTATAGCCCGACCGGCAGATGCGGAGGCATCACGTTGAAGCCGTCGGCGGCGCCAGTGGTGAACCATTCCTCCATCGCGTCGGCGATCTGCGCCGGCGTTCCGACGATCTGATAGTGGCCGCGGGCGCCTGCGATGCGCAGGTAAAGTTGCCGGATCGTCAGGCCTTCACGACGCGCCAGATCGAGGAGCAACTTCTGCCGGCTCTTGCTGCTGTTCGTCTCGGGCAGGTCCGGGACAGGTCCGTCGAGCGGATATTTCGAAAGATCGACGCTGCCGGCCATGCCGGCGAGCATCGACAGGCCAACGACCGGATGGATCAGGTCCTGGATCTCTTGGAATTTCGCCTGCGCCTCTTCCTCTGTCCTGCCGATGACGGGGAAAATGCCCGGCATGATCTTGAGATCGTCCTTGTCCCTTCCGTATTTCGCGAGGCGCCCTTTGACGTCGGCATAGAAGGCGCGGGCGTCTTCGACCGTCTGATGGGCGGTGAAGACGACTTCCGCCGTACGGGCCGCCAGTTCCTTGCCAGGCTCGGAAGAACCCGCCTGCACCAGAACGGGGTGCCCCTGTGGAGCGCGTGCGACATTCAGCGGCCCCCGCACCTTGAAGTGCTTGCCCTTGTGATTGAGGATGTGCTGCTTTTCCGGATCGAAATAGATGCCGCTTTCCTTGTCGCGCGGGAATGCGTCTTCTTCCCAGGTGTCCCAGAGCCCGCGGACAACATCCGCGAATTCTTCTGCCCGCTCGTAGCGCTCGGCATGGGCGTAATGCTCGTCGCGCCCGAAATTATGGGCCTCGTGCTCGCTGGACGAGGTGACCAGGTTCCAGCCGGCCCGCCCGCCGCTGATGTGATCGAGTGAGGCGAACTTGCGGGCAATGTGATAGGGTTCGTTATAGGAGGTGGAAGCCGTCGCAACGAAGCCGATGTTCCTGGTGACGGCCGAAAGCGCTGAGAGCAGGGTGATCGGTTCGAACTGAGCGACGTAGCGGATGGCGGTCCGGCTGAGCGATTCGATATCGGTGCCGCGCGTGCCGACACCGTCGGCCATGAAAACGAGATCGAACTTTGCTGCCTCCGCGACCTGCGCGAGACCGACATAGTGGGCGAAATTCGAACCCGCGTCGGCCTGCGCCTCCGGATGACGCCAGGCGGCAACATGGTGGCCGGTGGGATAAAGAAAGGCTCCGAGCTTCAACTGGCGTTTTTTTGGTTTGGTCATCTCCACTCTCCTCGGCTATCGGTCTCGCGTAGGCTATCATCAATCTATTCAATCTATAGAAATGATGTTCTATTTGTCGGAACTTTCGCGCATTTTGTAGTGAGAGCCGGGCGGTCCCGGCCGAACGATTGTTCCAACAGAGAGTGAACCGTATCGAACGTAGCATCCATGAAAGCGCCCCGAAGCGCATCGGGACGAACGGCCAACTACCCGCAACCGGGTCCTCGGCGTGGTTTTACAGCTGTACCGCCCGGAGATCACGGCCGCCCTTCGGCGCCCGCGCACCGTTTGCGCAGGCACTCATCTGCCAGTTGATTGTCAGCGCTACGCAGCCTCGAAGCGCCCCTCGGAAACGATCTCCGACAGTGCCTTGCGATGGCTCGGAGCCTCCCGCTGTTGCAGCGGCTCGGGCAACTGCGCCTTGTCGCCGACGCGGCCGATCGCGACCGCCGCCTCGACTCGATAGTTGGCGGGAACGCCGAGTTCGGTTCGCGCCCGCTCGTAGTCGATGCCGGCCATTCCGTGGGCCTGCCAGCCGGAGTAGGCAGCCTGCAAGGCCAAGGCGCCCCATGCGGCGCCCGCATCGAAAGAGTGCGTGTAGGAGGGAACTTCTTCCTTCGCGCCAGGCGGCAGCAGTGACGTTCGCGAGAGCACGAAAATCAAGGCCGAAGCCCGGCTGGCCCAACTGCGATTGAATTCGTTGAGCAGGCCGAGCAGCTTCTCCCAGTCCTTGCCGCCGCGTCGTGCGTAGACGAAATGCCATGGCTGGGCATTGTAGGCCGAGGGCGCCCAGCGGGCGGCTTCCAGTATCTCGAAGACCTCCGCTTGCGAAATCTCGACGCTGGCATAGGCGCGTGGCGACCAGCGCTCGAGGAAGAGCGGGTTAATCGGATGTTCGGCCGTACGGGAGTTCACTTGCACTGTCATTGAGATCTTCCTGTCATCAAAGTCGTGTTGCGTTCAAATTTAAGGAATTGCCGCTCACCACACCTCGTGTCGATCGCGCTGGCGCTTGAGGTTCGAAAGCTCATCGGAGAGTTCAGCGATGCGGTCCCGGAGCTCGGAGGCGGTCCCGTCATCGAAATCGTCAAAGCCCAAACAGTCGCGTGCCTCGTAGAACTCAAGCCTGTCCTGCAAGGCATCCCGGATGGCATTCAGGCGCTCATACTGCCGCAACATGCTCATGGCTTGTCTCCGCTCAGGTGCATCGCGAGAAAGAACAGATTGTCCTGCCCCCAATAGATTTCGCCGTCATAACCGAAGGTCGGAAAGCCGAAGACGCCGCTTCGGATGGCATGTTGGCGATCGGCGGCCCACTTGGCATTTACATCGTCATCGCCTTCGCGCGCTGCGAGCGCGCCGCCATCGAAACCGGCATCATCCGCGACCGTCTTTCGAACGGACATGTCGCCAATGTCCCTGTCTTCCACCCAGAAGGCCATCTGCAGCGCCTCCGTCAGGGTTAGCCAATCGGCGCCGTCCAGGTAGGCGGCGATAACCATGCGGGATGCAGATGTCGGATCGCCGAGCGTCGGGCGATTGTCGAGAAGCAGCGGCTTGCCGCGAAGCTGGCTCCAGCGTCTCAAGTCGCGCGCGCCATAGGCCCGTCGGGCTTCCGGACGGTTGCGCGAGAAAATCCCGCCATTCTCCTCGATCACGGTCGAGAGAAACGGCTTGATCTCTGCGCCATGCTCACGGGCGAGTGCGACGAAGGCCTCAAGCCCGATGAACGACCAGGGCGAGCCAATGGAGAAGAAATAGTCGACGGTTTTCGTCACGCGAGAGGTGTCCTTCTTGCATGTAATGCGCTGCCACTGATCAGGCGGTGGCTTGGTCGTTCGAGCGCGCGGAAATTTGTGCTGTGTGTCCAGAAACGGCAGGTGACGGTCGCGGCCACCCGAGCGCCGGCGCGATACGTGTCACGACATCTTCGAGGATCTGGCGATATTCCTCCTCTTCGAACTCGTAAGGCAGTTCGAGCCGAAGCTCGCTCACCTGCGGCAGGATCGGATCGGCAAACAACCGCTCCAGTATTTCGTCCGAGGTGCCGACCAGATCGCGGGCAAAGAGCGTCCGACGTTCGCCCTGTGGCGAGAGCGTACGAGCGTGTCGCCCGGCCACATAGTCGCGGTAGCGCCGCCGTGTCACGGCATCGGCGCCGTCGAGCGGAACAATCACCCGACCGAGCGCCACCCGCTTCCCGGCGCCGCCGGAGGACCGGTAAGTCTCAAGCTGTCGCGCCTGCGCGACGAAGAAATCATCGGTTTCCTCGCCGGTGGTGACATTGCCGATCAGCAGGTTGAAGCCGGTCGCCCCCGCCCATTCGGCCGAACGAAGCGAACCGCCGCCATACCAGAGGCGCTCGACAAGCCCCACGGCGTAAGGCTGCAGACGGGGGCGCTTGAGACCGAAGGGCGTCGAAATAAGCGTCTCCTCGCCGCCGAGGAGATTGCTGTGCAGGTTCGCGGCAAAACGAAGGACGCGTGCGTGTGAGAAATCGTAGGCCGACCAATCGCCGTCGAAGGCCAAGGGAGCGATCAGGTCCAGATGCGGCGGGCGACTGGCACTCAAGCCGATATTGAGTCGGCCGCGCGAAAGGACATCGACCGTCGCTAGATCCTCAGCGAGGCGAAAGGGATTTTCATAGCCGATCGGGATCACGGCCGTGCCCAGCTCGATCCGGGTTGTTCTCTGGGTCGCCGCCGCCAGAAAGGCCGCTGCCGAGGAAATACCGGGTTCAAGGTGCCTCTGGCGCACCCAAGCGCTCTCAAAGCCCAGCGCCTCGCCATATTCCAGCAGCGTCAGGGTCTTCTCCAGCCCTTCGAGCGGATTGTCGTGGCGATAATTGCCTGGGCTGAGGAAACCGATATGGCGGATCGAGATGGTGCGGCCGGTCATCTTCAAGCCATCCTCAGAATTTCGGCAGGCCTGGGGGATTGGTTTCCGACCTGGGCAAGGCCTCCTCGGAGAGGCGCCAGCGATCGAGGATCTTGGAATAGATTCCGCTCTCGATGAGACCGTTGGTGGCGATGGTGAGCGCATTGGCGAGACCGCTGCCTTTGTGCGTGGTAATCGCGACGTCGGATCGCTCCGGCCAGCCGGCACTCAAGGTACCAACGCGCTTGATCTTCCTGTCACGCGCCGCGATGAAGACCAACTGCGCGTGCGGCTGAACGATCACGTCGGCGCGCCCGGATGCCAGCGCCACGAGGCTTGCCGCCTCGTCGTCATAATACTGCAGTTCCAGAGGCTTCAGCCCTGCCGCGATATTCTCTTCGTTCCATTTCAGGAGGATGCGTTCCTGATTGGTGCCGGCGCCGACGATGATCCGAAGACCCGCCGCGTCCTTCGGCTTCTTGATCGAGGTGATCGCGCTGTCCGATTTGACGAAGAAACCGTGCAGGCCCTGGCGATAGGACGAGAAGTCGAACTTCTCCTTGCGCTGCTCGGTCACGCCGACATTCGAAATCACCGCATCGTATTTGCCCGAGGTCAGGCCGAGCGGCCAGTCGATCCAGGCGACGGGCACGAGTTCGAGACTTAAGCCCAGGCTGTCGGCAACGGCTTGCGCATATTCCGGATCGGCGCCGATGACGGTCCTGGCATCGGTCGCATACGTCGCAAGCGGCGGTCCACCCGGACTGACCGCCACGGTGAACTTACCGGGCGTTACGAACTCGAAGTCGGCGGGGATCGCCGCGATTGCCCTTTCGTCTTTTTCGGCGCGGACGCGGCCCGGCTGCCCCGGGCTGAGATCAAAGCCGGCATCGGCCTGCGCCGAACTGAAATGAAGGAGTGCCGCTATTGTTGCGACGAATAAGCGCTTAACCGAAATCCCAACCATGCCTGTCTTCTCCTAAGGAAATGGGAGACCGGCGGCGGGCAGGCCGCCGGTCGAACAAACGATTTAATCAGGAGCCGCTCTTCGGCAGGCCGGGGGGATTTGTCTGCGATGCATCCACCGCCTCGTCGGTGACGCTCCAACGCTTCAAGACTTCGCTGTATTTGCCGTTCTTGATCAGATCATTGATGGCAATGGTGATCGCATCGGCAAGACCGGCCCCCTTGCGCGTCGTCACCGCGATTTCCGCCGTGAGCGGCCAGCCGCCACTGACGATGCCGACGACCTTCGTGTCGTTCTTGATCGACGCGGCGTAGGCGCGCGTCGCGTTCGGATTGAACTCGACGTCGGCGCGGCCGGACTGCAGCGCGAGGTCGGACGCGGCGCGATCATCGTAGTATTGCACCTCGATCGGCTTCAGGCCGGCGGCAACATTCTGCCGATCCCATTCGAGAATGATCTTCTCCTGATTGGTACCGGCGCCGGTGATGACCTTCAGTCCCGCCACATCCTTCGGCTCCTTGATGGAGGTGATGGGGCTATCCGCCTTGACGAAGAAACCGAGCACGTCCTTGCGGTAGGTGGAGAAGTCGAAATTCTCCTTGCGCTCCTCTGTGACGGTTACGTTGCTGATCACCGCGTCGTACTTGCCGGAACTGACGCCGAGCGGCCAGTCCGCCCAGGCGACCGCGACGACTTCGAGTTCAAGACCAAGGGAATCGGCGAGAAGCGAGGCAATATCCGGATCGGCGCCGACGACTGTCTTCGAGTCCGTTGCATAGGTGGCGATCGGCGGATCCCAGGGATTGATGGCGACGGTGAACTTGCCCGGGGACACGAACTTGAAGTCGGGGGCGATCGCCTTGATCGCCGCCTCGTTCTTGTCGGCGCGAAGGCGATTGGAGGTATCGGGACTGAGATCAAACTTCTCCTCGGTCCAGGCCGGGCCGATACCAAAGGTCGATGCTGCGACCGCTCCAGCGAGGAGCAATTTTGCGATGCCGAAGACTGCCATCTGTATTTGACTCCTTTTCATCCAAAAGTTGTGGCTCATGTCGCTCCGGACCCGTTGCCGGCATGCAGGCGGTATTCAAAGAACCCTTGCGAGAAATTCGCGCATACGCGGGTGCTGTGCTTCGTTGAAAATACGCGCGGGCGGCCCCTGCTCGAGCACGCGGCCCGCCTCCATGAAGACCACGGTGTCGGCGACCTCGCGGGCAAAGCCGATTTCATGGGTGACGATCACAAGTGTCGTCCCGGTGCGCGCCAGCTCCTTGATCACGTCCAGCACTTCGCCGACGAGTTCGGGGTCGAGCGCCGACGTCGGCTCATCGAAGAGCAGGACCTTGGGGCGCAGGGCCAGGGAGCGGGCGATTGCGACACGCTGCTGCTGACCGCCCGAAAGCTGGCGCGGATAGGCATTGATCTTGTCGCTCAAACCGACGCGGGTGATCAGCTCATGTGCCAGGCGGATGGCCTCGTCCCGGCCAAGACCGCGCACGTGCAGCGGCGCTTCGACGAGGTTTTCGAGCACGGTCAGGTGTGGAAACAGATTGAAGTTCTGGAACACCATGCCGATGTCGGCGCGGCGCTTCAGTATGTCCTTTTCTTTCAGTTCATAGAGCGTGTCGCCCTTCTGCCGGTAGCCGACGAGATCCCCATCGATCGAAATGAACCCGTCGTCGACCCGCTCGAGGTGATTGATCGTCCTGAGCAGGGTGGATTTGCCGGAGCCGGAGGGGCCGAGGATTGCCGTGACGCTGCCAGCGGGCAGATTCAGCTCGACATCGTCCAGAACCTTGAGCGACCCGAAGCTCTTGGAGATGCCGTGAACATGCACGGCGCCGCCGGGGCGGAAGACGTGCGCGTCGCGAAAGCCGGTCTTGCCCGCGGTCGCTGCCGGGATGTCGGAAAGGGGGCGACGGAAGCGCGAGAAGATGGCCTGGAAGGGCAACGGATCCGGGTTGCGAACTGCGCCCTTCGAAAAATACCGCTCGATATAGTGCTGGGCGATCGAGAGACCGGTCATGATCACGAGGTACCAGATGGTCGCCACCATCAGGAGCGGAATGACTTCGAGGTTGCGGCGATAGATGACCTGAACCGTATAGAACAGCTCCGGCAGCGCCAGCACGTAGACCATCGAGGTGCTTTTCGCGAGACCGATGATCTCGTTGAAGCCGGTCGGCAGGATCGAGCGCATGGCTTGCGGCAGCACGATACGGAACGCTTGTCGACTGCGTGGCAGACCGAGGGCGGCTGCCGCCTCGTGCTGTCCATGGTCGACGGAGAGTATGCCGCCGCGCACGATCTCGGCGAAGAAGGCCGACTGATTGAGGGTCAAGCCCAGGAACGCAGCCGCAAACGGCGTCAGCAATTGCGTCATCGGATAGTTCAGAAACACGGTGTCGGTGAAGGGGACACTGAGGGTGATCGTCTCGTAGAGATAGCCAAGATTGTTGAGCACGAGCAGCAGGACGATGAGCGGGATCGAGCGCAGCAGCCAGATATAGCCAAACGAGAGACTGGCAAGCAGGGGCGACTTCGAAACCCTTGCAAGCGCCAGACCGGTCCCGAGAAGCGAGCCGGAAACAGTCGCCAACGCCGTCAGCAGCAGCGTCCGCCCAAGGCCGGCAAGAACCGGCTCGGCGAAAAACCATTCGGCGAAGACCGGCCAGCCCCAGCGCGGATTGGTGAGCACTGAATAGAGCACCGCTGCGATGACCACAGCGGCAAACAACGAACCAAGCGCACGACCCGGGTGACGGGCCGGAACGATCCGGTAATGCGCGTAGTTCGAATTGGCGCCGCGTTCTCGTTCGGCGTCGGCGGCGCCTGCAAGATCTGTCAGAAGTGCCATCGTGCATCCTCTCTGAGGTGGTTCGTGCCGCGCGGAAAATTTGGTGGGAGAGAACCGGCGCTCTAGGGGTGGCTCGCGGTTACGGGCTCTGCCACGAGCGCCGCACCCAAAAACGCGGATGATGCCAGGAGATGGGAAATGTCCTTCTCGAAAGGCAGCGTCTTGTAGACCTCCGGATCGGCCTCGATGTCGAAGAGCGCAGTATAACCGTTCGAGAGATAGAGCCCGACGGCCTCAGGCTGCCGGAATCCGGTCGTCAGATAGATCCGCGAATAGCCTTGGCGCGCGGCCTGCGCCTCGAGCTCCAGGACGACCTTGCGCGCAAGCCCCTGGCGGCGCAGATCTGAACGCGTCCATATCCGCTTGAATTCAGCCGTCCTGTCGTCGTAGTGCTTGAATGCACCGCCGCCGATCGTTTCGCTGTTTCGGATCAGGAGCACGAAATTGCCATGCGGTGGAGCAAAGGCCTCGGGCGGATAGCGATTGAGCTCGGCGGCCGCGCCCTGTTCGTCGAAATAGGTGCCGTAGCGGCTGTCATATTCGAAGATGAGCTCGTCGATCAGCGGTTTTGCACGTGGATCGAGTGGCGACGTGTAGACAAACGTGTCGCTCATGCCGGTCTCCAGTTCTTGGAATCATTGCGCAGGAAAGTTTCGGCGAGCCGCACCCAATAGCGAGCAGCGGGTGCGATGATCCCATCGTCGAAGTTGTAGTGGGGGCTATGCAACGCGGCGCTCTCTCCGTTGCCGACGAAGAGGTAGCTGCCGGGCTGGCGCGCGAGGAAGAAGGCAAAGTCCTCACTAGCGGTGCGCGGTTTGAACTCCTGTTCGATCCAGCCTTCGCCGAAGGTGTCGACCGCGACACGGCGCGCGAATGCCGTTTCTTCCTCATGGTTGACGACCGCTGGGAAGCCGAGCCGGTAGTCGACGTCAGCGCACGCCCCGAAGCTTTCGGCCTGTGCCCGGGCAAGCGCTGCGATGCGTGTCTTCAACTGCTGGCGAACTGCTTCGCTGTAGCTTCTGACCGTCAGTTTGATCTCGACTGTTTCCGGGATCACGTTCGACGCTGATCCGCCGTGAATCGACCCGACGGTAATGACGGCCATATCTCGCGGATCCACGTTGCGCGAAACGACACTCTGCAATGCTGTGATGAACGACGCTGCTGCTACGACCGGATCGACCGCATTATGAGGCTCTGCGCCGTGACCACCCCTGCCCTTGATATGAATTATCGCCTGATCGACCGACGCCATTGCCGGTCCCGCAACGAACCCGAAACGGCCAATGGCGAGACCAGGCCAATTGTGCAAGCCGAAGACCGCATCAACCGGGAAGCGTTCGAATAGCCCGTCCGACAGCATTTTGCGCGCCCCGGCCCCGATCTCCTCCGCTGGTTGAAAAATGAGCCTCAGCGTACCGGAGAAGCGGCCGCTTTCGGCAAGATAGCGTGCTGCGGTAAGAAGAATCGCCGTGTGGCCGTCATGACCGCAGGCATGCATGAGACCCGGCTCCTGGCTCGCATACGAGAGGTTGGTTTTCTCGTCGATAGGCAGCGCATCCATGTCGGCGCGGATGCCGATGCGCCGAGTGCCGTCCCCGCGCTGGAGTGTCGCCACGACGCCTGTTCCGGCGATACCTGTCGCAACCTCGTATCCCCAGCTTGCAAGCAAAGTCGCGACGATGCCGCTCGTGCGGACTTCCTGAAACGCGAGTTCCGGATTTCGGTGAAGATCATGCCGCAACTCAATCATCTCGCCGATGTAGGCAGCGATCCCTTGCTCGACGTCATCGATGAAATGGGCATTGTTGGTGATCGCATTCATGCCGGACACCTCCCAACCGTCACCCGTGCGCTCTTTGCGTGATTTCCTGCGATGCGGCGCTGTAGCGGCTCTCCCGGTAGGGCAGCGCAAGATGGTCGCGTAGTGTTTCGCCTTTCAGAGCGCGCTCGAAATAACCGCGCTGTTCCAGGATTGGCAGTACGTGTGCAACGAAGTCATCCAACCCCTCGGCGATCACGGGGAACCCGAGAATGAAGCCGTCGGCGGCTTCCGCATCGACCCAGCGGACGATCTCGTCGGCAATTTGCTCGGCAGTGCCGATAAAAGCGGTCCTCGGCGTCGCGACGTCGAGCGCGATCTCGCGAAGCGTCGCCTCGGTTTCACGTGCCGTCTTCTTGATGCGATCCGTGGTGGCGCGGAAACTGTTCTTGCCGATATCGCCGATGTCGGGAAAAGGTTCGTCGAGTGGATAGGCGCTGAAATCGTGGTGATCGAAGAAGCGGCCGAGATAGAGGAGCGCCTCCTCGATCGTTACAAGGCCGCGGATCGCCTGATACTTGGTCTCGGCGTCCTCGGCTGTCCTGCCGACGATCGGGCCGATGCCGGGAAAGATGCCGACATCGGCCGCCCGCCGCCCCTGAGCAACCGCACTTTGCTTGACCTGTTTGTAGAAGGCCTTGGCGTCCTCGATCGGCCCTCCATTCGTGAACACGGCGTCGGCATGTTTGCCGGCGAGCCGGACGCCTGAATCGGAGGCTCCGGCCTGGAAGACGACCGGCTGCCCCTGTTTCGAGCGGCTGATATTCAACGGCCCTTCGATCTGGAAGAAGCGCCCTTTGTGGTTCAGCCGATGCATCTTCGTCTTGTCGACGTAAACCCCCTTTTCACGATCGCGCACGAAGGCATCGTCGTCCCAGGAGTCCCAGAGCCCCTTGATCGCATCGAGGTATTCGTCGGCGATCTCGTAGCGCAGTTCATGTTCGGGATGCGGTCTTCCGTAGTTGCGGCCCGAGCCCTCCAACGGAGAGGTCA
Organism: Sinorhizobium chiapasense; assembly: GCF_036488675.1. Classification (NCBI taxonomy): domain Bacteria; kingdom Pseudomonadati; phylum Pseudomonadota; class Alphaproteobacteria; order Hyphomicrobiales; family Rhizobiaceae; genus Sinorhizobium; species Sinorhizobium chiapasense. Next base: position 1,244,031 of record NZ_CP133152.1, read on the forward strand.
CGGCATTCCAGCCGGCGCGCCCGCCGCTGATGAGATCGAGCGAGGCGAATTGGCGCGCAATGGTAAACGGGTCGCTGTAGGACGTCGAAACGGTGCCGACGAGCCCGATTTTCGATGTGGAAGCGGCGAGCGCCGACAGGATCGAGATCGGCTCGAAGCGGTTGAGGAAATGCGGGATCGACTGTTCGTTGATGTATAGCCCGTCGGCGACGAAGGCGAAGGCGATGCCGGCAGCTTCCGCCTTCAGCGCAGTCTCGACGAAGAAGCCGAAGTTAATGCTCGCGTCGGCCGGCCCGCTCGGATGTTTCCAGGCATTCATATGTCCGCCCGGCCCCTGCAGCATGATACCGAAAGTCACGTTCCTGGTGGTCATGGCAAAATGTCCTTCTCCGGATGATCAGGCGACGAGGGAAAGCCGCTCTCTGGCAATGAGCTCGATCGAGGCGAGCCGCTCGGGCGCGCCGACTGCGGGGGTGTCGATGATGAATTCCGTGACGCCATGGCGGCGGTGCAATGCATCGAGTTCGCTGCGCACCTGCCGCGCCGTCCCGCAAACCACGCTCGGCGTCTTTTTCTCGACGCGGTATTCGGTAACACCTGCCTGGCGCGCGAATTCGGCGGCCTGCTCCTCGCTGCCGACATTGACGCTCTGGCCGTTGGCAAGGAAAACCTTGAAGATCCTGAGTTCCGCCACGCGCTCGCGCGCCCGCTCTTGGCTTTCGGCGGCGAAAGCGGCGAGCGCCAGGATCGGGCGATCGCCACCCGCCGCCTGCTCATAGGCCTTGAAAGTATTTTCCAGATTTTCGGGATCGCCGTTCAGATGACCGGCGAAGACCAGCTTCCAGCCTTTTTCCGCCGCGAGTTTCGCGCTTTCGACGCTGGCTCCGAGCAGGAAACGCTCGGGTGCCGTCGGCGGCAGAGGGGTCGCGTAGAGACCCTCTCGAATCTCACCGGGCGCAAGATAGTGGTTGAGATCGGCAAGCTGCTCGTCAAAGCCTTGCCGGCGCGCCGGGTCGATCGCTGCCTGCAGTGCCCGCGTCGAAAGCGGAAATCCACCTGGCGCCTTGCCCACCCCGAGATCGACGCGGCCGGGCGCCAGCGATGCGAGAAGGTTGAACGTCTCCGCCACCTTGTAGGCGCTGTAATGCTGCAGCATGACGCCGCCCGAACCGACGCGGATCCTCGACGTCTTCGCAAGGAGATAGGCGATCAGCGTTTCCGGCGCCGAGCTCGCAAGGTCCGCCATGTTGTGATGCTCGGCGACCCAGAAACGATGATAGCCCCATTCTTCCGCCTTTACCGCAAGCGCGGTGGTCGCCTGCAACGCCTCTACGGGCGTCCATCCCTGGTCAAGGGGGCTTTTGTCGAGAAGACTGAGAAGATACGACATCCTATGTGTTCCAGACTTTTGTCAGTGCTGCAGCTAAAGTCTATAAAACACATGGATTTTATGATTTATAAGAAATGTATTTCTATTTCTCTTCACGGAATCGGAAAAGATGTGGTCATTAGCCGTGGAAAGAGTTCCAGCCGTCACTCGCGACGGGCGGCACGGCGCTGCCGCGGCCTCCTCGATGAATATCGGCAAAATGAACCATGGCGTTAGGCCAGAATACATGGTGGTCGCCAGAAGCGACGACCGGCGACCAAAGCCACAGCTGCAATGGTCGTGCCGGCAAGTGACGAAACCGATGAGTTCGAAGGAGCTCCGTGCGGCTGCGTTGCAAGATATCGGTCGACGCGTTCAGCCTGATGGAAAAATGGCCCGGCATGAAGAAGGCGCCGAATTTGCCGCCTCGGGCCTCAGCGCGAAGGCCTCAGTGCGCGAGCATCTCTCTGTGGATTGCTGAGAAAGTCGCGTCCCTTCCAAACAGCAGCCCTCATCGCCGCGGCGCTTGCCTTACGCAATCGCCGTAATTCACCAGCAGAGCCGAGGAATCATATGAGATAATCCGGCTCGGTGAGTGCCTGATCCATGGTAACGCCTGGGAGCGTCGTATGTGGCCGACCGACCGGGCGTGCCGGGGCCCCGACGACGGACGTATAGGGGGCCACCGGACAGACGACGACACTGCCGGCACCAACCTTCGCGCCAATGCCGACCTCGATATTGCCCAAGATTTTCGCGCCAGGGCCGATCAGGACACCACGGCGGATCTTCGGATGCCGGTCTCCCGTCTCCTTGCCCGTGCCACCCAGCGTGACGTTCTGCAGAATCGAGACGTCATCCTCGACCACGGCTGTCTCCCCGATCACAAGTCCGCTGCCGTGATCAAGCATGATGCCCCGCCCCATCACGGCGGCGGGGTGGATATCGATCACGAATGTCTCCGAGATGCGGCTCTGGATGTGGAGCGCCAGGTGACGCCGTCGCTTGTTCCACAACCAGTGGGCAATGCGGTAGCCCTGCAAGGCCAGGAACCCCTTGAAATAAAGGAATGGCGTCAGCACCTCGGTGTTGCTCATAGCACGGTCTTTGCCGCCTCGAGATCGGCGGCCGCGGCGCCGAGCAGGCTCGGTCGCTCGAGATAGGCGCGGTAGATGAGCGCCAGCAGTTCGTCACGATCGAGGTAGTGGTCGGCAAGCTTGATCGCCAAGCGGTGCGAGAGGGCATGGCCGAAGCTCGCATGCATCAAAACCGCGGCGTTTGTCGACCGGGCAAGCGCCGGATCGCGGTCGATGGCCGAACGGGCCTCTCGCTGCAATGTTTCCCAAAGGACGGCGACTTTGCGGCGAGCAACATCTTCCACCGGGAGGAAGACGACATTGCTTTTCTGTCCTTGCATCAGATCTTCCTCCTGTCAAAATGACGCCCCCTCCCCACTTGCACGACCAGTCGCGCACCTCAGGTCTTAGGCCGCTCCAGCAGGTGGAGCAGGTCCGGATGGTGTCGCGCGGCAACGTCGGGATGCGAGCGCAGACGGCTCTTCAAATGATTGATGCCGACCTCACGGAAGATGGGATTGAGCGGGTCGGCCGTGACGCCGCGTTCGCCCCGCTTCAGATCCTCTGGCAGAGGGATCACCGGGATGCGCGCGTCGTAACGTGCGCCGAGAAAGAAGGCGACCGAATAGCGTTCAGTGCCACGTGGCGGCGTGACGACGTCGTGGACGTCGGCGCGTACGAAGCCATTGGTGGCGAGTTCGAGCAGTTCACCGCTGTTGATGACGAATGTGCCTGGTACGGGTGGTGCCTCGATCCAAGTGCCCTCTTCCGTCCGGATCCGCAGGCCGGGCACGGTGCCCTGCAGCAGAACGGTCACGAAGCCGCCGTCCTTGTGCGCGCCGACGCCTTGATCGCTGCCGGCTGCCTCACGGCCGGGATACCGGATGATCTTTAGCAGTTGCGAGGGCTGCGGCTCGTAGATTTCAGCAAAGGCGTTTTCCGACTGACCGAGCGCGAGTGCGATTGCTTTCAGCACGTCGATGCCGATGCGCGTGACTTCCGCCTGATAGCGGAGAAGGAGTGCCCTGAGTTCGGGCAGCGCCTGCGGCCACTGGTTCGGGCCGTAGAGCCGGTTCCAAGGCGTATCGGGCCCGGACGCCACCGGCACGCCTTCAGTATTGATGTCGAGCTGCTCGCGCCAATCTTGCTCACCGCGCGTGCGCTCGGAACCAGCCCGATTGTATCCGCGAAAATGCGGGGACTTCACCATCTCGATCGAGAGCTTTTCCTGTTCGGGCAGAGCAAAGAAACGCTTCGAGATTGTGAGCACGTCGTCGATGAGGCTCTGCGGTACACCGTGACCGGTGAGATAGAAGAAGCCGTGATCGTGGAGGACGCGCGTCAGCTCGCCGATGAACGCCGCGCGTTGGTCCGCGCTGCCGTAGAAGCGGGAAAAGTCGATCGTCGGCAATTGGGTTGGCTTGGTGTGGATCGTCAAGGGGGTGCTCCGGAGAAGGTGCTGAGTTTCACTGACAGCTGGCGACAGCTTGATCGGCGGCGGGCAGAAGCCAGACTTTTGCTTACGACCTCCGTCGCTGCCTGTCGCGCAGACTTCAGCGTTTTGCGATTTCGTGAATCCTATGGCGTGCTTGCATTTCACAATAGATCATAAATTCCATGTTTTTTATATATTTAAGGATAACTTACCCCGTTGTCGGGCAGTTCGGCCAAACGGTTTTTCGGTAATTGCGGGGCCGCGCGGTCTATGGCGAACGACCTCGCCCCCGCATGAGCTGGATCGCACCACCAGACAACGGGGACAGCGTTATGGCCTGCACGAGGCTGCGATACCGCGGTCGGAAGGCGTGACTGGCCGCTGAAAAACGAAGCAATTTACTCTTTCTATCGGCAATATTGGACGTTGGTTTCTTAAATACACTAATTTTATAGATATTATACAATTACTTCCGACGTCGACCATGCGACGGAAGCGCAGATTTATCGAGAGAGGGACATTCTCAAATGACAGAACACAAGACCTTCCGGCGTTTGATCCAGTCGGCGGTGGCCGCTACCTTCCTTACAACGACCTTGCTAGCGAGCATCGCCCAAGCTGGTCCTACCCTGGACAAGATCAACCAGCGCGGTGCGATCAAGGTCGGCGTCGGCACGACGCCCGGCTTCTTTGCGCCGGACAGCAACGGCAAGTGGCAAGGCTTCTTCATCGATTACGGCCGCGCGCTCTCCATCGCCGTGTTCGGAACGCCGGACAAGGTGGAGTTTACGAGCTCGTCGCCGCAGCAGCGCCTGCCGGCACTCCAGAGCGGCGAATTCGATATCCTGCTCTCAGGAGTGACGGTCACCGCAACGCGCGCCTTCAAGCTCGGCTTCCACTTCGGTCCGACGATCTTTTATGACGGCCAGGGTATCCTCGTCCGCAAGGATCTCGGCGTCACGAAAGCTGCCGATCTCGACGGGGCGACCATCGGCGCACAGAGCGGCACGACGGGCGAGCTGAACGTCGCCGACTTCTTCCGCAAGACGGGCAAGACCTTCACGGCTGTCACCATTGAAGACACGGGGCAATTCATCGACGCGCTGGAGTCCGGCCGCGTTGATGCTATCACGCAGGATTCTTCCGATCTGGTCGGTAAGCGCACGCAGCTGAAGAATCCCGATGATTACGTGCTTCTGCCCGAGCGCCTTTCCAAGGAGCCGCTCGCGCCGGCAATCGCCGGCGGCGACGATCGTTGGCTCGAACTGGTGAACTGGACGGTGAATGCCACCATCCAGGCGGAGGAATGGGGTATCACCTCTGCAAACGTCGACGAGTTCCTGGAGTCGGAGGACCCGGCCATCCAGCGCTTCCTCGGTGTCGACAGCTCCTTCGGCGAAGCCCTCGGACTTAACCCAAAGTGGGCCTACAACATCATCAAGACCGTCGGCAACTACGGTGAGATCTTTGATCGGCATCTGAAGCCGCTCGGATGGGAGCGTGGCTACAATAAGCTGTGGAGCAATGGCGGCCTGCTGTACTCGCCGCCCTTCCGCTGATGGCCCACAACCCCATGTCACTGACGCTTCCGCTGGGCCCTGAACGGCCCGGCGCTTTGCAGAAATTGCGCCTGTGGTGGGGCAGCTGGCCGCTCGGCCAGCTCGCCTTCCTGGCTATTTTCGGTCTACTGGCTGCGCTGTTTGCCCACAATGTGCTGCAGACCATGGCCCGTATCGGCGTCCTGCCCGGCTTTGAGTTTCTCTCAAGCTCAGCAAACTTTGAGATCGGTGAAAGCCTCGTCGCCTTCAGGGCCGGCGACACCTATCTCAGAGCCATATTCGCGGGGCTGATCAACACGCTCGAAGTCTCCCTCTTCGGCTGTCTCCTTGCTACCATTTTCGGAGGAGCCATCGGGGTTGCCGGTCTTTCGGGCAATCTGCTGCTGTCGCAGCTCGTTCGCTGGTTCATCGAAATCACCCGCAATACGCCACTTCTGCTTCAGCTCTTCTTCTGGATCTCGCTCGCCAAGGCCCTGCCAGCGCCGCGCCAGGCTTCGCCGCTCCTTGGAGCGGTTTACCTGACCAATCGCGGTGTCTACCTGCCGTCGCTTTCTTTGGAAGGCGGCCCTCTCGGGCTTGTCGCAGCACTGGCGCTCGCTGGCATGGCGGCTTGGGTTGTGATGCTTGTGTTGTCCAGGTTGGAGCGGCTCACCGTCCGCACAGGTGCGGGCGCCGCCGCCCTGGTGTTCGCCGCCACGCTCCTGTTGCTCTTCTTCTCCGGTGCGCGCCCGGTCGCCGAGGCGCCGGCACTTGCTGGCTTCAACATCCGCGAAGGGCTCAATCTTTCGCCCGAATTTGCCGCATTGCTGACCGGCCTCGTCGTGAAGTTCTCCGCGCTGATTGCCGAGATCGTCCGCGCCGGCATCCAGTCGGTGGGCATCGGCCAGTGGGAGGCCGCCCGCGCGCTCGGTCTGCACAATGGCCAGATCATCCGCCTCGTCGTGCTACCGCAGGCACTGCGGGTGATCACGCCGTTGACGACGTCGAGCTATCTCGACCTCACCAAGGATTCGAGCTTGGCTGTCGCAATCGGCTTTCCGGACCTCGTCAGCATCGTCAACACCACCGCCAACACAACGGGACAATCCATGGAGGCGCTGATGATCATGATCGCCGCATTCCTCACCATTAACCTCTCCCTTTCGGCCCTGATGAGCGCTTACAACAACCGAATCGCATTGAGGGGAATAGCATGACGGGCATCGCTCACCCGCACAGCGGCCTTACTGGCAGGATAAGAGGCCTTGCGATCCTGTTGCAAACCGGTCTGTTTGGCACCCGCGCCAATACGATGATCACCTTGGCGACGCTGATCTTGTTGTTCCAAGTGGTACCGCCATTGTTCCGCTGGGCCGTTCTCGACGCGACCTTCTCCAGTACGGGCGATGCCTGCTCTCGGCAGGGGGCGTGCTGGGCCTTCGTCGCCGCCAAGTTGCGCTTCATCCTCTTCGCCTTCTACCCACCGGACCTGCAGTGGCGGCCCGCGCTGGTGATCCTGATCCTGGCGGCGGTCCTGACGGCGAGCGCACTTCCTCGCTTCTGGGGTCGCGCGCTTCTTGTCGCCTGGCCGCTTGCGGTGCTTGCCTGCTGGCTCCTCATGAACGGCTTCCTCACCACGGCACCGGTACCCTCCAACCAATGGGGCGGCTTGCCGGTCACCCTGTTCGTCTGGGCCGGCTGCTTCGCCGCAGCAACACCGATCGCCGTCGTGCTGGCGCTGGCGCGACGGTCGAAACTGGGTGGAATGCGCACGTTCTCCGTCGTCTATATCGAGGTCATGCGCGGCACGCCGATGGTGGGCATTCTCTATGTTGCCATGCTGATCCTGCCGATGGCGATGCCGGCCAGCCTCTCCTTCGACAAGATGCTGCGCGCCATCATCATGATAACGCTTTTCTGGGCCGCCTATATCGCCGAGGTCATCCGGGCCGGCCTTCAGGCAATTCCACCCGGTCAGGTGGAGGCGGCAACCGCGCTTGGGCTCGGGTACTGGCGCACGCAGCGCCTTATCATCCTGCCGCAGGCACTCAGGATCGTTATCCCGGGCATGGTCAACCTCGCCATTGGCTTTCTTCTGGCAACATCGCTGCTTGCGGTTATCGGCATCTTCGATCTCCTCAATGCCGCACGCGCGTCCGCGACCGATCCCAACTGGCTCGGCTTCTACAATGAAGCCTATCTGGTCGTGGCCATCGTCTATTTCGTCATCTGCTTCGGGGCATCTCGTTACAGCCAATGGTTGGAGCAGCGCCTGGCCGCTGGTGAGCGAAGGTAAATGCCCATCAAACGTCTCGTCGGGGTCAACGCGCGGCCTCCCGGATTTTGAATGGATCTCAACATCGTCTTGGGCGGCAGCAGACAGGAGCCCGCCGGCGTTTTCTGCCCTCATGGCGAATGCCATGATCACGCCAGCGAGTTGTTCCAGGTCTTCAAAGAGCTGATCGAGATGGGCATATCCAGTCTTGACGGCAAGTACATCAAGGCATCAACGCCCAACTTGGCCTGCCTCTGGTCCAGCAGCCCAGACACCCTCCACTTCGGCGGCTCGACCATTGGCGGCGGCGGCCGTGGCGGCTTCAAGGCAGCCGCATCACTTGGAACCGTCGACCGTGCGAATGTGCGTCAGGACAATTCATTGAACGATTTGCGCGCATGCACTTTTTCTGCAGTGCCCGCATTCGTGTCCGAGGATAGCGAGGGGCGCCATCTCGACTTTGGGGATGGCGCGGTCGTCACACCGCTTCTAGGATGCGCCGCTGGAGGTCGACGGCCAGCGGATCGGCGAGTTCTCGCCGCGGACGGTCGAGATCGATATCTGTATCGAGCGCGATCGCACCCTCGCGCAGGACGACGACGCGATCGGCAAGCGCGACGGCTTCCGCAACGTCGTGCGTGATCAGGACGGTGGTGAACCTGCGGTCGCCCCAGATCTGCTCGAGGAGGCGATGCATCTCGATGCGCGTCAACGCATCGAGTGCACCAAAGGGTTCATCGAGCAGTAGGATCTGCGGCTCGCTGACAAGAGCCCGCGCGAGCGCCACGCGCTGTCGCTGGCCGCCGGAGAGCACGGTTGGCCAATCGTTCTCGCGACCTTCCAAGCCAACGTCGACGAGCGTGCGGCGCGCCGTTTCCTGCCAGTTTGGGCCGCGTGCGATACCGACATTCTCGATGACACGCTGCCAGGGAACCAGGCGGGCCTCCTGGAAGAGCAGGCGCACGAACGGATTGAGGCGTTCGACGTTGCGTCCACCGATGGTCACGCGTCCGCTGCTTGCCGTGTCGAGCCCGGCGATCAGTCGCATAAGCGTCGACTTGCCGCCGCCGGACCTGCCCACGACGGCCAGAAACTGGCCGGCCGGGACCTCGAGATTGAAATTGCGAAGAACGTTAAGTGTGCCGAACGACTTTTCAATCCGTGAGAGCGAGATCGGCAGGCCGCCGGCGGTGGCCACCTCGTCCGGTGGAAGGGCAAATTCTACGGCACTCATCGATGGGCCTCTTCCTTCGACTGGTAAGCGGGATGCCAGACGAGCACACGCCTCTCGATCGCCCGGGTCACTACGTCTGCGATCTTGCCGAGCAGGGCGTAGACGATGATGCCGAGCAACACGACGTCAGTCTGCAGAAACTCTCGCGCATTCATGGTCATGTAGCCGATGCCGTTCGTCGCCGAGATCGTTTCGGCGACGATGAGCGTGAGCCACATAAAACCGAGCGCGTAGCGCAGGCCGACAAGGATCGAGGGCAACGCGCCGGGCAAGATGATGCGCTGGATGAGCGCCTTGCGATCAAGGCCATAGACCGACGCCATCTCGACCAATTGGGGGTCGATCGTGCGCACACCGTGGAAGGTGTTGATGTAGATCGGGAAGAACACGCCGATTGCCACGAGGAAGATCTTCGCCGTCTCGTCGATGCCGAACCAGAGGATGACGAGCGGGATCAATGCCAGATGCGGAACATTGCGCACCATCTGCAGGGTACTGTCAAACAATGTTTCCGCGGGCTTCCAGAGGCCGTTCAACACGCCCGCGATGAAGCCGAGACCGCCGCCGATCGCAAGGCCAATGAAAGCGCGCTGGGTGGAAGCAAGCGTGTGATAGAGGAGCGAGCCGTCAAGCAGCACGCGCCAGAAGGCGGCGGCTATCGTGGTCGGCGCCGGCATCAGTCGCGCGGTGACAAGACCCGTTCGCGCGGCGATTTCCCAGACGATCAGCAGGACAATGGGAAGAGCCCAAGGCGCCAACGCGCTCCTCAGGCCCTTGAGATTGGGTCTACGAATTTCGCCGGCAGCGAAACCGGCTACCGACGTTTCCGCCATCAGGCACCGCCTTTGCGCACGACGTCCGCAATCGAGATCTTGTTCGGGATGAGGCCGAGATCGAAGAAGCTGTCAGCGATCGCCTGCTGCTGCGTGACGACGCCATTGTCGATGGCCTTGACGCCATAGGACTGGCGCTCCAGCGCGATGGCAAGCACGTCTTCCGGAATCCCGACGGAAGGCGCGAGTTCAGCTGCCGCCGCCGCGGTGTTCGCCTTCGCCCACTGGTCGATTTCCGCAACCGCTTCGATCACGACATCGACGGCTTGTGCATGATTGTCCACGAACGTCTTGGCACCGAGATAGAACTGGTGGTTCGGAACAATGCCCTCTCCATTGCGCAGCTCACGAGCTTCGATCGCCACTTCCGCGGCCGCCTGGAAGGGGTCCCAGATGACCCAGGCATCAACGGCACCACGCTCGAAGGCGGCACGCGCATCGGCCGGTGGCAGGAAGGTGGTCTTGATGTCGCTGTACTGGAGACCCGCCTCTTCGAGTGCTTTCACGAGCAGAAAGTGGACGTTCGAGCCCTTGTTGAGCGCGACGCTCTTGCCCTTCAGGTCGGCGACGGACTTGATTGGGCTGTCCTTCGGCACGAGGATGGCTTCACCCCGCGGGGCCGGCGGCTCATGCGCGACGTAGATGAGCGGCGCGCCGGCGGCCTGCGCAAAGATCGGAGGGGTTTCGCCAGTGGTGCCGAAATCTACCGCCCCGACGTTCAGCGCCTCGAGCAGCTGCGGACCGGCAGGGAACTCCGTCCAGGTCACCGTATAGCCGATCTTCTCTAGCTTCTGCTCGAGAAGACCCTTGCCCTTGAGAAGCACGAGCGTGCCGTATTTCTGATAGCCGATGCGGACCACCTTGTCAGAGGCGGCGGTCGGACCGACCTTCAGAAGTGGCAGCGCCAACGATGCTGCAACTGTAGCCGAGAACTGGCGTCTAGTAATCTTCATTTGCATCCCCCAAAGCATCAGACGATATTAGAACATATAATCTATAGATTTTTAGCGCAATTCGAGGGCATGCGTTCTAACCTCGATCGGCATATTGGTTTTTCGTGCTAATGTTTGCCTTTTCACGTGCGTCTGACCGCTGTGGCAAACGGCCGTTGAGATGTGGCTGATGAGCGACCGGAAGCCACCATCCCTGGTCGGCCTCGCTACCAGGGTCGGATTTTATATTGGTCCTCCGTGGACCTGTCTCACGTCGACTTGAGATCAGACGCCTGCCAATAGCAAAGTTGTCGGGTCCGCCCGTGCTTACGCTCAATCAAGATCAAGAGGCTCTCTGTGCAAGGGATGGCGGGGGTCGTCGTGTGGCTGCAGCAGGAAACGCCGCGCTATATCCCAATAACCGTCATAGACAAGGCCGCCGTTGGCGGCGACGAGAAAGTCCCTGTGACGCCGGTAAAGAAACGGGACATGGTACCATGGCACTCCAGGCCGCTTGTGGTGCAGGACGTGCAGGTTGTTGTAGAGAAACAGCAGCCCGAGGAGCGGACTGTTTTCAACAACCGCGGTACGCTCGTCGTGGCAGTCAGCATACCGGTGCTCGGCATAGGAGCGCAGTCTGGTGAGCGCCGCACCGATATAGACGAAGCCGAAGAGATAGAGCCAGAGCGGCATCTTGGAGACCCACACCACCCAGAAGAGGACGGCAGCCACGCCGAGGGCATGTCTCGCCCAGAGCGCAGCCCGATGTCGGTCGCCCTTGGCGACCAAGGCGATCTCCTGCGCCAGGAAGCTAAGGATCATGATGAGAGGTCCGAGCGTCAACCTTCCAAGAAGAGTGGCGTTCCAAGCCGCCAAGCGCCGGCCGAGGCGTCCCATGTGCTCCCATGCAGCCTGCGTGAAATAGGATGATTCCGGGTCTTCGATCGGGTCGGTCAGATGCTCGTCCCGGTGATGCGTCAGATGGCCTTCCCGATAGATCGCATAGGGCAACCAGAGAGACAAAGGCGGCCAGCCGATCGCGTCGTTGATGAGGCGGCTGCGGGTGGGATGGCCATGAATGACCTCGTGCTGGAGCGACCCGTGCCAGGCGATCAGCCAGCCGCCGAGAGCGATCACGACCAGGAGCGGCAGCGATTGCCAGAACCAGGTGACGGCGAAAAAGCTGCCGTAGATGACGATCACAAGCGCCACGGTTTGCCATTCGACGCGGGCGGTAGCAGAGAGAGCGGATTGTGGAGGAAGAGCGTCGGCCGATGGGCGGTTGGACATGAGGCGGGTCCCGGCAATGCAAAAAAGCGATAGATTTCAAACGCCAATATAGAAGCGCACCGCCTCAAGCCGCGCCGCATGGCTTTGCGGGAGAGCCCCGAAAAAGGGAAAACTGGTTGTGCCAAGAGGCATGGCGGTAAAATATCTATTCTATCAAATTCATATACTATTGGCTTTAATGTCTCCATCGAATTGGCGAGACCCTGCCCTCGGCCGGGTACACAATCCCGGAGGATATTCCATGACATTCAACCCAACGCGTCGACAGGTGCTGATTGACGGTGCTTCCATCGCGACCGTCGTCGCCCTCGGCGGTGTTCACACCGCCTTTGCCGCCGCCGACCGTACCAAGATCACGGTGCGCGTCGAAAAGGATCTTTCCAACCTCGATCCGGCAAATCGCTCTGGCCCGGTCGACCTCAACGTCATCTGGTCGGTGCAGCAGGGCCTGATCTCCTTCAAGCCGGGCTCGACCGAATGGGAGCTCGACGCAGCCGAGGAATTGGAGCAGGTGAGCGACACCGAAATCCGCTTCAAGCTGCGCAGCGGCCTCGCCTTTACCGGTGGCTATGGCGACCTGACGGCCGAGGACGTGAAATTCTCGTTTGAACGTTTCATCAAGCCGGACGCCGAAGGCAAATCCGTGACCTATGCCAAGGACTGGAGCGCGCTCGACCACGTCGAAGTGACCGGCCCACTCGAAGGCCGCATCGTCCTGAAGAACCCGGCGCCGGCGCTCTACACCATCGCGCTCGCCGACGGTTCCGGCCGCATCGTCTCTAAGAAGGCCTTCGAGGCGCTCGGCAAGGACATCGCGACCAACCTCATCGGCAGCGGTCCCTATGTGCTCAAGGAATGGACGCCGCGCGAGCAGTTCGTTCTCGAAATCAACCCGGACTACAAGGGGCCGATCAAGCCGCACTTCCAACAAATCGTCGGCAAGCCGATCGGTGAACAGAAGACCGCCGAGATCGCCTTTCAGTCCGGCGAGATCGATTTTACCGCCATCGACCCGGAAAACGGCAAATCGCTCGCCGCTCTGCCGGATGCGAGTGTCACGGAAATTCCAGCCATCGATTATGTCTGGTTCGGCCCGAATATCGAGAAGGCGCCTTTCGACGACATCCGCGTGCGCCAGGCGATCCGCTATGCCGTCGACATCGACGCGATCCTCCAGGGCGCTTATTCCGGCATCTATCCGCGCGCCAATTCGTTGCTCGCTCCGAGCCTGCTCGGCTACTGGAAGGACGCGCCGGTCTACACACGCGACCTGGAAAAGGCTCAGGCCCTGCTCGCTGAAGCCGGCCACTCCGGCGGCTTCAAGACGAAACTCACGATCGAAGCCGGTGCGCGCTACGAAGCGATCGCCCAGATCATCCAGGCCAACCTCGCCGAAGTCGGCATCGAGGTCGAGATCGAGGCGCTTGAATCGGCAGCCTATTGGGCTCTCGGTGAAAATGACGCCAGCAAGGACCTCGAACTGTCGCTTATCAAATACAACGGCAAGTTCGACCCCGGCTTCCAGACGCAGTGGTTCACCTCGGCTCAGGTCGGCCAGTGGAACTGGCAGCGCTGGAAGAATGCCGATTTCGACGCCCTGCACGAAAAGGGCGGTGTGACGGTTAATCCGGCCGAGCGCGAGAAGATCTACATCGACGCGCAGAAGCTGCTCGATGAATCGGCGGCCTTCATCTGGATCACGCACAACCTCAACGCTTTTGCCTCGCGCAAGTGGCTGAAACCCGGTGTCCTGCCGAATGGCAACAACTGGCTCTACACGGCCTTCACGGAAGCGACGGCCTGATCCGGTGACCGTCTTTGTAATGCAAAACCGGGATGCGTTTTGATGAGGAGCGCATCCCTCCAGATTCACCTCGCTTTGAAGCTGGCGACGGCGTTGCTCGCCGTTGCCGGTTCCGTCGTGCTTCTCATGGCGCTGACGCGGCTGATCCCTGGCGATCCCGCGACTGTGATCCTCGGATCGCGCGCAACCCCGGAAGCCGTCGCCGCGCTCAATGCCCGCATCGGTCTCGACAAGCCGCTGATCGACCAGGTCTTTGCTTTTTTCGGCAGGCTGGCTTCCGGCGATCTCGGCGAGGATGTCTTCAATGGCCGTCCGGTCTTCAGCCTGGTTGCGGGCGCCCTGCCGAACACGGCCGCCCTTGCGGTCTCCGCCATGCTCTGCGCGATCGCCTTCGGCGTGCCGCTTGCACTCCTCTCGGCCCGCTGGCCAGGTGGGAAGGCGGACCGGCTGGTTGCCTTCCTCAGCGTCGGCTTTATTTCCACGCCGAGTTTCGTCGTCTCGGTCTTTCTGCTGATGGTGTTTTCCGTGACGCTGCGCTGGTTTCCGGTGCTTGGCGCCGGCGAAAGCGGCGATCTCGGCGACCAGGTCTGGCATCTCGTATTGCCGACCGTCGCGCTTGCCGCCGGCTGGATAGGCTATATCGCCCGCCTCCTGCGCTCCTCGCTGCTCGAGGTCCTGAGCGAAAGCCATATCCGGACGCTGCGCGCCTACGGCGTCAGCGAAACGAAGATCCTGATGAAATATGCGCTGAAGCCGGCTGTCCTGCCGACCGTCGCGGTGCTCGGCATGGGCTTCGGTGAACTCCTCGGCGGCGCAGTCTTCGCCGAGGTGATCTTCAACCGGCCGGGGCTCGGCTCGCTGATCTATGACGCCATCCGCACACGCAACTACCCCGTCGTTCAGGGCGGTGTCTTCGTCATCGTGCTGCTCTACGTGCTGACCAATCTTATCGCCGACCTCTCCCAGAGCCTGATCGACCCGCGCGAGCGCGCCCGCCTCGCCTCCGGACGGAGGCAATAGAGATGGCTGCGCTTCTAGATCTCTCCCGTCGCCCCGGCGGCAGCTTTGCGCTTTTTGCGGTGACGCTTCTCTGTCTGGTCGCGATCGCCGCGCCGCTGATCGCGCCCTATGACCCGAATGCGATCGCGCCGGGCAACCGGCTCATGGATCCGTCGCTTCAGCATCTGCTCGGAACCGACCATCTCGGCCGCGATATCCTGAGCCGCCTGATCTATGGCGCACGGGTGGCGCTCGGCATCTCGCTCTCGGTCATCGCCATTTCCCTGAGCGCCGGCGTCGCCCTCGGCGTTGCGGCGGCTCTTTCCCCGCGGGCCGTCGATCTCCTCATTGTCGGCATCTTCGACATCGTCACCTCGTTTCCGAGCATCATCCTGGCTCTCGCGCTGGTCGCGGTCTTCGGTCCCGGCCTCGGCAATGTCGTGCTGCTCGTCAGCATCGTCTTTATTCCCCATTTCGGCCGCGTCGCCCGCGCCCAGACGATCGCCATTCGCAACAGCCCCTTCATCGAGGCCGAAAAGGTGCTCGGCGCCGGGACCTGGCGGGTGATCCTGCATCATGTGACGCCCAACATCATCGGACCGATCTTCGTTCTGGCCTGCATGGATATCCCCGTCGTCATCACCATCGAGGCGGGCCTGAGCTTTCTCGGCCTTGGTGTGCGCCCGCCGCTCGCAAGCTGGGGCAACCTGCTCAACGATGGCTATACCTATCTAGACCAGTCGATCTGGCTTGCCACCTTTTCCGGTATGGCGCTGATCCTTGCCACGCTCGGCTTTGCGCTTCTGGGCGAGGCCCTGCGCGACACGCTCGACCCGAAGCTGAGACAGACCCTGTGACCGAAGCCCTCCTCACCATCGAAAACCTGAATGTGTCCTACCGGGGCAGCGGGCGCGTGGCCCATATCCTCGATGGCGTCGATATCATGATCGGCCGCGGGCAGTCCGTTGGCCTTGTCGGCGAAAGCGGCAGCGGCAAGTCGACGGTGGCCTTCGCCCTGCTCAGCCTGCTTGCCGACAATGCCGAGGTTTCGGCACGTCGCGCAGCCTTCGACGGACGCGAAACGAACTTTGGCGCGAGAGAAACTGCCGCGCTGCGCGGCACCGATATCGCGATGATTTTCCAGGATCCGATGACTGCGCTCAACCCGCTGTTCACCATCGGTACGCAGCTCGTCGATATCCAGCGGCAGCGTTTCCCGAATGAAAACCGGCGCGCGCTCTGGGCGCGAGCAGAATCCGTGCTCGCTGATATCGGCGTGCCGGATGCGGCGGGGCGCATGCACCGCTATCCGCACGAATTTTCCGGCGGCATGCGCCAGCGCGTGGTGATTGCCATGGCGCTTTTGGTCGAGCCGAAGCTTCTGATCGCCGACGAGCCGACGACGGCACTCGACGCCACGATCGAGGCGCAGGTGGTCGAGGTGCTGCACCGGCTGCGGCAGCGGACTTCCGCCTCGATGCTGATCGTCAGTCACAGCATGGGGCTGATTGCCGAGCTCTGCGACAGTGTCGTCGTGATGTATGCGGGAACCGTGGTGGAAAGCGGACCGGTGGGCGCAGTGCTGCATCGCCCGCGCCATCCCTATACCCGCGCGCTTCTCGCTTGCGAGATCGACCCTTATGCCGCCCTCGACCCGACACAGGATCTTGCGACCATCCCCGGCAGCGTTCCCGATCCCGCCCGTCGTCCCCCGGGCTGTATCTTCGCCAGCCGCTGTCCCGCCCGCCATGACCGTTGCAGCGACAGGCCGCCGCGCCGGCAGGCGCGCGATGGCCAGGCCTATTCCTGCTGGCTGGAGGCTGCGTGATGACCGCCCCCTTTTTGTCCCTGAAGGATGCGATCGTCCGCTATGACCGGCTCACCGCGGTCGACGGCGTCTCCCTGGAATTGCGGCGAGGCGAAACGCTGGGTCTCGTCGGTGAAAGCGGCTGCGGCAAGTCCACCATCGCCCGGGCGATCGTCGGGCTGCAGCCGCTGACGGCCGGCACAATTTCGATCGAAGGTGAGACGCTGCAGGATGTTTCCAGCCAACGCCGCGTGAATCTGCAGCGTCGTATCCAGCTCTTGTTTCAGGATCCTGCCGCCTCGCTTTCGCCGCGGTTGAGGGTGCAGTCGCTCCTGGCCGAACCCTTGAAGATCCGCCGGGCCTTTGTGCCCGAGAACTGGGCACGAATCATGGCGGTCGCGGAGAGCATCGGGCTCGGCGAGCAGCTTCTCCCGCGCTACCCACACCAGCTCAGCGGCGGGCAGGCACGGCGCGTGGCGCTCGTGCGGGCGCTTGCGGCCGAGCCTTCCATCATCGTTGCCGACGAGCCAACGGCCGGCCTCGACATTTCCGTGCAGGGCGAGCTTTTGAACCTCCTGCGTGCGCTGAGAGACCGCCTGGGCCTCAGCTACCTGCTCATTTCCCATAACCTCAATGTGGTCGGCCGCGTCACGGACCGCGTCGCAGTCATGTACCTCGGCCAGATCGTCGAGAGCGGACCGACGGCCACGCTGTTTCGCGAGCCGGCGCATCCCTATACGCAGGCGCTGCTTTCCGTCAATCTCACGCTTGATGCCAATCGCCGGCGCGAGCGCATCGTGCTTTCCGGCGAACTGCCGAGCCCGAGCAATCCGCCCGCCGGATGCCGGTTCCACAAGCGCTGTCCGCTGGCCCAGCCGAAATGTGCAAGCGAGGCCCCTACCCTTCAAGCCGGAGCCGGCGGGCGCAGCGTCGCATGCCACTTCCCACTGGCAGCAAAGCCCGCCGTCATGCCTCAGCCGATTGCAGGGTAACCATGACGCACGGCATCGCGATCAAGCTCCGCCAGCATCTCGTAGTCGGTATCGCCGAGCAGGCTGATGCCGCGCAGCGAGAGTGTGCCGCAGATCTTGGCAAGCTCGGGATCGGCAATGGTTTCCGCAAGCGCGCGGCGCAGGATCACCAAGTCCTTCGCCGGGGTCGAGGCGGCGGTGATGAAGGGCAGGCCAGGACCCTTTGCCGTTTCCGCCAGGATGCGAACGCCGGCGACGCGATCGGGGTCGAAGCGCAGGGTGTTGCCGAAGGTAACGCAGTCGATCGCGGCGACATCAGCCGCCCCGCTCGACACCGCGTCGATGCTCGCTCGGTGACCACCGGTCTCTTGGACCGACGAGAAGAACCGTCCATCGACCGCATGCGGCGCCACGAAGGCGCGAAACAGATTATATCCGGAATTGCTGCCGGGCTCGTTGATCGCGGCGCGTGCGCCCCGCAAATCCTCGATCGAGGTCACAGACGACTGAGCATTGACGATGATGAAGCTGCATTTGAGCGGCCCGTCGCAGCCCGGCAGCCCGTAGACGGGCGTCGCCACCAGCTGCACCTTGCCGCGCAGGCGCTGGACATAGGGATAGCCGCAGGTTTGACCAAACAGAAGGTCAGGGCGCAGCCACGCCTCGTCATAGCGGATACCGTCGTTCAACGCCGCCGGCGCCTCGAGCCCCAATGCACGAATCCGCTTGCCCAGCGCCTCCCAGAACAGCTGCGTCGCCTTCTCAATTGGCGGCGGGCTGACATACATGGCAAGGCTGGCGAAAGACATGGGGCGAACTCCGAGAAACAACGAAAAATCTATGCAATTTATAGATTAAAATCGCAACAAGCATTGTTGGAAAAAGGACTTTTGCCATGAGCCGTGCCTTACAAAATGCCCCGTCCATCACCTGGGCGTCGACAGATATCCTGTGCGACGTGCTCGTCATCGGCGGCGGCCCGGCTGGCTGCTGGGCGGCGCTTGAAGCAGCAGGCGCGAAGGCAAAAGTCGTTCTTGTCGACAAAGGCTATTGCGGCAGCTCCGGCGCCACCGCCTCGGCTGGCACCCAGATCTGGTACGTGCCGCCGGACCCGGCAGAACGGGAAGCGGCCATGGCAAGCCGCGAGGCAATGGGTGGCTATCTTTCCGAACGCTCCTGGATGGCGCCCGTTCTCGACAAGACGTTCGAAAGTGTCAATCGGCTCGCTGAATGGGGCTATCCCTTCCCGCGCGACGAAAAAGGCGAACAACAGCGCATCTCCGTCCAGGGACCGGAATATATGCGGCTGATGCGGCGCCGGGTGAAAAATGCCGGGGTCACCATTCTCGACCACCACCCCGCAACCGAGCTGTTGATGGACGGCCGGACCGTCGTCGGCGCGACCGGCCTGCGCCGGCAGGAGGGTGGACGCTGGAAGGCGCTGGCCGGCGCCGTGGTACTAGCGGCTGGAGGCTGTGCGTTTATGAGCAAGGCCCTCGGTTGCGACGTGCTGACCGGCGACGGATATTTGATGGGCGCGGAAGTCGGCGCCGAACTCTCGGGCATGGAGTTTTCCTCGGCCTACGCGATTTCACCGGCTTTTTCTTCGATCACCAAGACGGCACTATATCGCTTCGCGCAATTCTACCGGAAAGACAAAAGCCTGATCGAGGGCGCAGGCTCCGCCCGCGGTCGCTCGGTCATCGCCCGAACGCTGCTTTCCGAGCCCGTCTATGCCCGGCTCGATCTCGCCGGGACCGACGAGGTCAAGGCGATCCTGCGGCGAGCACAGCCGAACTTTTTCGTACCCTTCGATCGGCGCGGCATTGATCCCTTCACAGAATTCTTCGAGGTGAAGCTTCGGCTCGAAGGTACGGTTCGCGGCACCGGCGGACTGCGGCTCACCGGGCTCGACTGCGCGACCACAGTCGCCGGCCTTTTTGCTGCAGGCGACAATGCCACACGTGAACCGATCTGCGGTGGATTCACCGGTGGCGGCAGCCACAATGCCGCCTGGGCGATCGCCACTGGCGCATTCGCAGGCGCTTCCGCCGCGGCATTTGCGAAAGGGAAAAACGGTGCTCCGGATGCTCCGCATCCGGAATCTCCCCCTCCACAGCGAACCGGCGCCGCAACCGTCAATCCCCAAGCCATCATCCGGGCCGTGCAAGACGAGGTCTTCCCGCTCGACGTCAACTATTTTCGTACCCATACCGGCCTTTCGGCAGCGCTGGAACGCCTCGACCAGCTTTGGGAAAACATGTCGGCTGCGTCGGCGACGGACGAGAGCCAAGCGCTGCAACTACGGCAGGCGCAGGCGATGACCGCCACTGCACGTTTCATGTATCACGCAGCGCTCTCGCGAAAGGAAACACGCGGCATGCATCGACGAGACGATTTTCCCAAACAGGATCCCACCCAACATCACCGGCTGGTTTTAAGCGGTCTCGGCAAAATCATCATTCGAACGGAGCAGGTGGATCCCGGTATCGCCAGAGAGGCTGCGGAATAATGATCGAAGTTCTGGATAGCGACGCCTGCACGGATTGCAATCTCTGCGTCCAAGTCTGCCCCACAAATGTATTCGAAGCGGTCCCGGACGGCCCGCCTCGAATCGCCCGTCAAGCTTCCTGCCAGACCTGCTTCATGTGTGAGGTCTATTGCCCAGTCGATGCGCTCTATGTTGAGCCGGACGCAGAAACTGTGCACGGTCTGACGGTAGAAGGTGTCCGCCAAAGTAACCTCTTTGGTAGCTACCGAAAGGCGATCGGCTGGCACAAGGAAACCCGCAATTGGCGTCACATCGACGACCACTTCCGCCTGCCGCAATAAATCGACGTGCCGCCGGCAATCATGCGACCATTGCGCATGGGAACGATCCAGGCCGCGTAGGTTGTACCCTCCAGTTAAGCGCCGTCCCACGGGCCATGGTGCGAATCGGTGCTGTCGACGCGGCCGAAGAAGTCGCGCTGCGCCTCCTCGATGACGTTGGCCGTGCCGCGGCGGTAGCTGTCGAAATAGCTGAGTGCCGAGGCAAGCACCGGCAGACCGCCGATTGCGGCGGCGGAAACAGAAATGTAGCTATTTAGCTCAGTTCTGCCGAAATAGAATCGTTCTGTTCCAGTCGATACATTATGCGAAGCCAGCTTCGACTTTCCGATTCCCGCCGGGCCGGAAATCAACACCAGTTCGGACGCCCCAGCACGCACCCGGACGAGGGCTTCGACGAGCTGGCGAAGTTCGTTTTCCCGTCCGAAAAGCTTGTCGGGAATGTCAAAACCCGGGGCGGCATCCCGCGACCCGAGAGCGAAGGTGTCAACTCGGCCCGATGCGCGTAACTGCTCCAAACAATAGCTTAGGTCATGCAACGCACCCTTCGTGGTCTGGTACCGTTGCTGAGGATCCTGGGAGAGCAGTTTCATGACCACCGCTGAAAGCCCCTCCGGCACATCTCCTTTCAGCAGGCGGGCCGCGGCTGGCGTTCCCGTGCGATCGAGCGGCACTGCATCCTGGATCGGGGCGGAACCGCAGAGGAGCGAGTACGCGACGGCGCCGACTGCGTACAGGTCGGCGCGTCCATCCACCAGGCTCAAGAACGGACCCATCTGCTCCGGGGCCAGGAAGCGCGTGTCCAGCAGGGGGACGGCTCGACTGGCCTCCACAGCCTCCGATAAATGAACCGAACGAGAGAAGTCTGAGAACACAACGCGCGTCAAAGACGAATCCGACCAGATGCAGGCCGGGTTTATGTTGCGATGAATTATTCCAGCGGAATGGATTGCATCCAGCGCCTTAGCCATCGAAACGGTCAGTACGAGGATGGACTCGATCCCCATCGGTCCCGCAAACAGCATGAAGTCGCTGAGAGGCGTCATGCCGGAATCAGCCACGACCTCGTATTCGCAGTTGGCGGCTTTTCCGAGTACCAGCGGTTTTATCACCCAGGCTGGGTCAAGATTTTTCGTGGCTTCGCGGTTTCGCTTGACGTCGATCGCGAACGCGGCCACTTGATAAGGCTTGGAGATTCGAATCAGAACCTGTTGATCGGACTCCGTCTGCCTCCCCTGAAAGTAACGGACTGCTGATCCTCCCAGCACCGAGCATAGATAGCATAGCCCGGGATATGGAAGTTTGAGCCGACATTTTCAGTGACGTCTCTCATTCCTTTTTTCCAGTCAATATTCCATAAAACCATACCTCTTGCTGAAGGAGCTGATATTGGCGCAGTGATGCGATGACGTTGCCGTGCTGCACGGCATTTCGCAATCCCAAGGTGGAAGGGCAATAATCTATCGGGCGCGCCACAAGCGCGAGCTTGTACAAACGTCTAAGTGATCTGCGGGCCGCTGCGTTGTTGTTTATGACCCGGAGGTTTGAAAATCCTGCCGCGGCGGCCGACCCTAGATGTTGCTCCCGAGTTTCCAGGCCCGGGATCAACCAGCCGTCTAGCCACTCCTTCAGCCGGCGCTGCAGCGATGGCTCGAGCAGCTTTCCGCTGTGCATGTACTCCGCAACGACCAGTCGGCCGCCCGGGCGCAATATACGGCTTGCTTCCTGATAGAAGACATGGAGGCGAATGGCCTGACCTGGAGCCCACATTCTATCAGACTTCAAGGTTATGCAGTGTCCTCACCTCCCGCCGGGACGGCCTGAATGCCAATTCCAGGCGGACTCGGTGATCGCCGCAAGGTCGTATTGCGGCTCCCAGCCGAGCACCGCGCGCGCCTTGTCGTTGTTGGCGACCAGGGTGGTCGAGTCGCCTTCGCGCCGCCCCGCGTACCCGATATTGAACGGTCGCTTCGCAACCTTTTCGATTGCGGTCAGAAGCTCCTTGACCGTCGTGCCGGTGCCCGTGCCAAGGTTGAGCTCGACGCTCTCGCCGCCTTCCAGCAGGTAGTCGACCGCCCGCACATGCGCATCCGCAAGATCGAGGACATGGATATAGTCGCGCACGCAGGTGCCGTCGCGGGTATCGTAGTCGGTGCCAAACACATTGAAGCCTTCCCGGCGGCCAAGGGCCGCGTCGATCGCGAGCGGTATCGCGTGGGTTTCCGGCTCGTGCCATTCGCCGATCCTTCCTTCGAAGTCGGCGCCGGCGGCGTTGAAGTAGCGCAGGATCACGGAACGCAGGCCCTTGTAAAGACCATAGTCCTTCAGTGCCTGCTCGCAGACCCATTTCGTGCGCCCATAAGGGTTGATCGGCGCCTGTTTGTGCGTTTCATCCATCGGCACGCTATCGGGCAGGCCGTAGGTGGCACAGGTGGAGGAGAATACGAAGGCGTCGATCCCGGCAGCAAGCGCCGCCGACAGCAAGGTGAGCGTGCCGATGACGTTGTTGTCGTAGAATGCGGCCGGATCCTTCACCGACTCGCCGACTTCGATCATGGCCGCAAAATGCAGGATCGCGCGTGGCCGGTATCGTGCGAGAACGTCGTCGAGACGCTTGCGGTCGCGAATGTCACCTTTTTCGAGAACACCCCATTTGACGAATTCTTCGTGACCGTTCGAGAGGTTGTCGTAGACGATGGGCTGGTAGCCCTTGGCGGCCAGTTGGAGACACGTATGGGAGCCGATATAGCCGGCGCCGCCGACGACAAGAATGTTGTTGTTCTGCACAGGCAACCTCAGCGGATGACTTGGGAAGACTGCGATAGGCGCGTAGGCTCCGCAGCGGCGAATTTCCAACACATTGTGAACGTCCTGCAAAGGAGCGGTATTTTTCTCCCGGTAGCGCCGCCGTTTCGACGGCGGTACCGATGACAGTTAGGTCTCGTCATACCCCGACCTCACGGTGCGGCAGGCGCTCGACGACGTTTGCGACGGCTGAGCGGGAAGCAGCCAGCGCCCGCAGCAGGCGTTGCCGATGAAGTGCATGCGCTCGCGGACTGGGTCCGTTCGCCAGCGCCATGCGAGCGGCCTGTATCGGCTCGGCCAAATTGGCGCTAACTTCCGGCAGCGCCACCACCTCTGCTTCCAACCGGTCGAGATAGGCACGGAGCCCGTCCGCCGCCGCTTGGCGCAAACGCGGGGTGGGGGCAGCGTAGAGTTTACCAGCCGCCCAGCGGAGGTGCTCCTCGGCGTGCCGGTGCAGCGCCTGTGGCTGCTTGTAGGCCCGGTGGTCGCCGAGAAGCCCTGCGACATAAGCCACCTCGCCAAGCTCGCCGCAGCGCCACCACAACTCCATGTCCTGCAGGTACTGCCAGGTAGCGTCCCAGCAACCCGCCTCGAAGAAGACATCGGTTCGGATGGTCGCACCCGGCATGGCAATCATGTTGTTGAGCAGTAGCAGCTCCCGGAACGCTTCGCCATTGTTGCTGTAGCTCCACGGGAAACGGTGACCGGTTATGGGCGCGCCGTCATAGGTGATCTGTCGGAAGCGGCCGTGGATCAAGGCCGGGCGGCGCCTTGCCGCGCGCCCAATCGCCTGCAGCGCCCCCGGCGCCAGACGATCATCTGCATGCAGGGTGACGAGGTAATCCGCATGCGACCCGGCGGCGTAGGCGCGGTTCCAATTGTCGGTGCGGGAGACCGTGTCCTGGTGCAGCGCCGGCCGCAATCGGGGCGACGCATGGGCATCGATGATCTCCCGGCTGCCGTCCGAGGAGCCGTTGTCGCAGACATGCACTTCGAAGGCCGGGTAGTCCTGCGAGAGTGCGCTTGCGAGCGCCTCGGCAAGGGTCTCAGCATTGTTGAAGCAGGGAATGATGATGGCGAGCGAGGATACTTTTGTGGGTGGCTGGGCTGTCATGGCTAACTCCCCTCCGTCTTTCTACGGCGTGTCACTGATCGCTGACGAGCACGCAACCAACCGGTCCGGTGGGCCAGGCTGACCCTCCGCCAATTTGACATCCTGTACGTTGCGCGCTGGTAAGCACCGCACGTCGAGCCCCTGCGCCACGACGCCGTTCAGCATCGGGCAGACGAAGAGCGCGCCGTGGTGCGACAGCGTCGCGCGACGGTGCAGGCTGTGCGCAAAGGCCGCATGGAAGACAGCGACATCGCGAAAAGCATAAACGCCGGCCGACGCGTTCCCGGAGATGACCACCTTCTCCCTCGCCTCCTGCATCCGCCCATCCGGGGCAAGCCGCAGATAACTGTATTGCGGATGACGGGACGCGAAGGTCAGCGCAAGGCCGCCCAGAGCGGGATCGGCTGCGAAGGCTGCGGCCACATCCGCATCGCTCTCGAACATGATGTCGCAGAGATCGACAATGACCGGCGCCTCCGGCCAGGCGATCAGCGCTGCGCCCGCCACGGCACTCCAGGCGGCGCCGCCGCTGGCATGCGACAACCATATGATCCTCGCTGCAGGGTATTCCGCAAGGAGCGTGTCCCGCGCAAAGCGCAGCGACGCGGCGGTGTCCCGCAGAACGAAGACGGGCGCTGCGGTCGCGCTCCACCAGGGACGTGCCTTAAGGGTGGCGCTGAGCAGCGTGGTGCCTCCAACCACCATCTCGGCCTTCACCGAGCCATCGGGCCGCTCAAAATCCTGCCCCGCCAAGGGAATGATAACGTTCAGCGGCGTCGAATGGCCATGTCTTGCGCCCGCATCAGGCATAGGCTGGCTCGCGGTCTTGCAGGTACTCGGCCAAATCCTCCGGCGTGCCCAGGCCATGCATGCTGCCCTTGTCGATCTCATATACGCCGATGCGCGCCCCGTTGCGGATGGCGTAGTTGTAGGTCGGGCAGACGTAGAACTCGCCATTGGTGCGGTCGTTGTGCACCATCATGTCGAGTGCCGCCTTCATGTAGTCGCCCGCGTGGCGAAAGAAATAGATGCCTACCGTCGCGAGATCGGAGATCGCCTGCTTTTCGGCGACCCGCAGCACCAGGCCGGCCGCATCGGTTTCCGCGAAGGACCATTTCGGATCGCGTGTCCGGTCGCGGAAAACGAGGATCGACCCGTCCAGGCCGCGCGAGATGCAGTCATCAATGAAGTCATCGATACGCATGTCCACCACCTGGTCGGAGTTGGCGATCAACAGTGGTGCCTCTTCGTCGATTTGCTGGCGGGCCAGCAGGACGGTGCAGGCGGTGCCCTCGGTGAGCTGATTGACCGGAACGATGCCCACGCCCCGGGAGCGAAGTTCAGCCACCGCATCGGCCTGGCTGTGCAGGTGGTCGCGCAGCAAAAGTACGGTCGGGCGGCCACCCGGCGGCAAGGCGTTGTCCAGCACATGTTGAATCATCGGCCGGCCAAGCACGTCGATGAAGGGCTTCGGATGCTGGAAGCCGACCTTGGCGAAGCGACTGCCCCGCCCGGCCGCTGGCACCACCAGCTGCACCGGCCGGCTGGCACGCGTGGAGGACAGACGCCGCACGCCATTCACCTCGAAATTCTCGATCATCTTCGGGTTGTAAAAACTGTGGTACTGGTCAGCGCTGATGGTGGCCGAGACGACGCGGCCACCGTCGAGGATTACCTCGTTCAACGAGGAGCTGACATAGTACCGCCCTTCCACGGTGACCCCGTGCCGCAGCGCAGCCGCGGCCGCCTTGAAGAACAGCTGCGCCTCGCGGAAATAGTAGAATCCGGCGATCGCCTGGTTGCTGATCACTTCCTTCTCGGAGGTGCGGTTCACCAGGCCGTCGTCCCCAAAGGTCGCATAGGACCAGCGCGGATGGATCGTCTCAAAGGTGATGACGCCGGCATCCGCCCGGGCCGCCTCGAACTCTGCGATCACCGAAGAGAGGCGGATATCGATGATCTGATCGCTGTTGGCGATGACCAGCGGCTCGGTCGGGTCGATGACGTCGATCGCCATGAGACAGGTGCAGAGCGCTCCGGCCGTCGGCCCCTTCAACATCAACATCTGCGAGCGACCGCCCGTGCTGAGGTCGAAGATCCGCTCGTATGAATATCGGACGGCCTCTTGCTGGTCGACGACGAACAGGAAGCGTGTCTCGGCGCCGAGCGACTTCATGTTCTCGATGGCCCATTGGATCATCGGCTTTCCCGCCACTTCGATGAGCGGACGCGGATAAGCGTAGTCTTCCGGGCTGAAGTGAGGGCTCGCGCCGTTGGCCGGGAACAGGACAATCATGCCGCCACCTCCGACACAAGCTTGATCTCGGAAACGATGCTGGCGTACACGACATCGGCCGGCGAGCCGACCTGCAGGACATGCGCGCCGCTATCGCGCGCCGCCTTCAGGCCGTATTCATTGTCTTCCAGGATCAGACATTCCCTCGGCTGCAGGCCAAAGCGCTCCATCGTGGTCAGGTACATCTCCGGATCCGGCTTGGAGCGGGTGACATCCTCGTTCGAGACGATCAGGTCGATGTAGTCGATCAGCCCGGCGCGCCGCATCATGGATTCGACGGTGTCGCGGATCGAGTTCGAGCAGACTGCGATCTCGTAGCCCTCATGCTTGAGGCGGCTGAGGGCGTATTGATGCGCGAAGACCGGCCGGCAACGCGTGTAGATCAGCTCCATCGTGTAGTCCTGCTTCAGCGAATGGATCAGCTCGCTGAGGCCATGCGGCAGTCCGTTGGAGCGGGACAATATCTCCAGCTTGCGGCGGGTCGGCAGGCCGTCGAAGGTGGCAAGGTGCGCCTGGCGGTCAATCGGCATGCCGAAGAGCTCAAGCGCCCGGTTCAGTGCCTCGAAATGCCATTCCTTGGCATCGATCAGCACGCCGTCCATGTCGAAGAAAACACCTCGGATCATTAGACTTCCTCCTGATGCATCCAGCCGAAGCGCTGCTGCGCTAAATCCGGCAGGTCGGTGCACAGCATCAGTCGCTCAAGCGGCAGACCGCCCATCGCAGCACGTCGAAGCGCGGTCGACCACTCGGCCCAGGCCGCTTCCTGCGGACGCTTGTGCAATTCCGGCGACACCATCGCAACGAACTTGCCGCGCGCGAGATCATCGATGGCACGCTCGATCGAGGCGGGCGCCTCGGTGAAGGAGTCCACCCACACGCCCTGACAGCGTTCATAGAAGGCCGGGCAGCGCTCAACCTCGCTGAAGCGGGTGAAGACCGCAAGGGCGGTTTCGAGATACGGCCGGAGATCCGGGACCGACGCGTCAAAGACGAAGGCGCGATTCATGACGCCGTAGCGTGCGAGCAGCGGGACGAGAGCGGAGCAGAGACCGTCTGCCTTGATGTTGATTGCCAATCGCCCCGGCGCGCCATGCGCCGCATAGCACTCGAGCACGCGTTCGAAAGGCAGCGCTCCGGTGGCGGGGGGATCGTGTGAAATCACGAGGGCGCCGTTTAGATCGCGCACGTCCAGCTCGACGCCGTGGCCGGCGGCAAAGGCCTTATCGAAGGCAGCCAGAGTGTTTCGCTCATGGGGCGCATGCCACCAGCCACGATGCGCTAGGATCATCATGGGTTGCGCGCCCCAGCGAGACGGGCCGCAATGCCTGCGCCAGCCCCGTGCCCAGCGCCTGCCCGCGTCATGTTTTCGCGTTGTGCTCTGGTCACCATCATTCACTTCCCTCTCGCGGCGAAGACCAGTGCGACTTTGCTGCACTGCGATGAGGCTGTATGTGACCAAGGTCATAATAATTAACAAAATATTCTGCTAGGAATCGCACTGAATATAGCGCAAGTGATTGATTATCTAGCCTTGTTTCGGATCGAAGCGTCTTCGGAAAGAGTGATCTGGAGAAGTGATCCTCCAAGGAAATAATCCCTTTCTCACTTGCCGATGTTCTTTGCTGTAGTGCTGGAGATGCCTGTTTGCGCTTTTTATTTGGCGGCAAAGACGTAACTGAGGAAAGTAGTGTTGTCCCCGGCCTCGTGCCTTGGATGCGCCGCCGATGAGTTCGTCAGACACCGTATCCTGCCCGAAGGTCGGCCAGGCCGCCGGCCGCTCATCCACCTCACTCGATGCGCTCTGGGTATCCGGCGCCCGCTTGGTCAGCCAACTCTGCGGCATCGGCGCCCTGCTGATCGCCGCGCGCATCCTGTCGCCGGCGCAGGTAGGTGTTTTCGCCATGATTTCGGCAATAGTGCTGCTGCAATCCAAGGTCGCTGAGGCGGGATGGAGCGAATACCTTATCGCTGCGCCGCGTGGTAGGGAGTTGCCCCCGACCCTGCTCTATTGCGCCCTCGCTAGCGGCGTCGTCTTCACTCTCATCGGCCTCTGCGGGCTCGCCGTCTGGCTTGTCTGGCTGGAACCCGAAGGCGCCATCTTCCTCACCCTGCTCCTGCTGTTGGCCACTATCGTTCCCGGCACGTTCATCATCTGCCAGAGCGGTGTACTGGTGCGGGCACGGCGGTTACGTGACCTTGCCTGCTATCAGGCGGTGTCCGAGCTCTGCGGCCTGCTCGTGACTGCTGGAGGATTGCTGCTGGGGTGGGATATCGTCGCACTGGCGGCGGGACGCTGCTGCGTCGTGCTCGTCGCTCTTGTGATGTCTACGAGCTTTGCGCGCTGGCTGCCTCGCTGGGAATTCAGGCTAACCGTGGCTCAAGAGGCCTCGGCCTATTCTGCGCGCCTGCTGATGTCCCGGCTGATCCAATTTGCACAGAGTTATGGAGCGGAGTTCTTGATTGTGTTCTCCATCGGCGTGACTGAGGTGGGCCTCTATCGAATCGCCAGCCGCATGGTGGGTGCGGTGACCGAGCTCATCTCCGAGCCGGTGCGAATGCTGGCCTGGAGCTACTTCTCGCACCAGCACGGCGATGCGGGCAACTCCGAATGGTTGGGCCGCCTCACTGGGTTAATGTTGGCTGCCACGGCTTTCGCGGCACTTCCGGTCTTCTTGGGCCTCGCTGTGGTCTCGCAGAACCTCGTGCATGTGCTACTCGGTGACCAGTGGACAGCGGCTGCTCCGGTTCTGGTCATTTTGGCTGCCGCGCGGGGCATTGCTGTTATCCAGATGCTAAACGAGCCTGTGTTGAGCATCATCGGCCGAGTAGCCCTGTTGCCGCGCCTCAACATGCTGTTCACTGCGGTGAGCCTTGGCTGCCTTGGAATTGCAGGTTGGATCAGGCCGGAACTCCTCGACATCGCCATTGCGCAGGTGGCGGCGGCGGTGCTGACCACGGCTGCATCGCTCCATGTCCTGCAGCGTGGCACGGGGTTCCGCTGGCTGCCGCTGCTGCGCAGGATCCTGCCGGCCGGCCTGGGCGCGTGCCTCATGGCTGCCACGGTCGGGGTGTTGTTCCACGTGACGGGCGGCTTCCGTCTGCTTCCTGTGATGGAACTGCTGGTCGGGGTGTTGGTGGGCGGCCTCGTCTATGGCGTCATCGCCTGGTCCAGCGGCCGCGCCTTGATGGCGGAGCTCAGCCATGTGACGGAACCCGCTACAGCGCCGCGCGCCTGATCAGACGCGCCACGGTGGACGCCGTAGCACTTTGAAGTGCTGCAGCAGCAAGGTGTAGGGCGCATCTATGCCCGTCCAAACTCGTCCACAATGCGGATGATGTCATCCTCACCGAGGTAGGAACCCGTTTGCACCTCAATCATTTCGAGCATGATCTTGCCCGGATTGGCGAGACGATGAATCTCACCCTGCGGGATGTAAACGGACTCGTTTTCGCGAACGATCTTGATGTCGTTGCCAACGGTGACTTCTGCCGTCCCCTTGACACAGATCCAATGCTCGGAGCGATGGTGGTGCTTCTGCAGCGAGAGCTTCTTGCCGGGCGTCACGAACAGCCGCTTCACCTGGAAACGGTCGCCATTGAGGACCGAGGTATAGCCGCCCCAAGGGCGGTAGGAGGTGGGATGGCTTTCTGTCAGACAGGCGGTCGTTTTGGCCGACGCCAATTGCTTCACGAGCTTGCCGACATCCTGACTTTCACAGAGCCGGCCGACGTAGACTGCGTCTTCACTGGCAATGACGGCAACACCCTCCAGCCCCTGAACGGCAAGGTGGCTGGTGCGCGACATGACGAGCGAGTTCTTGGTATTGACGAGCGTTGCATTGCCGGACCTGACGTTGCCGTTGTCATCGCGGTCTCCAAGCTTCCAGACCGCATCCCAGCTTCCCAAGTCCGACCAGGTGAAGGACGATGGCACGACGGCAGCCTTGGATGTCCTTTCCATGATCGCGTAGTCGAGAGAAATGTCCGGGCACAGCATGAAGGCCTCCGCATCGAGGCGCGTGAAGTCGAGGTCGCTTGAGCCTTTTTCGACCGCATCTCTTGCTGCCCTTCCGACCGCCGGCGTTAGACTGTGGATTTCGTTCAACACCTGGCCCGCAGAAAACATGAAGATCCCCGAATTCCAGACGAATCCGCCCGTCTCCACCATCCTTTGCGCCTCCGGGAGGGCAGGCTTTTCGACAAACTGCTTTACGATATGCGCTCCACCCGGCAGCGCGGCGCCAATTTCTATATAGCCGTATCCGGTTGCCGGTTCTGTTGGGGTGATGCCAAAGGTCACCAGCTTGCCATCGGCTGCCGTCCGCTGCGCCACGCGGATCGCATCGAAATAGGCGGCATCGGCCACGATGTCGTGGTCGGAGGCCAGCACCTGCAGGACTGCGTCGTTCCCAAAACGTCGGCCTAGCAGGGTTGCAGCCGCGGCGACGGCGGGCGCTGTATTGCGCGCGACGGGTTCCAAGAGGATGGCGGAAAGCGCGATACCAATCTCGCGAGCCTGTTCGGCGACGAGAAAACGGAAATCCTCGTTGGTGATGACGACCGGTCCTTCATAGAGCGTCGGGTCGGAAACGCGAGAAAGAGTGGCTTGGAAAAGGGTTCTATCGCCCACGAACTGGATGAACTGCTTCGGAGCACTCGCGCGCGACAGTGGCCAAAGACGTGTCCCCTTGCCCCCCGCCATGATCACCGGAACTATCTTGTTGCTCATTCAAACATTTCCAACTCATGTTCAAAGGCACAGACCATTGTTCTTGCTTCCCGCCCACTCACGGATCAGTCCAAGCCCCTGATCGAGCAGGGTGTTCGCGGCCTCTTGCGTTTCGGCTTCGACGTAGCAGCGCATCTCCGGCGCATTGCCCGATGGCCGGAAGTGCATGATCCGGCCATCGGCCAGCGTCATGCGCAGTCCGTCGATCTCGCTCTTGGCCGCCACTGGAGAACGCGCCTTGAGAAACCCGCCGAGATTGCCGTCCGAGTTCCTCAGATGTGCCATCAGTGCCGCGCTCGCCTCCCCCGGAACGTTCTCGTGCCTGCCGGCCGCCGCGAAGGGCAACCGATAGCCGGCAGCGATCTCGGAAAGCGGCCGCTTCTCCTGGATGGCATTGAAGAGCGCCGCGAGGACCGGCAGGAAGCTGTCACGGGTCGGCAAAGGGCCAAGCCTGCCGGCCGCCACGGGAAATTCGGAACCAATGAGGACGCCGCCATTTGCCTCAAAGCCCATCACGGCATCAGCGTTGCCCTCAAGCGCCGAGAGCATGGCGGCGATCACGAAGGGCGAACCAACCTTTGTTCGGACGACCCGGAAATCCCCCGCCTTCTCGATCCCGGAATTCGAGGTAACCGGCGTAACGACAACCCTCGCGTCCAGAAACCTGGCGGTCATCAACCCGAGCAGATCGCCACGCAGCGGCGCGCCCGTCTCGTCAGCGACAAGGGGTCGGTCACCGTCACCGTCGGCCGAAACAATGGCGTCGAGCTTGTTCTCCCTCGCCCAGGACCTGAGAAGACCTATGGTCTCGGGCGAAACAGCTTCGGTATCCACCGGGATAAAGCGGTCGGAGCGACCGAGCGCAACGACCTCGGCGCCGTAGGTCTTCAGGACCTTCCCTAATAGGTCCCGGGCGACCGTCGAATGCTGGTAGAGTCCCACTATGAGGCCGCTGAGGGCGCCCGGTGGAAGCACGATCGCGTTGCGCTCCAAGAAGAGCGCCTCGATTTCGGCTGAGCGGTCCGGCGCTTCTCCGGGAGAGCAGTCGACCTCTCCTTTGTTCAGCTCTGCGGCAATCGCGGTGATGTGCATCTCGTCCTGCTTGCCGATCTCGCCATCGGGCCGGTAGAACTTGATGCCGTTGCGGTCTGCAGGGATGTGCGAGCCCGTAACCATCAGCGAAGCTGCACCAATGTTCAGCCCGTAAAGCGCCAGAGCAGGCGTTGCTACCGCACCACATGCAAGTGGCCTTAGACCTTCACGCTTCAGGGCGCCGATGCAGGTTGCGGCAATTCCCGGGCTTGAAGCGCGGAAATCATGGCCGACGAGCACCGGATCACCCGCCCTGATGCCGCCTGCCGCCAACAGGTGCCGGACGAATGCCGTCGTATAGAGCGATGCCGTCCGTCCTTCGAGATCAACGACAAGCCCGCGAAGACCGCTTGTTCCGAATTTCATGAGGTTCTCGCAAAAATCCGCGCCGCCATCGACGTTCCATCGCCGGAAGCAGTCGAGAAGAGCGCAGTAAATTCAATTCTTTACAGACGAGCGAAGCCGTGGCCGCAGCCAGGCAACACGCTCAGGCATCGTTCGCTGCAAACCGATTCCCCGGGTCGGCACACAGCCGCCTGGACGGCTGTCTTGAGCTGAGGGACTCGTCACCGGCCTTTACCAGGGACTTTAAACTCACTCGCTCCGGATCAAGCATTCTCCATTCGCGTTCGAGTTTGAGCAGGACACCGGCGGGATCGAATAAAACCATATGGAACCCTGTGGCAATATTTCACGCAGCTTAAGACAACAGTATTCGACGGATGAGCGAACACTTCGCATCGAATAAATAACAATATACGCATCCCGCCAGAGAAAATATGTGACCTCGGTCACTCCCACAACTCGGATTACCCTCTACATTGATTTCAAATATTCTTCATCAACTTGGAGTCATTTCTTGAAATAACTGCAGAGCTACAACGACGCGCGCCTGATCAGACACGCGAGGGCAGCCGTCAAGACACTGCGTTAGAGCGAGCGAGACCCCGGGGTACGAGGGTGAGCCCGGTCAAGCGTTGCATGAGCGATTGGCGTGGTCGATGTGCCCAATGTTCTTCGATCTTCACGGCCGTTTCTGCGCTCGTGATAAACGAGGTAAAGCACCCCGAAGAAGTATCCGAGCTGCATCAAAACAAAGCAGCCGCCGGCATATTTGAGAGTGGGCCACATAGAGCTCTCGGAGAAATAGGTGATCAAGCCGGCTGCGAACGAGGCGAGAGGGATCTGAACGACGACAGCCGGAGCCGTCATCAATTGGATAAACCTTTTCAAGACTTCTCTCCTCACGTGTTGCGGAAGCTTCCAAGGGAAGCGGGGGTTCGTGACGCTTCGGCGCGGACTCCCGTTCTCGGGGCCAACATCAAGGTATGAGTCCTGCGTCGGCACAATTGGCCTCGCCCGCGCCCTCGAAGGGCGCGCCGTAAAGCAGTTCAATTTTCCGCACTTTGAGCTTTGCGCTTATAGACGTGAATGTAATCCACCAGGAGATATGAGGGGTTCGGCGTCTCATCGATCGGCCAGCCCGGGCCGAGAGCAAGATTCACGAGCGGGAAGAAGGGCATATGAAATTCCGGCGGCGTTTCAAAACTCCATATAGACTTGCGGTCCAAATAGAACGTCGACCTGCCTGGCGTGATCTCCACACCATAGGTGTGGTATTCGTTGCTCAGCACACCAGCCTCGACGGTGGTCAAGTGGCCGTCCGTGGTGTGCTGAGCTCCCTCGCCCTGCCTCCAGACATGATAGCCACTGCTAAACTCCCCGGGCGCTCGGCCGTAATACTCGATGACGTCTATCTCGGCCGTGAACTTTGATCGATCAATACCGATGAGCCAGAAAGCCGGCCACACTCCCTTGCCCGGCGGCAGCTTCATCCGTGTTTCGAAATATCCGAACTGCTGAGAAAAGCCCTCGCCCTTTGGGTTCGTCGAAGCCAGGAGGCCGGAGCGCCATTGTCCGTCGGCGCCCTTGCGCGCCTCAATGCGCAAGATGCCTGCGTTGACGGTAAACGGAAAGCCCTCCTCCGGATCGTGGAAGCGCGCGTCTCCGAAGTCGCCGTTCCAAGGCGTGTGCGCAATCCAGCGTGAGCGGTTTTCCCCCCAGGCGGAGACGTCCAACTGATCGAAATCTTCCGTGAACGTGACCTCAAAGTCATCCAGATGGATCTGGTCCTGGGCGATGCCCGGTCTGCCTGCCAATCCTATGGCGAAAATGCAGGTCAATGAGAGCGCCTTGGCAGATTCTGTGAAGCGCATTTGGTTTTTCCTTCACGACAATGGTGGCGAGCGTCCTGTCGGCCGGTGAAATCAGTTGGCGCCGGCGCGCTGACCCGCGAAAGGCGCGATCGAGGCGTCCGAGCCGCCGAAATGCGCCGACAACTGCTGCTCGATGAAGGCAGTCAGACGATTGCGGAAAGTCGCCGAGGAGAATTGCGCTGCATGCTCGCGGATGAGGCTCCCGTCCATATCGTCCTCGACCCGCTCGAAAGCCTCGATGGCGTCGAGAAGTGCCTCCGGCGTCTGGCGCGCAAAGCGAAATCCGACAGTGGAGGACGAGACAGTCTCGCGCGCGCCGCCGGCATCAAAGGCCAGGACTGGCCGCCCGGATGCCATCGCCTCCACCGGAAGAATGCCAAAATCCTCGACCCCGGGAAACAAGAGAGCGCGGCACCGCGACAGGTGATCGCGCAGGATGGGGAAGGGCTGATGCCCAAGGAATTGCACGGTGGGACCGGCGATGGATTTTAGGGAGGCTTCCTGTTCGCCCTCCCCGATCACCACCAACTTCCGGCCCGTCTCACTGCAGGCGCGCACCGCGATATCCGGCCGCTTGTAGGCGGTCAGTTGCCCGGCATAGAGATAGAAGTCGCCTCGTCCACTGCCGATCGTGAAATCGTCAACGGCAACGGGTGGATGAATGACCGCGGCTTCCCGGTCATAGAAGCGTCGGATGCGGTTGGCGACATAGGCGGAGTTGGCCACGAAAGCATCTACCCGCGTCGCGGTCGTCACGTCCCAGGCCCGCAATATCGGCGCAGTCGCCGTCATCAATGCCCGGCCCGGCCAGGAAAGCCCATGCCGATAGACATGAAACTGATCCCAGATGTAACGCATCGGGGAATGGCAATAGCATATATGAAGCGCGTCCGCCCGGGTTATGACCCCTTTGGCGGGCCCCGATTCGCTCGATAGCACCAGATCGTAGTCCTGCAGGTCGAAATGTTCGAGCGCGAAGGGCATCAGCGGCAGCATCTTGGTATAGTGCCGTTGTGCACCGGGAATCTTCTGCAGAAACGATGTGTGGATGTTCCGTGCCTGCAGGAAGGCGCTGAGACGATCCCGGTTGCAGACCAGCGTGAAAATATCGGCGTCGGGAAACATCCGGCACAGTTCCTCGACCACCTTTTCGCCGCCGCGCATCGATACGAGCCAGTAATGCACAATGGCGACGCGAAGCTTCTTGCCGTCTCGTCCGCTGGAAGCATTGGCCGGCCGGGCCTTCACGATCGTCGGTTCATCGGCCCTGAAGGCTAAAACCTCAGGAAGCGCAGGCGCTAAGTCGAGCATCACGCGAAAACTCCTTCAAGCGGTGTCCTTATTGACGCAGTTGGGGTGCCTTGCGAAATGAGCACCCGATACTCGGCCAGGAGCGCATCGCGCCATTCGTCGTTCGTCAACGCCAGACGTGATGACGATCGGAAGGCACGCTCGCTCATTTGGCGAACCTCGTCCTTTGGCATTTCAAGGAAGCGCACCAGCGCATGGGAGAAAGCCTCTTCATCGCCAGTATCGCAGCAAAGCGCGATGCCGGCGCCGGTCATCTCGTCGGTGAGAAATGCGTCTTTCGACAGGATAACCGGAACGCCGCTGCGCGCCGCTTCGATCGCGACCAGGCCGAATGGTTCCGGATAGCGCGAAGGCATGACAAGTGCGCGCGCCTTGCGGATGGCCTGGCTGATTTCCGCGTGTGACAGCCATCCGAGGGTCCTCACGTGAGAACCCGATGCCGAAACCTTTCCCATCAGCGGGCCGTCGCCAATCACACAGAGCCGTGCTCTGGCTCGCTTCGTGGCTGCCACCGCATCTTCGATGCCCTTCTCTTCGTCCAGTCGGCCGATGAAGAAGAACTCATCATTGTCTTCCGCCTTGACGCGTTCGGAGGAAAGGAAGGCGACAGGGTTGCGGATTGTCTTGGTCCGGCTGGCCGGGTAGCCGGCGCGCAGAAAGTAGCTCTGCATCTTCTCGTGAAGAAGAACGATCCTGCCAAATTTCTCCTGGCCCCTCAAAAGCCGCTGGACATTGGCACCCCGAACAACCCGCCAAAGCTTTTGTGGATAGCTCCGCTTGTCGCAGGCGGTCGCAAGGCAAGCCACCCCGAGCGGACGATGGGGGCAGATCCTCTGGGCCTGATAATCGAAATAGGCGCCGTTCGGACAGGCGGTGAAGAAATCATGCGCGTGAACAACACAACGACTCGCGACCGGGGCCAGCGAACTGAAAATTGCCGGCGACAGGATCTTCGACCAGCCGTGCACATGATAGGCCGTGTTCGGGGTGTCGTTTGCCCTGACCCAAGCGGCTATCATTCGCGCGGCATTGACATTATGGATTCCGGTAAACGCCGCCGTGATCCGCTTGGCGTTCAGCAGATCGCGGCCGCCCAGGGCAACGATGGTAACCCCAAGAGCGCGCAGTTCGGCGTTCGCGCCATCGTCGCCGCAAATATAGGTCACGGGAATGCGAAGGTCGCGCAACAGCCTTGCGGACAACAGGGAAAGGGTCGTTGCTCCCCCCCGCGCCGCAGAGTAGTCATCGATGATGACCACCCTGTCGAGGCCCGCGGCGATCACGTGATCGCTAAAGGAGCGTTCCGCAACGACGTTTGCGCTCGGACATCCGCGTTGATCGCGACTATGTGCTTCAGCCTTCGACACGGGAACCTCATTTCGCCGAAAACGTGCTGTCTGCGTAATCCTGCAAAGCCTTGCGGTTAAGGATGCGGATCCGGCCCTGTGCTCCGTCGATGATCTTGCTCTCCCGCAATCGCCGGAGGCACTTGTTGACCTTCTCGCGAGAGGCTGGAAGGGTCGCCGCAAGCTCATGCTGTGAAATGATCAACTCGTCCTGGGAGCTTGGCGTGTCTTTGCTGTAGACCTTTGAAAGCCGCAACAGCGTGCTTGCCAGTCTTGATTGCAAGCTCGACCCGGCGTTCGAAATGATGCGGAGCTCAAGCTCCGAAACACGCGCCAATGCCTTGAACAGGACCGCTTCCTGAAAGTCAGGATCGCTGGCGTATCTCTCGCGCAGTAGCCGCCCTTCGAAGAAGTGAAGTTCGCAGTCGGTAGCGGCGCGATATTCAAGACTGAGCGTCTGCTTCCGCAAGACTTCGAGCTCACCAATGATCCCCGCTTTGGGTATGATTTCGACGATGAACTCCCTTCCATCAGGCAACACTGTGCTTGCAATAACCAAACCGTGCTGCACGCGAGCAAACTTGTCGATGCGGACGCCTGCCATGGCGATAACCTCGCCGCGGCGAAAGGTCCTCACGCTCGAGCGACAGAAGTCGAATTCATCATCCGCCGCCGCGCGGCGCTCTCCGCCAAGACGCGGCACAAGCGCCCGACTTACACTGTAATCGCGGATAGGTATGGGGCCGTCCATACGCTTCACTCCTCGAGCAATATCCCAGAGTAACGGCGAATGCTGCAGCGCAATATGTGTTTATACATGTAATTACTCTACTAGCGCTGGTCAAATCACCCATTGGGATTATTTTTTGAGTATCAAGCTAACGCTTTGATGTTTTTTAAGGCAAAAAGCGAATAATATAGGCACCTAACGAGCGAGTTATTTGATTATTTTCGGATTTGTCGGTCATTACTCCATTCAAAGCAAAGACTTATCGAACTTAATCAGAAACAATAGCCACAACATTGCAGAATTTCTGGCATTTTCTTTAGCAGAATATTTTGTTAAGCAGTATGACCTTGGTCACATACAGCCTCATCGCAGTGCAGCAAACTTGTGACGATTTTGACTGCGAGAGGAAATGAACGATGGTCAGCAGAGCACAGAGCCGAGAGGCAGAACGGCCATGGCGCGGCATTGACGTTTCCGCGCATACTCACAATTTCAGCGGATCCAGACCTCATCCCCTCGGACGAACCTCCAAACGCGCAGTCGACCTTGTGGTCGCAACAGTCGCCCTGGTCGTTCTCGCTCCGCTTCTTCTTATCGTGGCGATCGTCGTGAAATTTGGCGATGGCGGTCCGGTCCTTTATTCGCATACCCGGGTGGGATTTGGCGGCGCCCCTTTCGGATGCCTCAAATTCCGCACGATGAAGACGAATGCAAGCGCTCAACTCGCGGAACTGCTGAAGACCGATC
This sequence comes from Sinorhizobium chiapasense, assembly GCF_036488675.1. Taxonomy (NCBI): domain Bacteria; kingdom Pseudomonadati; phylum Pseudomonadota; class Alphaproteobacteria; order Hyphomicrobiales; family Rhizobiaceae; genus Sinorhizobium; species Sinorhizobium chiapasense. The sequence continues at coordinate 1,282,812 of NZ_CP133152.1, forward strand.
CTGCCGCCCGGATGGAATGGGAAGCGACCCGGAAACTGAAGAATGATCCGAGGATTACGGTTGTAGGCGAAATCCTGAGGCGATCGAGCCTCGATGAGCTCCCGCAGCTTATCAACGTCGTGCGCGGGGAAATGAGCCTGGTGGGACCCCGACCGGTCACGGCCGAGGAGCTTCCACGCTACGGAGAGCACGTTCTCACCTATTTTGCCGCCCGTCCTGGTCTGACCGGCCATTGGCAGACGAGCGGGCGCAACGATGTCAGCTATCAGAGCCGCGTGTCGCTCGACGTCCACTATGTCCGGACCTGGTCGCTCTGGAGGGACTTCGCCATCATGCTCAAGACCGTTCCGAGCCTGTTTTCGCAGCGCGGGTCATACTAGAGCGCCTCTCAAGGCAGCAAAACGACCGCGCCAAGGCTTCGAAAATTCCAGTTATTGCTGTGGAGACGGATGAGGCAATATGAATTACGTCTATGGCGGTGTTTCCCCGATAGCCCTCCCCGTCTCGAACATTAGCGCCAATTCGCCGTTGGCCTTGCAGGACGTGTTCTTTTTTCTTCGCGTGCGCTGGCCCTGGATCGTCTCTACGATCACAGCCTTCCTCGCCATAGCGATTGTTCACCTCGCGACAGCCAAGCCGACGTTCGTGGCGGATACCCAGCTCCTCATCACGTTGCCGGCCAACAGCTCCGAGACGCAGAGAGCCTCGGCCGAAGATGCGTTCATCGAAGTGCAGCTGCAGATTGCCGGTTCCAGCGACGTGCTCGCCGGAACAGCATCCGCGCTCGATCTCGCCAGCGACCCGGATTTCGCCGATCAGCCGCCGTCGTCCAAGGAAATCGCAAAAGAATGGTTGATGGGCCTTCTTCCGGGACGCGCAGAACCAGGCAACGAAGCGGCCGAAGCCCCGCCGGGAGCGCGTACGGAAGAGCAGAAACGGATCGATCGGATCATCATGCGGCTGCGCGGCATGGTGACTTTGCGCCGGAGCGGGCGATCCACGATCCTGCAAATATCGGCGGCGGCATCCAGCCCCGACAAGGCAGCGAAAATCGCCAACACCGTCGCACAGGAATATATCCGCAAAAACATCCAGATGAATGCTCAGGCCGCGCAACAATACAGCCAATGGCTGGAGAAATTCGTCCTTGAGCAACAGCGCGAATTGAGTGAGGCAGCCAACGCCTTGACCACCTTCAGGGCCAGTCCACGCGACCAGTTCAAGCTTGCCGAATTGCGGAGCGCCGCGGACGCCCGCCGCGCACTCTTCGAAAGTACGCTGACGCGATATACGGAAGCGAAACAGCGCATTTCCTATCCGGTCTCCGACGCCACAATCGTTTCCGCGGCAACCCCGCCACTTTCCAAGGAGCGTCCGCGCAGCAGCCTGATCCTCGGTTTCTCCATCGCCGTCGGCACAGGCGCCGGCTTGATGTTGGCCATGATACGGCATGTCGGTGACCGCCGGATCATCCGCGCCCGGCAGCTCGTCCAAGCCGCAGGCCTGAAATCCGTCACGGTGTTGGGACGTCGCTCTGCCGCGTCCTCCCCCGCCGCCGACGCAAGCAACGGCGCCGTCACACTCAGGACGCTGGATGGCATGGGCGAATTGGCCGCGATCGTCGCCGGGTTGCGGCGCAGACAACGGACCGTCATCGGGATAGTCGCGGTCAATCCGGGCGCCGGGGCCTCGACCACGGCCCGCGATCTTGCGATCCTCACCGCGCTGTCGGGCTCGCGGACCCTTCTTATCGATGCGGCGGCGCCAAAATCCTCCCTGAGCGCGGCAATGGCGCCTCAAGCCGCGATCGGTCTCGTCGATGTGCTCGACGATGTCGGCCTGATGGAGAAGGCGGTGATCTCGCTGGTGCCGACTCTGCAATTCCTGCCGCTTGGAAATGTCGGCAGGGTCACCCCAGCCATTCGTATCGGCTCGGGCCGGACCCAATGGAGCTTTGATGCCCTGAAGAAGAAATACGACACGATCCTCGTCGACCTCCCCGCATTCTCCGCTTCGCCGGATGCGAATGCGATAGCGCCGGAACTGGACGGAGTCCTGGTGGTGACAGCCTATGGGCGCACATCCGTCGATGACGCAGTCAGGGCGATCGACAGTATGCGCAACGTCGACGGCGAGATCCTCGGCGCCGTCATCAACAACGCCCCAGCCAGGATGCTGCGATGACAGCGGGCTCCGACTGGACGAGAAAGCGAGGCAGGCGAGCCATGCAAGCGCGTTTTGACCACACGTTGCCCCGTCGCGCGGAGTGCGCACCACTCCCGTTGCGCACCGCCGTCGGCATCGCTTCGGCCGGGCGCCCCGCGACACTTCAACAGACGATCCGCTATCTGACTACGATGCAAGCTACTCCCGTGCGGACGATCGTATGCGTGCCGGATATCGACGATGCAGGCTCGCTTTCGAGCTCGCCCGGCGTCGAACTCATCGTCGGCCGGCGCGGCCTCACGTGCCAGCGCAACGCGATCATCCGCGCCGCGGCGCCGGATACGGATATTGTGGTCTTCCTCGACGACGACTTCGTTCCCGCACCCGACTTCATGGCGCGAATGGCAGACGTTTTCGCGCGGCAGGAGGATGTCGTCATCGCTACCGGCGAAGTGCTGGCTGACGGTATCCTTGGCAGGGGGCTAAACATGGCCGAAGCGCTTACCATCATTGAAGGGGCGGGCGAGCGGGCGGAACTGGTGACGGACGTCTACAATGCCTACGGCTGCAACATGGTGGTGCGCCTGGCGCCCGTCCTGGAGCAGGCACTTACATTTGACGAAGAACTTCCGCTCTATGGCTGGCTGGAAGATGTCGATTTCAGCAGGACCATCGCACGTCACGGGCGATCCGTTAAAGTCGCAGGAGCGGTCGGCGTGCATCTCGGGGTCAAGTCAGGTCGTCAGCCTGGTTTACGGCTTGGCTACTCGCAGGTCGCCAATCCTGCCTACCTGATGCGCAAGGGCACGATGACGAGCGCGCGCGCGATCGCGCAGATAAGTCGCAATATGCTGGCAAACCTCCGCGGCGTGTTGATCGCCGACCGCTCCGTCGATCGGCTTGGACGCCTGCGCGGCAATATCGTCGCCATGAGAGATCTTCTCGCAGGCAATGCCTCTCCTTCGCGCGTCCTGGAATTCAGCAGCAGCTCAACCAAACCATTGCCGTCGACCCCAGCGAACCGGAGCGCGTCATGAAACGACTTTTCCTGCCCGCTCTTCGCCTTTCCGGTGGCCTCGCCATGTTTGCCGTCGCCTGGGCGGCGCATTTGGAGGCAGCCCATGCCGAACCCTATACGCTTGTTCCGGAGGACAGGATAAAGCTGCGCATTGTCGAGTGGCGTTCGTCTGACGAACAATATGCCAGTTGGCAGGCGCTCGACGGGACCTATGCGGTCGACGATGCGGGCAACCTGTCGATCCCCATCGCGGGCCAGGTTGCGGCCTTCGGCAAGACGACCGAGCAGGTCGCCGACGCCATTGCGAACGCCCTGACCGAGAGGGCCGCGCTGCCGGGGAGACCCTTTATCGCCGTGGAAATTGCCGAGCATGCGCCGATCTTCATCACCGGCGTCGTTGAGACGCCCGGGCGTTATTCCTTCCAAACGAACATGACCGTGATGAAAGCGGTCAGCGTTGCCGGCGGCTTTCTGCGCCGCGGGGAAACCTACACCCTCGAACGCAACCGGATCGAAGCCGCCGGCGCCTATCGCACCGCCGCCCTCGTTCAACGCGATCTCCTTGTTCGAAGGGCCCGGCTCAGCGCCGAAATCGCCGGTCGAACGAGCTTCGAGACCCCCGTAGAACTTTCGGGCACGCCAGACATCGACAAGTTGAAGGAGGAAGAAACCAACCTCATGCGGCTGAGGCGCATCGAGCTCAAAAGCCGGATCGACGCGGCCGATGACCTCAGCCGTCTTTACAGCCAGGAAATAAAGACGCTTGAGGCAAAGATCACCACGCAGAAGCGGCAGATCGACCTCGCCCAGCGGGAGTTCGACAGCGTCAACAACCTCGCCAGCAAAGGCCTGACCGACAATGCGCGGCATTTGTCCGTCGATCGAGGATTGGCAGAGGCCCAAGGCCGCTTGCTCGATCTGGAAATCGCCCTCACCAAGGCCCGCCAGTCACTGAGTGAAAGCGAGCAGGAAAAGCTCAATATCGTCAACAAGCAAAATGCCGAGAACCAGCAGGAGGTGAATACGATCGACTTGGCAATCCGCAAGTCGGCAATCGACATCCAGGTCGCGCGATTGCTTGGCGAACAGGCCGACTACAGCGCGCAGGTCGCAGGGAGCGCACAGGAGGAGGCCGTCGCGCTTGGCAACATCGGCAGAACCTTCAGGATCATGCGCCGCAACCGCAACGGAAGCTATAGCCATATCGATGCCTATGAAACGACGCCCTTGCTTCCGCACGACCTGATTGAGGTCGGCGTCGGCGTGGCATCGCAAGCATCTTCCCTGCCGCAGCGCCCGCAACTTTCGCCCGCAATGCTCGCAAACATGGCGCAGGAGGGTCCGCCTGCCCCCGAACCGTTCGAACCGACCAAGAGACGGCCATGACAATAGAAGTGATCGGCTATATCGTCTTTCTGCTTGGTGCGTTCGGCATCGTTCTCGGAGCACGCTTTGCGATCGCCGTCCTTTGCTTGTCGGTGTTGTTCGGCGCCGCCGCCGCCATTCAGCTCCCCTCGCTCGGTGGCAGCAGCATCCAGCCAAGCCATCTTCTTCTGTTTTCGCTGATCGCATGTTGCATGCTTCGGCCCCGCCTGATCCAGCAGGCATTGGCGAGCGCCGCTTATCCGGGCCCCGGCTTCTGGTTCGCCGGATACATACTCTTTTCTGTGCTTTCGGCCTTTTTCTTGCCGCGAATCTTCCAGGGCGCGACGCTGGTCTACTCCTCGGCGCGGGGCGCGTCAGGCGTGATGTCGACGATAGCCTCCCCGCTTTCGCCGGGCTCGTCGAACCTGACCCAGTCCGTCTACCTGCTCAGTGACCTTGCCTGCTTTGCCGTCGTCTGCGGCCTCGCGCAACTGGGGCACGCGCGCTTCCTGGCCCAGACATTGGTGATGACGGCCGTAACCTGTTTTGCTCTGGCGTGCCTCGACGTGGCGACGTTCATGGCCGGCCAGCCCGAATGGCTCGATTTTATCCGGAACGCCAACTACACGATGCATACGGCTGAAACCATGAGCGGCTTCAAACGTATCGTCGGCTCGTACCCCGAAGCAAGCGCATACGGCTCGGCGGCATTGGCGTACTTCACATTCACAGTCATGCTTTGGTTGGAGCGTTTTCCAAGCCGGCTGGCGGGTTTTGCCGCCCTGTCGATCGGCGTGACGATCCTCCTGTGCACATCGACGACCGCGTATATCGCTGGTGCGCTTCTTCTCTCGGCCGTGATCGCGTTCAGCCTGAATCAGCTTGTCATCGGCCGGACAACGACGCGACACGCAGCCTTTCTGAGCGTCACGCTCTTCGTCGTCCCCGCCGCGGTCATCGGCCTCATGCTGATCCCGGACGCGTGGAACGCGGTGAACGATCTCGCAAGTTTGACGCTCGTCGACAAGCTCGAGTCGCAGTCCGGAGAGGAACGCACGGCTTGGAACACCTTGGCTCTGACGGCTTTTGTCGAGACGGCGACGTTCGGCGGCGGACTCGGAACCGTGCGGGCATCAAGTTTTCCCGCCGCATTGCTGTCCAATATCGGGGTGGCCGGCATGGTCCTTTTCCTCGTCTTCGTGCACAGCCTCTTAAACGCGGCTCGCTCGAAAAAACGGCCTGAGCGGCTAGGCAGGACGATTGAAGACAGAACGATCGGACTTGCCGCGATCTTCGCATCGATGGCCCAGATCGCCTCCGCAACGGTGTCGGCAAGCGGCACCGACCTCGGCCTTTTGTTCAGCATTACCGCGGGCCTGGCTGCCGGTTGCCTGACACGCCCCGACGCATCCCGGGAACGTTTCGCCCAGCCCCATCTATCGAGGACATCGGCATCGTTGACGACCTTGCCGGTGCTGGTCTCAAGATGATCGACAGCTCGCGTTCCAGGCCAGAAACGACAAGGCCGTCGGCGCCGAGCGCGCCTCGCTTTCGAGCGGCACCCATCGAGGTCGCAGGACATGCCCGTCCGAAAGCCTGGAAGCTACTTGCCCGGGGTATGCGAGGAATCGACGATCGCTTCCCTTGCGGAAGGCCGGCGTGCACGGCGCAAGAGTCCCCAGAAGAACACGCCGCCTATGTAGGAAATCTCCATCAGAAAGAGAAACGCGATGCCGGAGACGATCGCATCGAGGATGGGAGACCCCTTCATAAGGGTCAAAATTCCGAAGCCGAGTGCTACAAAAAGCGCAAACACGGCGAAGGCCGCTATGCGGATGCGGGCCGCGGCTGCGATCGATACGGCCGCTACGATGACTCCGGAAAGTATCGCCATCCCTCGCTTTGCACCCCTTCCAGAAAATTACCCATTTCCCCCCGGTTTGAGCCGTCTGACGTGCAGCTTCGGGGTATCAGCCGTTTATACACGCTGGCATTTAAGATTGCGATAATCAAACGCAGAGGCGTCGGCCGCTTCCAACGCGCCGCCCGCCGCTCAACTCCCGCCGGTTTTTTCCGGACGACAGCTTTCCCAAAACAGATTTCATCGTCACCGCCCCGGTGAGGCGGCGTGAAAAGAGGGTGATGGCATGAAAACTCAATGCATCGTTTACGCAGCAGATGTCGAATATTCGTTTCCGACGATTCTGTCAGCGCTCCAGGCACGAGAATTCTCAAGTCCTACAAGTGATGTCTGTATCCTCATGTCGGAGCATCTGGATAATTTTGACGAGCTAAGAAGCCTGCTTGCATTGCGCGGGGTTCAGCTGGTGGATGCCACAGAAGCCCTGCGGCAGGCCCTCGGCAGACTCGACGGCTCCCACTTCCAAGGGCGCATCAGCGTCAGCACCATGGCGAAGCTCGTGCTTTGCGACGTGCTGCCGCCACACTATACGCAGATTATTTATCTCGATGGCGATACCCAAGTCGTCAGCAGCTTGAGCGAGCTTCAAAATGCCTATGTCCCTGAAGGGAAATTCTTTGCGGCTCGAGACTACACGTCCATTCGTGACTTTCTGCACTATGGCAAGGACAGCCACTACTTCAATGCGGGCTTCCTCAAATTTCATCGCAATGGCTGGATCGGCCCGGAAGCACTGGAGTTTTTCGTCAAGAATCCGGCCGCCTGCAACGGGATGCACGACCAGGGTGCCCTGAACTGTGTCTGCGGCTCCTCGCTCAATCTCGTTTCAAGCCGCTGGAACTTTCCCAAGCACTTCCTTCACCTCGTCAATTCGTCCTCCTTGGCCGTCGTCCACTACATGGCGCATCCGAAGCCTTGGCATGGAACATTCTTTCCCTGGACGGACAAGGAAAGCCAAGTCTATGTGGATTTGCGTAAGGCCCATCCGCTGTTCCGGGGCCTCTACCGGGGAATAAGCTTCGATCGTAAGGCCTTATACAAATATCGCTCGCTGAAGGAGCGTCTCACGCACACCATTCGGCAAAACAAATTCGGTCCGCAACTGCAGGGCCTGTTTGTCGGAGACTACGCTGTCTGACCGTCATCTCCGCATGCGATGTCGCACTGCCGCTCAACGCCGGCGCTGTAGCGGCGATCCATGTAACCCCGTGCATCGAAGGCGAGAGAATACGCCGCGAAAGGTTGAGAAAGACCGATGGATCCGATCACAACCACCGCCAGTATATCCCACTATGTCAAGGCTCGCCTGCGTCGGACCTGGAAAGCCAGGGAGGTGACGTACGAACGGCTGCTGAGTGGACTCGAGCGCGCCCGTCATGTTGTTGTCTTCGTCGTTCGTGACGAGGGGCGCCGGCTTCCCTTCTTTCTTCAATATTATCGCAATCTCGGCTTCGAGCACTTCATCTGCATAGACAACGGATCGACTGACGGCACGCGCGAGCAATTGTCAGGCTGCAGCGATGTGTCCATTGTTTCAAGCGGAGGCTCCTATAAAGGCGCGCGCTTCGGCAACGACTGGATCAACGCGGTCATCAATCGGCACTGCAGGGGCAAATGGATTCTCTACGTCGATGCAGATGAATTTTTCGTGTACCCGCACTGCGATACACAGCCGATCAGTAGTCTGACTGCCTATCTTGAATCAAACGGCAATCAGTCCATGCAGGCGGTCATGGTCGACATGTATAGTCGGAAGCCAATTCTTGAAAATATCTGCGAGGCGGGGCGGGATCCTCTTGAGATTTGCAACCTGTTCGACCGCACGGGCTACGCGTCACATTTCGACAAACGCAATCAAACAATCTGGATCAAGGGCGGCGTTCGCGGACGGGTGTACTTTCAAAACCGGATCTGGGATGGGCCTGCGCTCAACAAAGTACCGCTCATCTATATGGGCGGAGAACGCATGTTCCTGAAATCGTCGCATCAGGTTTGGCCGCTTTCCCTCAATCTTGGCGAAATGCGTGGCGCCGTCAGAATCTCGGGGGCACTTTTACATTTCAAGTTCCTGTCGACCTTCGTCAAGAAGGCAATCGATCCGCTGAACCGCGCCGAGCATACGGAAGAATACACGGCGTATACCTCAAACATCGATAATACCAACTTCCTCAGCAGCAATACGACTGAGTACAAGACGTGGGAGGACCTATCAGAGGCCGGGCTTTTGCAAGGCGTTGGATGGATATACTGGAGGAATGCGATCAATCGGGAAAGTAATGTCGCAGCTCAGCTAGAGCCATCCTGTCAGCGTGTCACGCCACGGAATTCGCTCGAAAATGGGAGTGCATAATGTTTGCAGACGCGCATGCCTTTTCGGGACCGTTTCAGGTCTGCATCGTGGGCGCGGGGCCGGTCGGGTTAGCCGTGGCTCTCGAATTGAGCCGGTTGAACATTCGCACGCTACTAATCGACGCAGGAGCGAAGCGCGCGAGACGCCCACGCCCAGACGAGGCACCCTTTGACGTTTGCGGAGACCAAAATCACTGTGGAGACCGCGAGACGCTCGGAACGGGGCTTGGCGGCACCTCAGGGTGGTGGGGAGGTAAATGCGTTGAGTTTGACGATATCGACTTTGCGAAGCGGAACTACATCGGCGATGGAAATTGGCCCATAAGCCACGGGGAGCTTTCGTCTTTTTACGAGCGAGCGCGCGCAATCCTGAGCTGCGACGCCGAAATAGACGAGCCCGCTCCCATCGAAGGGCCAGGATTTTTCCGGTCGCTCGAACGCTGGACGCGTGTGCGCGATACTGCCACAGCGAACGCAAAGGAACTTCATTCCTCGCCATACCTGACCGTCGTCTTGAACACGCGGGTACACTCGATCGGATTCGATCCCGTCGCGGGCACGGTAAGGAAGCTCGGCGTCTCCTGCAGGGGCTATTTTCACTTCATATCCGCGCAACATTTCGTATTGGCCTGCGGCGGTCGTGGAAACGCCCGGCTCTTGCTCAACCTGCAGGCGGAGTTTCCTGAGTTGTTTTCGGGCAAGGAAGGCCCGCTCGGCCGCTTCTACATGGGACATCTGGCCGGCGAGATCGCACAGGTTGAGTTCTCAAGTTCCGAGCAGGCCCGAAGTTATTGGTTCTACAGGTCTGCCAACGGCACCTTCGTGCGCAGACGATTTCAGCCGGATGCTCAACTTCAGTCGGAGCTAGGTGTCTCGAACATCGCGATGTGGCCGCAAAATCGGGACATATCCACTGCTGTCCCCGGGGACACCACCAGTTCCCTCGCATATGTGCTCAAGAACATGAAGGTCAATTCCGGGAACCGAGGACGAACAGAGCAGAGCATTGCGCCTCATCTGTGGAACCTGGCGCGCAATCCGTTGAAATCCGTCGGCTCGGCCGCGAACCTGTTGCACAAAAGGGTGCGTCTTCATGAGCCGCATTTGTTCGTGCCCGACCCGCACCATCTCTACCGTCTACGTTACCATGCAGAGCAAATACCGAACCGTGAGAGCAGGGTTTTCCTCAATGAGGCGCGCGACCGCGACGGCTCCCTTAAGCTGGACGTGGCGTTCAAATATTCCACGCAGGACTACCAGTCGACGGTCCTTGCTCATCAGGCGCTCGATCTGTGGCTCGCACGGCAAGGTATCGGCAGGCTGGTCTTCTTGGACGAGACTGAGGACCTTGAACGATTGGTCGCAATGCAGGCCAGGGACGGCTATCACCAGATTGGCCTTACCAGAATGTCTGCGAACCGTCGCGACGGGGTCGTTAATGCAGATTGTCAGGTGCATGACATCGTCAATCTCTTCGTGGCAGGCAGCTCGGTGTTTGTGACTTCGGGCCAGGCCAACCCTACCCTGCCGGCCGTCGCAATGGCAGTCCGGCTCGCCCATCACATACAACGATCATTGTGCTCTGTGGTTCCTGCGACGATATTGAGGGCGCGGCCTCCCATGGACATTTTGCCGTCACCCTCTGAGATTGCTCAGGGACTACACGACTAGACTTGATTATGGCGCATGTTGCGGTGAGCACATTTTTGCTTGCCGAGACTCTGATGGACGACTTGATGCAGAATGCCATGGCTTCGCGTGACTGGTCTGGCTATGGTGGGGCGGTGCTGCAAGTCCAGACACGACCGCAGCGGTTGGCCGCGATACGATAAGCGGCGCATCAGTCACCCGCGCCTGGTACAGATCTCAAAAAGTAGCGACAATCCGCCCCGTTTCGAGCGACAGGTGCAGAGCCGCTCCAGGCGCTCCTCGCCTTGAACCGATTCGAACCGTATCCCTTACCAGAGAGTCGCGGGGTACATCGCCTTTTTGTCGCCGTTCTGTTTGTCGGCGCCTTCGCTGGCATGGCCGTTGAGTGGTTCCTGTCCAAGATATGAAGGGGCATCACAGAACCAGGTATCGCGACCGAGGCTTGGCTGCGGATGCGTGTTCCGGAGTTGCTGAAACATCAGATGCTGCAGATCAGGCGCAGATCGTAAATACGAAGACCCAAAATTCCTCAGGGCCACCGCGCGCAGACATGAAATATCCGATCAGCTTCTCCAGCGCAGCGCCGCGGTGTCAACTGGTGCGTCCCACAAGGAAAGCTCTCGTTCCTGGAGGCGCGCAACGGTGATTGAGAGACCCGCCATGTCCAAGGAGGTGGCATAGGTTCCGACCAGCGACCGGGCGACCGTGACGCCCAGGCGCGCAAACTGCGCTCGGGCGCAATTGTAAGCGAGATAGAGCTCCGATACCGGCGTGCCACCGAAGCCGTTGAAAAAGAGGAGCAGCTTGTCGCTCCGGTCCGGCACCAGATCGCTCAGGATCGCCTCGAGCATCGTTTCCACGATTTCGTCGGCCGTCGCGAATTTGACTCGTGCACGGCCCGGCTCTCCGTGAATTCCGACGCCCATCTCCATTTCGTCTTCGTTGAGCACGAAGGTCTCCCGCTCCGTGTCAGGTACAGTGACGCCGCTGAGCGCCACCCCCATGGTGCGAATGCGGCCGTTCAGGTCCTCACCAAGCGCGCTCAGGTCGTCCAGCCGCCAGCCGGCCTCCGCCGCCGCTCCCAGCAGCTTCTCGATCACGAGGGTCCCCGCAACGCCTCTTCTGCCTTGGCTGCGCTTCGACCCGCCGGGGTTGACGTCGTCGCGCACGATCACGGTGGCGATGCGGTGCTCGGCCGCCGCGAGCTCGGCGGCCATTTCGAAATTCATGACGTCGCCGTCATAATTCTTGACGATGAGCAGACACCCCTCGCCGCCGTCCGTTTCCCGTATCGCGGCAATGATCTGGTCCGGTGTCGGAGAGGTGAAGACATGTCCGGTACAGGCGGCGTCCAGCATACCTTTCCCGACAAAACCGACATGCATCGGCTCGTGCCCGGCGCCACCGCCTGAAATGAGCGCGACCTTGCCCGGATGAAGAATGCGTCGGCGAACGAACCTCCTGTCGGCTCCGAACGCCACCAGCCGTTCGTGGGCTGCAACGAAGCCCGCGAGGCTTTCAGCCACCAGCGTCTCGGCTCGGTTCATGAATTTCTTCATCGTGCCCCTCCCACGACGCCGTGCTCTCCGGCCCTGCGCAAAATCGCCGCAACGCTGCAATCTCGACACCGGTGCCCTCGATCGGACTCGAACTTGGAGGGTCTTCCCGGGAAAGCGACGTACTGAAACACATCGCGACCCTCTAATCCACCGTTGCGACCAGTTTCGCCATGTTCCGGACGAGTTCCTCGATCGCTTCGTCGAACAGGCGGTTCTTCTTTTCGTCGCCAAGATCCGGAACAATCAGCGAGAGCTGGCGCAGCTTCTCCGCGCTTCCGAAATCCGGCAGCTTGCCGGGGTGCGCGGACTGATAGGCCTGAACGAAGCGCTCCTGTTCGCCCGGGCTGAAGTGGCAGACACGGAAGATCGTCGCGAGATGACGCGCCGGCAGCGGAGTGGAATAGGTTGGACTTGTCACCTGCGTCACAAAGCTGCGATGCTTGCCGAGTGCTGCGGCGAGCCGCTGGCGGGTTCCCGACGGCCGATTGTCGATGATTTGCGCCAGCATCGTCTTGTAGGCGATGATCGCGTCTTCAACTGTGTCGCGCGACATTCACTTCATCTCCGCCGCGGCCCGGCCGTCCGAGTACATGCCGCCGATTGTGGATCTTATGGTCGCCAAGCGATTGGTCGCCACCGAGAAGTGGCGAAGGCCCGCAGCCATGAGCGCCGGTACATGCCGGGGGTCGGAGGCCATCTCGCCGCAGATCCCGATCGGTTTTTTCATCGCCTCGGCAAGCGCCACGCCCTGCGCGATTACCCTTAAGACAGCCGGCGTGGCGGCGGCGTAAAGCGCGGCGACGCTTTGGTCGTCCCTTGCGGCCGCCGCAAGATATTGCGCCAGATCGTTTGTCCCGAAGGAGAAGAAGTCCGAGCGCGAAAAGCGATCGAGCGTCAGCGCCGCCGCCGGAACCTCCACCATCATGCCGATCTCCGGCATGCGCGTTTGCACGCCCCTCCTGCCAAGCGCGGCCGACTCCTCTTCGAAGATCGCCCGCATCGCATCGAATTCCTCCGGCACCGTGACCATTGGCAGGAGGACGCCGAGATTGCCGTGCGCCGCTGCCCGCAACAGGGCGCGCGCCTGCAAACGGGCTATTTCCGGAAGCGCCAGGAGCAGCCGGATGCCTCGTCTTCCCATGAACGCTTCGCTCTCCTTGGCCCCGACGCCCAACTCCTTCTTATCGCCGCCGAGATCCAACATGCGCATAATCACCGGTGCATCACCTGCCCAGTCCAGCGCCTGCCTATAGATGTCGTAATGTGTTTCCTGATCGAAGACATTGCCCAAAAACTCTGTCCGCATCAGGCCGATGCCCGCGACCGACGAGGGATCGATGGATTTGAGCTCGAACGGATCATTGACGATCGCCGACAGGCGGATCGCAACCCCGTCAACCGTCTCGATCACGCCTCCCGTTCGAGACGGAGCAGGTGGCCTTGCCTCGTTTGTTCTCGACCGCGCCTCGTGAATCTGCTGATCTTCAGGCGCGACAACCACCCGGCCGTCGTTCGCATCGACAAGCACGCCCACGCCATTGGCGACTTCGAACCGCCCGGTTGCCACGACCATAGGGACCGAACGGCTGCGGGCGAGCATGGCCACGTGGCTGGAAACACTGCCTTCAAAGAGGATGATGCCGCCGCCGGCGGTCCAGTCATGCTGAAGGAAGAGGCTGGGCTCAAGGTCCTTGCCGACAAAAACCGAACCCGGCGCGAAGTCCTCCAGAGGGCGGCCCGTCAATGCGCTGAGGACGCGATTGCGGATATCGACGATGTCGACTGCGCGGGCACGGAGCTGCTCGTCGGGTGCCTGCTCGATATCGCCGATATAATCGTTGAGCGCGCCAAACCAGGCGAGTGCGGCGCCATGGCCTGCGATGATCCTGCGCTCGGCCATTTCGACGAGAGCCGGATCGAGCAACATCTCGATCTGGAAGTCGAGAATGCCGGCACTTTCCTCGTCCGACCGGGCCGCGAGGGCCTCGAGCTCCACGAGGGCGGTGGCGACGGCATGCCGCAGCTTGTCGCCCTCCGCGGCCACCGTGTCGAGGAGCGCAGGTACCTCCGCCATAACATCGGCAGCGAGGTGGGCGGGCCCGACCCCCACGCCCGGAGAGGCGGAGACCCCGGTGATTTCAAGCGCTTCGGCCATGCTTCTTTTCTTCATCGAAATCGCGCTCGACGAGCGCCTTGAGCGCATGGATCGCTTCCGCGGCGCGTAAGCCTCGGGCTCGGATTTTCAGGATCGAACCCCTCCGAATCCTCGCCCCCATGATCTTGACGATGCTCTTGCCGTTCAGCCAGACGTTGCTGTCGTTGACCTCGATCTCGACAGTGCAGGGAAACGATTTCGCGAGCCGCGTGAAAACGACCGACGGGCGAGCATGCAGCCCGAAACCGTGCGTCACCTCGATCTCCGCCTGGCAGTAACCCTGCGTGTCCACTGCCTCGGGCGCTTCCCGTCGCGGCCTGTTGTCCATCACGGCGACAGTTCCTCCGCGGTCGCCACGACGCGGGCAAGAGCCGCCCCGCCCGAAGCTTCGGCCGCTGCCATCACCGCCCCCTCGACAAGCGGCGCATCGCAAATGATCACCCTTCCGGAACGCGGCTCCCCGAGCATCTCGATCGCCATTTCGCTGTTGGTCTCCGCGCCGCCGAGATCGACGAAAACGGCAACCCCGGCGTCCGACCACGCCTCTTCGATCGCGGCCAATATGCCGGCCGCATGCGTGCCGAGCCCGCCCTCTGCATTGCCGCCCGACCAGGCGAGCGGCACGCAATCGCCGACCATCTGGCGCACCATGTCGGCAGCACCCTGCGCGACAAGCGGCGAATGCGACACGATGACGACGCCGACATTTGCGGATTTCGGGGTCATGCCAGGCATTGCTCCTCCAAGAAACGACAGATCGCCGCCGTCAGCAGCGCACAGCTCTTCGCGCCCGGATCGATGTGTCCGATCGACCGGTCGCCGAGAAACGATGCGCGACCGCGCATCGCCTTCATGCCGAAAGTGAGGCTTGCCGCTCGCTCGGCCTCTTCGGCTATCCCCGCCAGGCCCGCGCGCCTTACCACTTCGGCATGCACCGGGTAAAGCACGTCGAGCAGCGTCTTGTCTCCGGCCTGTGCGCGCCCACGCCGCGCGACGGCGCCGATCGCACGTTCGAACGCGCGCGGAAACTCGGCCTGCTCGCTCAGGCCGGCCATCTGCCGGCCGATCTCGATCAGCAGCGTCCCGTAGAGCGGACCGGCCGCGCCGCCGACGCTCATGACGAGAGTGAGGCCGATCTCCTCCACCGCTTTCGGCAACGGAAGCCCAGCGAGCCGGCTTCGCTCGGCGTAAACCGCTTCGCAGCCGCGCCGCATGTTGGTGCCGTGGTCACCGTCGCCGATCGCCCTGTCGAGTTCCGACAGATGGTCGGCATTGGCCGCGATCGCCTCCCGGCAGACATCGATCAACCCGCCTATGAGCGCTGCGTTCGACGGCACAACGGACACCTCTTAACACCCTCTTGGTCGATCATACTCGTGATCGACCGTCACCGTTAGAGCGCCTGCCTACCGAAGCCCCGCTGCAACCTCGAACACGGCCGCCACGGCCATGGCGCCCGGGTCCGGCACGCCGTCGAGATCCCGTTCGCCGACGTAAGAAGCGCGTCCGGCCTTCGCCTTCTTCATCGCCCGGGTCGCGTCGGCGCCGGCGCGCGCTGCGGAGGCGGCGGCGGAAAGGCCACCGGCCTTGAGGGCACGCAGCGCCGGGTCCAGGGCGTCCACCATCGTGCGGTCGCCGACCGCCGCGCCACCGTAGAAGGTCATCCGCTCGAGCCCGGCCAGCAGCGCGCTCGCCATGTCCTTGGTGTCGGAATAGGCCTTGGCGGCGGCGGTGAAGAAGATCGACAGGAGCACGCCGCTCGAGCCACCCATGCTGGTGCTGAGAATGCTGCCGATCGACGAGAGCGTCGCGGCGATGTCCTTCAGTGGCAGCCTTTCGATATGGGCAAGAACGCTGCGCGAACCCGTCGCCACGGTCGAGCCGGTATCGCCGTCGCCGGCCCGGGCGTCGAGATGGTTGAGCTCCGCTTCGAGTGAGAGCAGATGATCGCAGATCTCCGCGATCAGCCGATCGGCGGCCGGATCGTGACTAGCTGCCGCGGACTGAGCGGCGGGCACGGCAATCACCGGCAGAACGGAGACATCATGCCGCTCGATGGCGGGTATCCAGGCATGCGGGCCGACGGGCGATTTCAATGCCGCCTCACTCTCGCCATCAAGCCGGATGAGCGAAAGCGAAAAGCCGTTCATGTTGAGCGCCGTCATCATCGGCGCGGGGCCTATCGTCAGTTTCACACGCGTGGCGAGTGACGAGGAAAGGACCGCGTGGGCGATCAATCCCATCTCGAGCGGCGGGACGGCACCGAGATTGTTGATGAGAAGCGCATAGCGGCCGTCTCCCGGCAAAGCTCTGGAGAGCCGCTCAGACATCGTGGCAACAATGCTGCGCGCCTCCTGTAGGGCGATCCGTTCGGCGCCGGGTTCGCCGTGGATGCCGAGCCCCAGTTCCCCCTCGTCGGCCTCGAGCCGCTCCGCATGGGCCTGGCCGGGAATGGAGCAGGAGGAGAGCGACACGCCGAGCGAAACGATGTCGCGCGCGGCCGAGCGGGCGGCGGCGGCAACGGTCTCGAGATCCGCATCCTGCTCGGCCAAATGCCCCGCAATCTTGTGGACGAAGAGCGTTCCGGCGACGCCGCGCGGCTGAGCGATATCCGGCAGCGCGATGTCGTCAGCAACGATCACCATCTCGACGCGAAAGCCTTCGACGCGCGCCTTTTCCGCCGCGAGCCCGAAATTGAGGCGATCGCCGGTATAGTTCTTGACGATCAGCAGGCAGCCCTTCGGCCCGGTCACCGCGCGGATTGCGGTCAGCACCGCATCGACGCTCGGCGAGGCGAAGATCTCGCCGGAAACCGCCGCAGTCAACATGCCTTTTCCGACAAAGCCCGCATGCGACGGCTCATGGCCGGCCCCGCCGCCGGAGACGACCGCAACCTTCGCCTTGTCCCAGTCGGCGCGCAGGACGACCTTGATTTCAGGATAGCTGTCGAGGCGCGCGAGGGTGCCGGGTGGCGCGGTCTGGAGCAGGCCGTCCAGCGCCTCGGTGACGATGTTTTCCTTGCGGTTGAAAAAGTGCTTCATCGTGCTCATCCGATTACCTTGTCGATTAATCCCCGCAGCATCAGCGCAGCCGCTCGCCGGCCGACCCAAAATAAAGGGGCTGTCTCAGCGAAAGGTTGATCCGGTCGCCTGGTTTGATGGAGAGATAGGGATCCGCAAGCGTCACGAGCTTGTGGCCCTTCACCCGGATGTGCAGGTGGTTCTGATCGCCAAGGTGCTCGATCCAGTCCACTTCGGCGTTGCCACGAGCATGTGTGGCGATCTCCAGATGTTCGGTCCGCGCGCCGATCGTCAGCGCGCCGGAAGGTGGTGCGGCGCCGGGCAGGAGGTCTATGGGAAGCAGGTTTATGTGCGGTTGGCCGAGGCGCGCGGCGACATGCAGATTGGCGGGGTCCGCGTAGATCTCCCGCGGCGTGCCGATCTGCACGAGGCGGCCCTCGGAAAGGATGCCGATGCGGTCGGCCATCGTCATGGCTTCGATCTGGTCATGAGTGACGTAGAGAAGCGTGGAGCTCAATTCGTTCTGGATTCGCTTCAGCTCCAATCGGAGTTCGGCCCGCAGCTTCGCGTCGAGCGACGAAAGCGGCTCGTCCATCAGATAGATCGCCGGGCGGCGCACGAGCGCGCGGCCGATCGCGACGCGCTGCATCTCGCCGCCCGAAAGCCGTGTCGAACGATTTTCGAGTTTGTGTTCGATCCACACCATGCGCGCCACCTCGCGCACGCGGCGGTCGATCTCCTCACCGCTGAGCCGTCGGGCCGGAGAGCGCAGCGGAAAGGCGAGATTGTCGTAGACGCTCAAATGCGGATAGAGCGAATATTGCTGGAAGACGAAGGCGACGTCCCGCTCGGCAGGCGATTGCCGGCCGACATCGCGACCGGCAATCGTCACCCGGCCCTTGTCCGGCTTTTCGAGGCCGGCGATCAAGCGCAGCGTGGTCGTCTTGCCGGCGCCCGTCGGCCCGAGAAGAACGACGAATTCCCCATCCCGGATGGTCAGCGAAAGATCGTCGACCGCCACCGTGTCACCGAAGGTCTTGCCGATACCATGAACAACGACCTCAGCCATGACGGGCCTCCTGATAGAGGGCCGACGCGATCGCCCTGCCCGAGGCGCAATCGAAGACGGCGAGTTTCGCAGGATTGAATTCAAGACCCACGGTCTCGCCGGGCTTGAAGCTGCGGTCGGTCGACACGCGCGCCTTGAGAATGCCGGAGGCGGTTTCGACCGCAACGATCTGGTTGGTGCCGAGATACTCGCTGCCGTAGACGGCGCCGCGAAGACGGGATGAATCGTTGAAGCGGATATGCTCCGGGCGGACGCCGAGCGCCAGTTCGCCTGGCAAGACATCCTCTCCCACCTCCGGCACCGCGACCTCGATACCCTCGAGGGCGACCGATCGCGTCCCCCGCTGCAGCCCCGAATGGAATCGCATGAAGTTCATCGACGGCGAGCCGATGAAGTCGGCGACATACATCGAGGCCGGGCGGTTGTAGATTTCCTGCGGCGTGCCGAATTGCTCGATCACGCCATGATTCATGACCGCGATCTTGTCGGCCATCGCCATGGCCTCGTGCTGGTCGTGGGTCACGTAGACCGTTGTCGCGTGGATACGATTGTGAAGCTCGCGCAGCTCATGGACCATGACCTCGCGGAACTCAGCGTCGAGCGTGCCGAGCGGCTCGTCCATCAGGAAGCATTTGGGCCGCCGGATGATCGCCCGCCCGAGCGCGACGCGCTGGCGGTCGCCGCCGGCGAGCCCCGAAACCGACCGGTCGAGGATGTGATCGATCCTGAGGAGCTTCGCGGTCTCCTCGACACGGGCGCGGATTTCCGCCTTCGGCACGCCCTGCGACAGAAGCGGGAAACCGATGTTCCGGCGCACATTCATGTGCGGATAAAGCGCGAAGAGCTGGAAGACGAAGGCGATGTCGCGGGCGCTCGCCCGGTTGTTCGTAACGTCCTCGCCATCGAGATAAATCTTGCCGCTGGTCGGCAGCTCGAGCCCGGCGATCATCCTGAGCGTCGTCGTCTTGCCGCAGCCTGACGGCCCAAGCAGCGCCAGAAACTCGCCGTCCTGGACCGTGAAACTCGAATCCTCGACAGCGACGAAATCACCGAACTGCTTGCGCAGGTTTACGATCTTGATCTCGGACATCGCTTACTCCGGAAATTTCGAGACGATGACGAACATGACGGTTCCAGTCAGCAGCATGGCCAGCGAATAGGTGTAAAGCGCCAGCAGGAACGGCTGGAACAGCATCAGGAAGCCGCCAGCGATCAGCACGGTCGCGATGTTTTCCATCGGGCCTCGCCGCAGGAAGAAAGCTCGCCTCTGCCGGATCGGGCTGGTGGGTTCTCGCGTGTTCGTCATTTGCGGACCGCTCCGAAGGTGATGCCGCGCAGCAACTGCTTGCGCAGGATGATGGTGAAGACGAGGATCGGCACCAGGAAGATCGTCGTGCCGGCGGCAACCGCCGGCCAATCCTGCCCGCCTTCGCCGATGATCGTCGGTATGAACGGCGGCGCGGTCTGCGCCGAGCCCGAAGTCAAGAGCACTGCGAAGGCATATTCGTTCCAGGCGAAGATCAGGCAGAAGATCGCAGTCGCCGCAATCCCGGTGGTCGCCTGGGGTAACACGACCTTCCAGAAAGCCTGCAGGCGGGTATAGCCGTCGATCATCGCGGCCTCCTCGTATTCGCGTGGGATCTCGTCGATGAACCCCTTGAGCAACCAGACGGCGAGCGAGACGTTGACGGCGGTATAGAGGAGGATCATGCCGAGCGCCGTGTCGGAAAGGCCGAACTGGCGGTACATGAGATAGATCGGGATCGCGACCGCGATCGGCGGCATCATCCGGGTCGAAAGGATGAAGAACAGTAAATCGTCGGCGAGCGGCACGCGGAAGCGCGAGAAGCCATAGGCCGCAAGCGTTCCGAGCGAGACGGCAAGGAAGGTCGAGCCGAAGGCGATCAGGAGCGAATTGCCGAAGCGCGGCCAATAGTTCGAGGGGCCGGCTATGACCATGTTGCGGCTGCGGGTGATCTCGTCGCATGTTCCCGTCGGCGGCGGCAGCGCTTGGATATAGTCTGGCGTCTGCCGCGTGCGCGTCGTGAAGAGGTTGCAGAAACCCTCGAGGGTCGGCGTGAAGACGACCTTCGGCGGATAGCTGATCGAATCCGGCGGCGACTTGATGCTCGTCAGAAAGATCCAGGCGAGCGGGATCATCATCACCAGCGCATAGAGGATGACGATCGTGCCGGCGATGCGCTTGGCGGTCGGCGTCGGCTCGACCACGGAGTGGGCGGTATTGACCGAACTCATCGCTGTTTCACCTTGTTGAGCGCTTTGACGTAGATGTTGGCGAGGCCGAACACGGCGACGAAAAGAATGATCGCGAAGGCCGAAGACCGTCCGGTGAGCCAGCTTTCAAAGGCCTCGCGCTTCAGCGTGATCGACGCGACCTCGGTGGTCGAACCAGGCCCTCCGCCCGTCAGCAGCATCACCATGTCGAACATTTTGAAATTCTCGATGCCCCGGAAGAGCACGGCGAGCATGATGAAGGGCAAGGCCATCGGCACGGTGATCGACCAGAACTGGCGCCAGGCGGAGGCGCGGTCGACCTCGGCGGCCTCGTAGATGTAGTCCGGGATGGATCTGAGGCCGGCAAGGCAGATCAGCATGACATAGGGCGTCCACATCCAGGTATCGACGATGATGATCGCCCAGGGTGCCAAGGTCACAGAGCCGAGCATCTCGAAGGATGACGGCGGAATGCCCGTGAAGAACGAGACGATATAATTGAAGAGGCCGATCTGCGGCTGGTAAAGGAACCGCCAGAAATTGCCGACGACCGCCGGCGACAGCATCATCGGAATGAGGATGACGGTCGTCCAGAAGGCATGGCCGCGGAACTTGCGGTCGATCAGATAGGCGAGCGCGAAGCCGATGACCGTCTGGAGCAGGATCGTCCAGAAGACGAAATGCGCCGTCGTCTGCATGGCGATCCAGATGTCCGGGTCGTTGAGCACCCGCTGGTAGTTGCGCAGACCCACGCCGTCGACTTCGGCGTTGGGGCGATTGGCACGGAAATTCGTGAAAGACAGATAGACCGCCCAGATCAGCGGGAAGATATTGATCGCAAGCAGTAAGGCGATCGTCGGCGTGATGAAGAGCCAGGCGATGGCACGGTCGGAAAGACCGCGCACCCGAACCGCGATCGTCGTCGGCGTAGCGTGGGCAAGCATGTCGGCGGATCGCTCCGCAATAGTGGAAGGGGCATCGGTCACTGACGTCACCTGAATTCAAGGAAGAATCGGGTTCGAGGCCGACGGCCCGGACCTTCGCAGCCGGGCCGTGTTGCTATGGGAGCCTAGAGCTTGCCCTCGTCCTCGAAGATTTCCTTCCAGTCGCTGACGAGAGAGTCGAGCGCCTCTTGCGCCGTGCCCTGGTCCGCAACGACATAGTCATGCAGGCGCTTCTGCATGGCCTGCAGCAGGATCGCGTAGGACGGCTCCTGCCAGAAATCCTGCACCTGGTTCATCGCCACGAGGAAATCGGCCGCGAAGGGCTGGCTGGCCTTGAAGGACGGATCGTTCAGGACTGCGTTGTGCACGGCGTAGCCGCCGAGCGCCCACCATTTCTTCTGCACGTCGGGCTGAGCGAACCACTTGATGTAGGCGAGCGCGCCGTCCATGTTGTCGGTATTGGCGACGACGGACATCCCCTGCCCGCCGAGCGTCGAGGCGGCGACCTTCTGCTTGGGGTTGACGAAGAACCCGATCTTGTCGCCGCCGACCTTCTCGTCCTTGTAGAGGCCGGGGAAGAAGGCGAACCAGTTCATCGCCATCGCCACCTGGCCGGATTTGAAGGCGTCGAGCCCCTCGCCCATGTAGCTGTCTGTATAGCCGGGCGGCTGGCAGCATTTGTAGAGAGACTTGTAGGCTTCGAGGCCCGCCACGGCATCCGCGGAATTGACGGCGCCGTCCATGTCGTATTTGCCGCCGGTCTGCTCGTATTTGAAGCCGTACGGATAGAGCGCCGAGGTCGCGCCCATGGTGATGCCTTCGGAGGCGCGTTCGGTGAAGATCGCGGCCCCATAGACCTTCTGGCCATCAATTTCGCGACCGGTGAAGAATTCGGCGACTTGCTTCAGTTCATCCCAGGTCTGCGGCGGCCCGAGGTCACGGCCGTATTTCTCCTTGAACTCGGCCTGCAATTCCGGTTTGGCGAACCAGTCCTTGCGATAGAACCAGCCGTTGGCGTCGCCCATGGCCGGCAGCGCCCAATAGTTCGGCGTGCCTTTCGGCCAGGTGGAATAGGCATTGACCGCGGCTTCGGCGAAGTCGCTCATCTTGATGCCTTCCTTGTCGAAGAAATCGTTGAGCTTGACGTAGTAGCCGTTTTCGGCGGAACCGCCGATCCATTGGCTGTCGCCGATCAGGAGATCGCAGAGCTTGCCGCCCGAATTGAGCTCGTTGAGTATGCGGTCGGCGAAGTTCGGCCACGGCACGAACTCGAACTTCATCGTGGTGCCGGTCGCTGCGGTAAAATCCTTGGAGAGCTCGACCAGCGCATTCGCCGGGTCCCAGGCTGCCCAGCACAGCGTCAATTCGTCGGCCTTCGCCATTCCCGGTATCGCCGTCGACAGCACGAGTGCCGACGACATGCCCATCAGGGCCCTCGTCATCTTCCGCATGTATTCCTCCCAGATACAGAACCGACCGACGCCGGCCTCGGAAAATTCTCCCTTGCTCACATGCCCACGCTACACTCCCTCATGTTGAGCAATGTGTTTAGTAATATACGTTTTACTAAACACATCAAGTGCAAATCGTCGCTGCAACGCAGCATGGATAGGGAGGAGAGGGCCAGGACAGAGAGCGTGCCAACGCTCCCGGTCAGCCTTTGTTGTGGCTCACGAAGACCGTGCTTGCGTCGCTGACGTTCGATACGTGCCAATACCCTCCAGAATGAGGCAACTAAACAATATCAAATAGTATCTCTTGGCACGCACATTGCCTGCACTCGATACCCGCCAGGGCCTGCTCGACTGCGGCTGCGTCTCCGGTTGCAACGGCATCGATCAAGGGATTCCCCGCGGCGGCCATTGTCGCCGTAAAAACCAGCGTTACGGATGCCGGCAAGCCGCGCATGATCAATTTCCGACTTTGCTGGAAATATCATGGGTACTTGATTTCCGGTAGCCAGCACCGGCGGCGGTGGTCATTCCGTTGCCCTCAATGGTCTCGGGATTCTGTGGTGCCCCCGTGGCGCTGGCGCTCAAGCCGGACGGGCAGGCCGGGCCCCTTGCACTCAGGACGCTGTGCCGACAACGGTTTCCCGTAACCGGTGCCGCTTTTTTTGACTAATTCCGGGAGGAGGCCCCGAAGATCCTCGATGCGGATTTCGCTTCGAACGGCAAGCGGACTGCTCTTCTCCACTGCCAGCAGATAGCGCTTTATGCGCGATGGAGACGAAGCGTCAGCGAGCCAATATTCTCGGCTTGAGCAAGGGGGCGTGAACCGGCAATCCATTAATGCGCGGAATGACCCCAACGAGGCGATCCCGTCCGAGTTGGCCCACCTCGATGGAACCACGCAAACAAGCCTGCATCTGCCAGCTCATTTTATATCGGTTGGACGACATAGCCCCGATTGCAGATCCAACACGTTATTATAATATCCAAATATAGCAGTGTGGTGGGTTAACATCCAAAAAACTTATTGTGCGCGTGAAGCCTCTCTATCCGCGAGTGTCACATGACGAATGTGTTCAAGGAATCTGCGGCACCTTACGTTCTTGTGCTTCTTTTAAGCCTCGCAGGGTGGATGTTTAACTCGGCAATTGAAAACGCCTCGAAACTGCGCGTTGTCGAATATCGGGTCGAGGACGGAACCACAGGCGGAGTAGCTACCAAGACCATCTTTCTTCGTAATAGGTCCATGTCGGGGGCCGTTAACGCCGGAAACTTCCTTATAACCTGCGTTCTACCTGGCGGGGGCAAGCCGTGTCTCGCCAAGTTGCCTACCGTTGGCACGGAGGCGCAATTTCTTCAGAGCGGAAACGTCATTCTCGCTTCGAATCCATCGGTCATTCCGGACGATAAGGTCGCGGTGCCTGCGCTCATTCCGCCCCGCGGCGCAGTGGCTTACAGGATAGGAGTGAGCGACGTCAAAGCGTCGCTTCGACTCGTCTACAACGTCGAGTTCGATCCCGTTCTTAACAAGCAGGCCGATGCCGAAATCATGCTCGTCGAGGATAGGAAGTTCGATTGGTCGAACTGGAACGATGCCTCCGATCATATCCTGGCATTTGTCCTCGGAAATTACATTCCCTTATTGTTCTCTGGAATTGTCGTCCTGACGGGCTCCATAGCCATTTGGCTTGTGATCCAGCTTCTAAGCTCAATATTCACCTCTTCAAAAAAAGAAACTGAGAACAAGACTGTGCTCAAAGTGACCGTTGGAGGAATCACCCATGACGTCACTGTGGAAGAAGTTTAGTGCTGCCTTCGTCGGCTCCGCACTGATGTGGGGCGGCTGGACCGCGGCAGGGACCGCGGATGTCCTCAGAAAGGTTGTGATCGTCACCCGCTCCACGCCGGCAACAGGCGAGAAGTTCGTTGCCGCCCGAATCTGGCGGAGCATTGACGGCGGCGAGTGGAAGGAGCTCCAAGGAAACCGTCCCACGATCGGTATCATGGAGTCAATGGAAGCCAAGTGCGACACGTCGATATCCTACAAGGCTGCGGCCATGTGGAACACGCACACACGAGACATCAGCGCGACCGCTCCCTGCAACGAGCCTGAAGTCGTGTTCAATGATTTCATCCCAACGGACCAAGCGAGCATCGACCCGGCAGCACTCTCCAGTCGTAAGACCTGGATCGCAGTCCTCGGCGGCACTTCTTCCGCAGTGGCTAAGGGAGAGGCGTTTGCATCGACTTTTCAAACCGCGATCCTGAACGGGGAATACGGGGTTGTGGCAATCGCCAGCAGCGAGCTTGCGGCACAGTTGCGCGCGGCCGGAAGGATAAAGGACGCAAACATCTTTGCGTCCTTGTCGGTTGACGCAACGCTCAGCGGAATAGCGCAAACACAGGAGATTCCGCCTGAGGACTTGAAGAATTTGACTTCGCAGAAAAGCGGAAGTTTTATCGTCCTCAGCAACAAGGCCCAGAAAGTTATCGAGGACTATCAACTTAACGATCTCGGTATCTCCGCCGATGCACAAAGCTTCGGAAAGATAGACTGGCAGACCATGCGAAGCATTCCGGGTGGAAAAAGTACAAGTGCCGTGGAATGGGAGCTGCCCTCCGACGCACTGACGTCCTTCGACGTGCAGCAGTTTTCGATCAACCGGGAAATGTGAGTATGCTGCCGACCGCGTCCAGAACTTGATCTTATCCCTTCGCCCTGAGGGCCGAAATGAGCGGATCGCAATCAGCGCCGGCACCGCGCTGCCGACGATCCCGATCGTCATGGGATACTTGCCGGGATTGAACGGCTGCTCGTGAGTCACCCGTGCAGCCCAGCGAGACGCCGATGGAGCACCAGTTTCTCAGCGCTCCAGTTCATTCAGCGCCGCACTCACGGCGATGACCGTGTCGCTACCCGCGTCACCATCAGCGCCATACTTCGGCAGCGAGAACCCGCGCGCGATCAAGCGCCGCTGCAGAGACTACACGGGCTTGTCCATACTTCGCCTTTGTTGTGCGGAAAAATGGTCCGAACGCCCGGCAGGCAACGGAATCGCCGGATGCAAGAGCGGCCTAAATCCATTGAGCGAATGGCCGCCGGTCTACGGTCGTGATTAGCTTGCTTCAGCCGTCTCACACGAGGAGGAGCGGTTAGAGGCCTGGCGGTCCCGTCGATCATGCACGCTGGGCCTCGTTTGCGATTGGCTGCGTGGCACATAGGAGAATGTGGAGGAAATGTGCTGGCTCCGCTTGGACCGCAACTAAGCGGTGAGCAAGGTCGCCCTGGGACTATCAGAGGGGCTACTCGTGAAATCCAAAATTGTTGCCGTGCCATGCACTACCACGATTTTATCTTTGTGCGCTTCCAGGTCGGCGGACAGCAAAGCCAGCTACGTATTTTCAACACTTTACCAAACCTCACCTGCGAGCAGTTGGCGCTTGAAGCGCTGCCTGTTTCGTCGCACGCGATTGCCGCGTCCGGCGTACAAGACAAGAAAGCCGGAAACGATGCGGCAGCCATGGCCGTTGGCTTGGGTGCTGTTCGGGCCGGCTGTATTCCTGACGAAGGGTGATGGAGCATCTGCTGCAGAAGTTACGCGCGTCAAGGGTGAGATGCAGGCTATTGAAGAGGACTCGATCCGCAAGAATTGCGGGATCAAATTAGCGAAGCCAGAGCCGAAGAAATCGAAATCGGCGCCGAAGAAGTCGTAGGTCGAATCCGGCGACTTTCCGCTGCGCATTCCGAGAACAGGCCAAGTGCAGTTCCCAACCTGCAAGTCTGACCGAGTGACCGTTGTGGCGAGGTCGGGCTCCATTCAGGAAGACCTCCACGGCGGAAGCGACCGCCTCCCGCGCCTCTTCGTCAGACGGCGGCGGGCGGAGCGCAAAAATGACCTAAAGAAGGTTGTCGCGGATCATGCCGACAAAGTGCCGGGCCAGGCGCGGGCAGTCTTCAGCGCGAATTTCCCTCGTTCTCTCGCGAATTCAAGGACTCGGCGAGCCGGGAGGTGGCCCGGCCCCTGTTGTCTGTCGAACAAGATGCAACCTGGTGGTAACTTAACCCATTGACGCGACTCCTCCGGCCGCTCCCCGCAGGTTCGCGTGAGCTCCTTGCTGAAAAACAGACTGAACCGCACACTTGGAGGGGTATGAACGATGGCTAGCCACGATGTTCAGAGCGTTTTGCAGACTGTGAAACTGATCGGCGATGCGGAGAAGACACAGGATGCGGGATCAATGGGTCAACTCCTCCATCCCGAACTTGTCTTCCGCCGCGCCGACGGTTCGGTCGCGGGTAAGTCGGACGTGCTAAAGGCTATGTCGGAACGACAATACAAGCTGCGCGACGCGGAGATCGTTGCTGTTGAAGCGCACCCGGCGGCCAGAACCGCGGTCGTCACGGTCATTGTCCGTGCCAAAGGGATCGTATTGACCACCGGCGAAGAGTTCGGTGGGACGTTCCGAAATGTCATGACTCTGGAGCGAGACAACGACAGCGGCCGCTGGAAATGTCGATTATGGGTCAACACCCGCTGGGGTATTACAGTCGAGACTCTGCACCACGTCAGCTTACCAGTATCCAACCTTGAACAGTCGAGGCGGTTTTATCGGGATGTCGTCGGTCTGCGGGAACGTGACCGGCCGGCCTTCGATTTCGATGGTGCCTGGTTTCAGTTTGGCGCCGGCCAGTTGCATCTAATCGTACATAAGGATCGACCGTCGCCCCCAACGTTCCGAGCGGGCAAGCCAGTGGATTCGCGCGATATCCATTTTGCTTTACGAGTGCGTAGCTTCCGCGAGACGCTCGGCTATCTACAATCGCTCGGTTACAGCGAGAAAGCGGAGAACGAACTCCTGCGTCTTCGGGTCAGTGAACAGGCGACAGCCGGGTTCCCACAAATTTACATCCTCGACCCCGACCATCACGTCATAGAACTGAATGCCGAGCGGCTCGATGATGACCCCCCGTCGGTCGGTCCCTAGGCATCGTTGCTGGATGGGCACGGATGCGGTCTAGCCGCTGGGGACGCGTCGGCGCATCCTGAGTGACACCCGAACTGGACGATCGGTTTTGTTGCGGGTCCTGAAAAGCATGCCGTGGGCTGTCCGAAGTCAGGATGTGTTCACAGCGCCCTGCGTACCTCGCTGGGCGATATCCCGGGCACCCGACCGTATTTGGAACGGAGCAGCCGTGCTGCGCGGCGATCTGGCAATCAGGCGACGAACCGCAACGATGGCTGCGTTGCTGGCCGCCAAGTGGCTCAGTGACCGCTTAGCGCTTCAAACCAGCCATTCGGACTACGAGCGCCGAACGGATGGTCTTGGCGTTTATTAAGCCGTTCGGCGGAATCACGCCTGACCGGCTTCTTCCACCCATTCCAGACGATCAGCGGACCGACGCTTTTCGGAAGCCGGCTCTATCTCTCGCCTTGAAGGGAATCGAACCGCAGAACCCGCAATCGAACCGGACTTGTTGGTGGTTGCCGAGGCTGCGCGGAGACCTGTAATTGCTTGGCGTGGATAGCTGGAATTGATGTGATGTTACACTCGTCATCCTTTCAACGCGATGTAAGTAAGCGGGTCGCACAGGCCCGCACCGCCACTTGTGTTCGTGTCGCCGTGCCTACCATTTCCCGCAACGTGGCGCAGACATAGCGCAATAGCTTCTCCGTGCGTTCGGGCGTCGGCAGGATCTTTATCTCGACGTTAACCCGCGGCTGATCGACCATCCCAAGACTGGCAAATTTGCCAGCAGGAGCTCGGCTGTACCGACGATGGCTCGAAGATGGGGCGTAATGCTCGCCCTCGCCGCAGTCCAAACCGGTCGCCCGTCCCGCCCCTTTGTGCTATAAGGCCTGATGCCCGAAAACGAACAGCTGTACGAGTTCTCTGAGTTCTCCGGCGAATTTGTCGACGACGATGTAATGGTGGTTATCGGCATATACCGCCAAGCCGACACCAACGGAGATTG
This sequence comes from Sinorhizobium chiapasense, assembly GCF_036488675.1. Taxonomy (NCBI): domain Bacteria; kingdom Pseudomonadati; phylum Pseudomonadota; class Alphaproteobacteria; order Hyphomicrobiales; family Rhizobiaceae; genus Sinorhizobium; species Sinorhizobium chiapasense. The sequence goes on from NZ_CP133152.1 coordinate 1,311,688, forward strand.
GACGCTCGAGGTCGTCGATCAAGAGGGGTACTCGACCGTCTGGGAAGACCTGTTCGATACTGATCGTGACGCCTTCCAAGAATTTTTGGCCACGGTCCAGCGAGACGGAATCCGCAGCTTTCTGGAGCAGTCGATTCACACCGTGCATTGACGCTTGACCGCGTGATCTCGCGCCAATTACTTCCCGTTCGCGCACCGCCCTACCTGGCGCACCACCACAGAGGAGACATTGCTAATGCGGTCGGCATCCGTGCCGGCGGCACCGTGTTTTCTCTTACTTGGAGGTGGCCGTGGCCCCGACAACGCCTCTCGATACCATCAGCCGAAGCCGCCGAACGCATGCGAATCTCCCGCAAGATGCTCATCAAGCTTGGACGCGATTTGGGCGCTTGCTCGGTTTTCAACGGCGAGTATTTGTTTGCGAGATCAACGCGATCGAATCATCGATCAAGAGCAAGGCTGTAAGTAACGGCCGCTCCGTCACCCTGTCCGGTTGCCAGTCTGGTAGTCTCCTTAGGGCGAGGAACCGCAGCCCCTCGCCGCCGTTCTTCCTTGCGAAGGAGAATCAAGATGGCGATCAAAGACACCAACGCGAAACCGGAGCAGCGAAAGCCGAAGGACGTCCATCAACCCGCGGATCGAAAGAAGCATCCTGACGAGGAGTCGATCGCACCGCCCACGGTCCAGCCTCCTGGCGCCAAGGACACGAGCGAAAGACCGAAAGTGAATCCGGTTACGGGTGGGGCGATGTGAGTATAGCCAAGAGGAGTCGCTCGACACACCATTATGACGAAGATTCGCCGTTCCGCAACCGTTTGGCCGAACGTTCTCCAGTGTTCATTTAACGTCTGGAGAGCGCTAATTTTCAATTTGTCAACGTGAACAAACGCCCGGCCGCCCAAACCGAATTTTGCAGAGACGTAGCGAAATGCGGGTCGCGACGCACTCTGATTCCGCCACGCCATTGTCACGCTCTCGTCACGATCGGCGGCTAAGAGATACCCATTCGCCATTGACCACGGATGTACTGGCAATGGCTGCAGGAAGGTCGGGGTTGCCCGGCCTTTTTTGTTGCCTGCTGCTTGAGAGATGCCAATCTATGCGACTACAAGACGTGGTGGGAGAGACGACGTGGCGAGAAGCAAGGAACACATCGATAACCTCTTGAGATTGCGTCAGGAATTGGTCGAGCGTCGCCGTGCGGTTGCCGGTAATAAAGATCCAGGGGAGATCGTGGCAACTGCAAAGGGCGTGATTGAATTTCAAATGAGCATCGAGGCGATCGATCGAGCCATAGACGACGAAAGAAGACTACACGGGGCTCCAGTACCCCGCCTGGGCGGTGCTCCTAATCCTTGACTGCAACACGCTCTGTGAGACCCTGAAGCCCTCTTGGTTGCATGGGCGGCAAAGCCGGCCAGCCTCCCCTCACCTTCCCGGTCTCACAAGTGACCGGGCAATATCGATGATGTCGTCACGGCCGGCAGTCGGGTCCTCCTTGTTCCAGGCGACCCCGAGGCCGATGCGGAAGTCGACGCCCCTCACCTTCCTCAGTTCGAAATTGCGGTTCGGCATGCCCTCAGTCCATTCCGGCGCAAAGCCGATGCCGAGGCCGGCGGAGACCAGGGAGACCAGCGAGAAGGTGTCGTCGCAGGTATAGGCAATGTTCTTCGTCAGGTCGTGCTCTTCGAACTTCTCCGAAAAATAGCGCTCGGTGTAGGAGAGGTTCGCTCGAGAAAAGGAGATGATCTTCTGGTCCCGCAGATCCTCGATGCCGATCTCGCTGCGAACCGCAAGCGGACTGCTCTTTTCCACCGCCAGCAGATAGCGCTCATGGGCGATCGAGAAGAACCGCAAGCTTCCGATGTTCTCGACCGGTCTTATAAAGCCGAGATTGATCTGGCCGTTCTCAAGGTTGCGGATGATGTCGTTGGTGGTGCCGCTCGCAATATGCAGCTGGATCTCCGGGTACTTGCGGGCAATGCGGGCAAGGAACGCCGGCAGCACGCCAATCGTCGCCGGATAGACGGTGCCGATCTTGATCTGCTTCATCCTTTTGCCGGCAACCGAGCGCGCCACTTCGGCCGACAGATCGACGTCGCTCAAGATCCGGATACAGCGATCGTAGAACACCTCCCCTGCCCTCGTCAGCGCTACCCGCCGTGTCGTCCGGGTGAACAGTTGCACGCCGATCTCCTTCTCCAGCGCCTGAACCTGGTTGCTCAACGCCGGCTGGGCAATACACACCAGTGCCGCCGCCCGACCGAAATGCAGCTCCTCGGCCACTGCAACGAAATAGCTCAGCTGGTGCAGCTCCATATTACCGACGTCCTTGGCGCGCATCTATCCAAGGCGATACACGTCATGATCACTTTCATAGTTCTATAATACGTGGTTTCATAAAATGGCAAATGCTGGTTTTGTTCGCATGGACGTACGGCAGCTGGTTGCATTGAATCTTCGGCGCTTGAGGGTGGCGAGGGAGATATCGCAAGACGACTTGGCACTTGCGGCCGGGATAGAGCGGTCTTACGCCGGTCACTTGGAACGCGGCAGCAAAAATCCCACCATTATTACGCTAGATAAGCTTACGGTGGCTCTGCAATGTCATATTTCCGAGCTGTTCGCAGAGTTGCCGGCTGGAACAACGGAGATCGGGCCCCTCAAGAGTGGCCGAAGAAGTTCCAAGCCTAGAAAATCAAGGTAACGGGGATTGCCTGAGTTCAAGTGAGCCACAGGCGCGTATGATCGGTTCCAGTCGATACATTATGCGATCTTCTGTAACGGGCGTTGCGTCAATCCCTTGTGAGCGTGATCCCTCGCCGAGGGCTCGCTTCTGTCCGCAGTCGGAGCTGGGCCGCTGCTCTATGGGGTCTGCTGAGGACCGGTTGGCCAATCTTTAGAGGCGCAGTCACCGCGTGCTGCTGATCGCATAGCGGCCTAACCCATCCATCGTCCCGGCGAGGGACCTTGCTGCGGAGGGCCGATGGCTGTGCCCGTCCGAAAGCCTGTCGTCTCCTCCGATCAAGCGCCAGGGCTGGCGCTACCTTACGAGGAATGAAGTTGGTTCTGTCCCTGAGCATGCAATGCAACACCACCGCCAGCTTGCGGGCCAGTGCCACGCGCGCCTTTCTGGGACCGGCCCGTCTGGCGACCGCCAACGCCCAGCCCTTCAAATCGGAACCTTTGACCGGTCGCGTCAGGATGACGTGGCCGCCTCGTAGAGCGCGGTTCGCACGCTCCCATCGCCGATCTTCGAGATGCGACCGCTATGATCGGTCTCGCCGGATTGATACTACTTCGGCGTGTCGGTCTTTACCGGCATCGTCTTAAAGGCAACTCTGTCGCCACGACATAACTAGCGGTTTGTTATTTCGAGATGCCCTCAAGGCGGTATCGCGTTCCTGGGTAAAGGAGATGTGCTGTCGTCACGTTCGCCGTGTCGGACCATGTGCGGCGCCTGATCATGAGACAGGGCTCATTCCGGCCAATGCCGAGCAGCTTGCGTTCCCAGGGCCGCGGCGAGACTGCCTCAACGATCTGTTCCGTCCGGGTAATGGGCGCGATCGCTGTTAGATAGGCGTTCGGCGTCATTGCGGTGAAGTCCTGTTCCATGTAGCGGGGGCAGATCGCCGGATTTACAAAACGATCCTCGATCTGAATCGGAAGCCCGTTCTCGAAGTGAACCATGATCGAATGGAAGACGCGCGCGCCGGTGGCAACCCCCAGGGCATAACCGATCTCCGGCGTAGCGTCCTCTTGCTTCATCAGCGTAATGCGGGATGTGTGCGTATGTCCGCGCTCGCGGATCTCGTCGGCGATGTTGCGGACCTCGAGCAACGCCGTGCTGCCCTTTTGCGGAGCAACGAAGGAGCCGACCCCCTGCACTCGCGTGATCGCCCCCTCGTTGGCGAGTTCCCGCAGCGCCCGGTTGGCGGTCATACGGCTGACGCCAAAGTCGGTGACGATCTCATTCTCCGATGGGATGCGATGGTTCGCCGGCCATTCACCATTTTCGATGCGGCTACGGATAAAAAGCTTGACCGCCTCATAGCGCGGCACCGGTCCGTCTTCAAACGCGGCCCTCTCGTTCTTACGCTCCGCTGCCGTCATCAGGATGGTCGCCTCCATACCGCTGTATCGATCGAATGCTGCGCATGCGCCTACTAAACTTTTTCGTTTATTTCGTTCTTGCGCGCCAGCTTAAAATATCTATAGTTCCATATACAACATCATACAGGCGGTGGGCGACTTATTTTTGAAGCGTCCATCAAAACAAGGTGGCGCAATGCACGAAGAACGCCACGACCGGGAAGAGGAACCGATCGCGCCGTAGCACGCACACTCATCATGGCAATCGAAGCGAACATTAAAAAAGGGGAACGCGCATGTCGATCAGCACAATGAAACTCACCTTCGCCGCCGCCGGTCTGATGCTGGCAGCATCCACCGGTAGCGCCAGCGCCTCCTATTGCAGCGACGGCAAGACCGTGACCTTCGCCGGTATCGACTGGGAAAGCGGCGCCTTCATCACCGAAGTCATGAAGACGATCCTCTCCACGGGCTATGATTGCCAGGTGGATTCCATCCCCGGCAATTCCGTGACGCTGGAGCAGGCGACTGCCAATAACGACGTCCAGATTTTTGCCGAGGAATGGCTGGGCCGTTCGGACGTCTGGAACAAGGCGGTAGAGGAAAAGAAGGTGCTGGCTGTCGGCAAGACCTTCGTCGGCGCCAGCGAAGGCTGGTTCGTGCCGGACTACGTTATTCATGGCGATCCGGCGCGCAACATCGAGCCCAAAACCTCGGACCTCAAGAGCGTGTCCCAACTCTCCGATCCGAAGATCGTCGAAATCTTCGCCGATCCGGAGGAGCCGTCTAAGGGCCGTTTTCTGAACTGCCCGTCCGGCTGGACCTGCGAAGGCATCAGCACCGCCAAGCTCGAAGCCTACAAGCTTGGCGAAGCCTATGTGAACTTCCGTCCGGGCACGGGCACGGCGCTCGATTCAGCGATCACCTCCGCCTATCTCCAGGGCGAGCCGGTCCTCTTCTACTACTGGTCCCCGACCGCGATCATGGGTAAGTTCAAGCTGATCCAGCTTGAAGAACCAGCCTATAACGAGGCCTGCTGGAAAGAACTGAGCAGCGCCAACGGCAAGCGTGATCAGGCTTGCGCCTTCCCCTCAGTCGATGTCGCCTACGGCGTCAACAGCACCTTCGCTTCGGAGGCGCCAGAGATTATCGAAATCCTCGAAAAAGCGACCTTCCCGCTTGAGGACGTCAACGGCAGTCTCGCTTATATGGTCGACAACAAGGTCGACGCGGCCGCCGCGGCGGCCGAATTCCTGAAGACCAAGTCCGACGTCTGGGGGAAATGGGTCTCCGACGAGGCACGCGGCAAGATCGAAGCGAGCCTCAAGTAACGACACCCTTCATCGCCTGCGCTTGCCGCTTCCTTCCACCCCTTGTTGCCGGAACGAAGCGGCGGCGCCAGGAGCTGCCGACGTGCTGCGGACAGGCGGCGATAACCGCCGGCAGCTCCCCGAGCTAAGGAACGGTTCCGATGTTTCCGGACTCTCTCAATCTTTCGATCCGCACGCCGGTGAACGAGTTCATTCAGGCTCTCGTCACCAACTACGGCTGGGTATTCAAGGCGATCAGCGGCGTCATCCTGAAGGCCGTGCTATTCATTGAATGGATCCTGCGTGGCTTGCCTTGGTGGCTCGTGATTCTCGCGTTCATGGCGCTTGCCTGGCAAAGTTCGAAGCGCTGGACGCTGACGATCGCCGTCGGTCTCCTGCTGATAGCAGTCGGCGTACTCGGCCTCTGGGATCTGACGATGCAGACGCTCGCCTTGATGCTGATGGCGACAATCGTCTCGGTGGTGATCGGCGTGCCGATCGGCATTCTCGTCGCCAAGAGCCGCGTGGTGCGCAACGTCACCTTGCCGGTTCTCGACGTAATGCAGACCATGCCGAGCTTTGTCTACCTGATCCCGGCGCTGATGCTCTTCGGCCTCGGCAAGGTGCCCGCGATCCTTGCGACCATCATTTACGCGGTTCCGCCGTTGATCCGTCTGACCGATCTCGGCATCCGCCAGGTCGATGGCGAGGTTGTCGAGGCGGCAACCGCTTTCGGCGGCAGCCCGGCGCAGATCCTGTTCGGCGTGGAGCTGCCGCTCGCCACCCCGACCATCATGGCCGGCCTCAACCAGACGATCATGATGGCGCTTTCGATGGTCGTCGTCGCATCGATGATCGGCGCACGCGGCCTGGGCGAGCAGGTGCTGAACGGTATCCAGACGCTCGACGTCGGCAAGGGCCTGGAGGCGGGCATCGGTATCGTCATTCTCGCAATTGTGCTCGATCGCATCACGCAGGGCTTTGGCAAGCCCCGGACGGAGGACGCCCGCAATGGCTGACATCGAGATCCGCCACGTTTACAAGATCTTCGGGCATGACGCGAAGAAGGCGCTTGCCATGGCCAGGGACGGTCTGGACAAGGCTGAGATCCTTGCCCGGTCCGGGTGCAGTGTCGGCCTCAACGATGTCAGCCTTAAAATCGGCGCCGGCAAGATCTTCGTGATCATGGGGCTTTCCGGCTCCGGCAAGTCGACGCTGGTGCGCCACATCAACCGGCTTATCGAGCCGACAAGCGGAGAAGTCCTCTTCGACGGCAACAACATTCTCGACCTCGACGCCAAGACGCTACGCGCTTTCCGCATGCGGCGCGTCAGCATGGTTTTCCAGAGCTTTGCCTTGATGCCGCACCGGACGGTGCTTCAGAATGTCGTCTACGGCCAGCGCGTGCGCGGTACATCCAAAACTGACGCCCGCGAGATCGGGATGAAATGGATAGAGACGGTCGGGCTTTCGGGCTATGACGCAAAATTCCCGCATCAGCTCTCGGGCGGCATGAAGCAGCGCGTCGGGCTTGCACGGGCGCTTGCTGCGGATACCGACGTGATCCTGATGGACGAGGCCTTCAGCGCACTCGACCCGCTGATCCGCGGCGACATGCAGGATCAATTGCTGCAATTGCAGCAGAATCTGTCTAAGACCATTGTCTTCATCACCCACGATCTCGACGAGGCTCTCCGCATCGGGTCCGAGATTGCAATCCTCAAGGACGGTCAGGTCGTGCAGGTCGGCGCGCCGAACGATATTCTCGACAATCCGGCAAACGACTATGTCGCGCGCTTCGTCCAACGCAGGCAGGCAAGACCCGAGTAGAATGACTGAAACGATTACCATCGATGGGCCGCTGAAATGGCCCGAGATTGCGGCCATCGCCGACGGCGCTCGCCTCGCCTTGTCCGAGCGGGCGCGTCAGCGGATCGTTGATGCCCGCCGCATCGTTGATGCGCTGGTGGAGCGCGGCGTCCGCGGCTACGGCATCAATACGGGTGTCGGAGCGCTTTGCGATATCGTCATCAGCCGCGAGAACCAGCAGGCGCTTTCGCGCAACATAATCCTGAGCCACGCCTGCGGCGTCGGCGAGCGGCTTGAGCGGAGCGAAGCGCGCGCCGTGATGGCGGCGCAGATCGCCAATTTCGCGCATGGCTACTCCGGCGTGCGGATCGAGATCGTCGAGGCGCTGCTGGCCCTGCTCAATGCCGACCTAATCCCTCACATCCCGTCGCGTGGTTCCGTAGGCTATCTCACCCACGCTGCCGCGATCGGACTTGTGCTGATCGGCCATGGCAGCGTTGACGACGGCAAGGGCGGGGTAAGCGGCGCCGAGGCGCTCTCACGGCTCGGGATTTCGCCGTTACGGCTCGAGGCCAAGGAGGGCTTGAGCCTCGTCAACGGCACGCCCTGCGCCACCGGTCTTGCCGCGCTTGCGCTTGCGCGTGCCGAACGGCTCTTCGACTGGGCGGATGCGGCCGCAGCGATGAGCTATGAGAACCTTGGTAGCCAGGCAAATGCCTTTGCCGCCGGTCCGATGTCGCTACGGCATTCGCCAGGCTTGCAGACGGTCGGGGCTAAGTTGCGCGATTACCTCCAGGGCAGCCCGATGCTGGCCTCAACTGCAGGAAATCGCACGCAGGATCCGTTGAGCCTGCGTGCCGTGCCGCATGTTCACGGGGCCGCGCGCGACGTGCTCGCGCATGCGGGCGACGTCGTGAATCGCGAGCTTGCAAGTCTGACCGATAACCCGGCCGTCTCGGGGACCCCTGAGGCGCCGGAGGTTCATTCGCAGGCCCACGCCGTCGGTGCCGCGCTCGGTCTCGGGATGGACGCGCTGGCTGTTGCGGTCGCGGAGGTCGCGGCCATTTCCGAACGCCGCATCGATCGACTGGTGAACCCGCTGGTTAGCGGTCTGCCGGCTTTCCTTGCGGGCGACAGCGGGGTTACCTCGGGTTTCATGATCGCCCAATACACCGCCGCCTCGCTCGCCGCCGAGAACCGTCGCCTCGCCGCGCCCGCCAGCCTCGATGGCGGCATCACGTCTGCCCTGCAGGAGGACATTCTCACCCATGCGACGCCGGCTGCCTCGAAGGTGCTGGTGATCGTCGACAACCTCAAGACAATCCTCGCCATTGAGCTTTTGGCCGCGGCCCAAGCCTATGACCTGCAGCCGCATGCAATCGGTCGGGCACAACGCACAAATGCGCTCTACCAGCGAATCCGTGCCGCCATTCCCGCCTATGCCGACGATCGACCGATGAACGCGGATATCGAGCTGATGCGAGAGACTGTCACGGATGAGCGCGCACCCTGATCGTGCAGTTAGACAGGCAGGTGCGGCTCTCCTGACGAGCATCTGTATGCTGCCAAAGGCAGGAAGATTTGGCAGATAATCTCCCGGCTGGCCCTGCGTCTCGATCGCCAGAATGATGATCGAACAGGATCGCCTTATCCGTGCTCCTGGATTTGCTGCATAGCGAGAGCACGCCGCTCCCCGGTGCAACGCTAGCCTGCTCCCTACTTATCGCCCTGGTGTTCGATTACGCGCTCAGGCTGTTGCTCGACAGGGCCAAGAGCAATCAAAAGCTGGATCGACCCGGCGGCCGATCCGTCCATTCGCCCGTCCTGCAGGCGATTCATGCCAGTCCGGACACGATTGGACGCTCGCCGCCAAAGCAGAGCTCGGGCCAACTCCGGACGGACGCCTTGAAGAGATCCGAACCTACGACCCGCCTCCTCACGGTGCGACGCGAACATGCCGCGCATTCCAAAGGAATGCGCGGCATTTCTCAGGTTTCAGGAATGGCGTTGCAGCCTTATCGCGGCGTCAGGTCGAAGCCGAACCACTTTTCCGAGAGGCGCTTGATGGTGCCGTCCGCCTTGGCGGCGGCGATCGCATCGTCGAACATGGCCTTGAGCTCGGTGTCGCTCTTGCGCAGCCCGACGGAGCTGCCGGCGCCGAGGAAACCGCCCTGAAAGCGTGGGCCGACGATCGTCATGTCGGCATTCGCCGGCTTTTCGACGGCGGTCTTGAGATACCCCATCGAGGCCATGACGAAATCGACGCGGCCGGCGACGAGGTCGAGGTCATGTTGCTCGGTCGTCTTGTACTCGCGCACTTCGACCACATCTTTCAGATACTCATCGATAAAGCGGGCCGCGATCGAAGCGCTCTGCACCCCGATCGTCTTGCCCTCGATCAGCGGCTTCAGTTCCTCGGCCGCCTTGCGTGCGCCCGCTTCGTTGGAAGCCAGCGAGAAGAGCTCGCCCTTCATCGGCAGCGTTTCGAGGTCGCTGCCCTTGAGCGTCGCGAAGGCCTGGCCGGTGCTGCCGTAGGACATCGAGAAGTCGATGACTTCCTTGCGCTTCTCGGTCGCCGACATGCCCGCCATGATCGCGTCGAACTTGCCGGCGTTCAGCGCCGGGATCATGCCGTCGAAGGCTTGCGGAATGATGGTGCATTCGATCTTCATGTGCTCGCAGAGATGTTTGCTGAGCTCGATCTCGTAGCCGTCCAGCGTTCCATCTGGCTTCGTCAGATTGTAGGGCGGAAAGGCGCCCTCGGTGGCGATCGTGATCTTCGTCCACTTCTTGCCTTCCGCCTGCGCGGTCGCCGCCAGGAGGCCGGCGGCGACGGCGACCGCTGCCGCCATGATCGCGGTTGATTTCTTCATTCTGCTATTCCCCTTTTGCTGTGGTGGTTGGGTGGGCTTTCGCGGTGCGTCCCCCGTTGGCGGGGGCCTCAGTTGCTGATGAACTGCCGGAAACGTTCGGATTTCGAATTGGTGAAGACCTCGTGCGGCGCGCCTTCCTCCTCGATCGTACCCTTGTGCAGGAAGACGACGCGGCTCGACACGTCCCGGGCAAAACCCATCTCGTGAGTGACGACGAGCATTGTCCTGCCCTCTTCCGCGAGCCCGCGCATGACGCGCAGCACCTCGCCGACGAGTTCCGGGTCGAGCGCCGAGGTCGGCTCGTCGAAGAGCATCGCCTTCGGACGCATGGCGAGTGCACGGGCGATCGCGGCGCGCTGCTGCTGGCCACCGGAAAGATGGGCCGGATAGTGATTGCGCTTGTCGGCGATGCCGACCTTGGCAAGCAGCGCCTCCGCCTCCTCGACCGCTTCCTTGCGTGGCCGCTTCAGCACGTGGACGGGCGCTTCGATGACATTCTCCAGCACCGTCTTGTGGGACCAGAGATTGAAGCTCTGGAACACCATGCCGAGCTCGGAGCGGATGCGGTCGACCTGCTTCTGGTCAGCCGGCCGGCTCTTGCCGCCACTGAGAGTCTTGAGGCGGATGGTCTCGCCGGCTACCGCAATCGTGCCGGAGTCTGGAACTTCAAGCATGTTGATGCAGCGCAGCAGCGTCGATTTTCCGGAGCCCGAAGAACCGAGAATGGAGATGACCTCGCCCTCATGGGCGTCGATCGATATCCCCTTCAGTACCTCGACCGGCCCGAAGCTCTTGTAGAGATCCTTAACGCTGATGGCGACGGACGTGACTTTGGCGGACATGTTCAATGCATTTCTCCCTTCAGCCTGCCGGTTACGGGCAGCGGCTGGCGCTGATGCGGGCTCAACTGATATTCGACGACGGCGATGAGCCGGGTGAGCAGGAAATTGATGGCGAGATAGATCGCGCCGGCGACGACGAAGACCTCGATCACCCGGTAGGTTTCCGAAATGATCCGGGCGGCGACGCCGGTGATCTCCATCAGCGTAATGATCGAGGCAAGCGACGTCGCCTTGACCATCGAGATCATCTCGTTGCCGTAGCCGGGCAGCGCCTGGCGGATAGCGAGCGGCATGACGATGCGACGGAAGATCATGAAGCGGGGCATGCCGCAGGCGCGCGCTGCCTCGACTTGGCCGTGTGGCACCGACAGGAGGCCGCCGCGAATGATCTCGCTGGCATAGGCGGCTGTGTTCAGCATCAGCGCCAGCACCGCGCACCAGTAGGGCTCGCGCAGCACTGGCCAGAGGATGCTGTGCCGCACGGCAGGAAACTGGCTGAGGCCGTAATAGATCAGGAAGATTTGAACGAGCAGCGGAGTCCCGCGGAAGACGAAGACATAGGCGCGTGCAAACCAGTCCAGCACGAGGATGCCCGAAAGGCGCGAAAGCGCCAGGCCAAGAGCCAGAACCGAACCGAGTGCGATTGCCGTTATCGCCAGCTCGAGCGTCAGCGGCAGAGCGGACAAGAGGCTGATCAGTGTTTCGGAAGCAAAGGCGATATCCATCAGCCCCTCCTGACGCCGCGCGAGAACCAGCGTTCCGAGGGATTGAGGAAGGCGCCCGAAACGGTTGAGATCGCGAGATAGATCATCGCGGCGACGAAGTAGAAGTCGAACGGCAGGCTGGTTGATCCGGCGCCGATCTGCGCCTGGCGCAACAGCTCGACCACACCGGTGACCGAAACGAGCGCGGATTCCTTCAACACCACCTGCCAGACATTGCCGAGCCCCGGCAGCGCATGACGCAATGTCAGCGGCGCCGTGATGCGGCGAAATTTGAGCACCCGCCCCATGCCGCAGGCCGTCGCCGCCTCGAGCTCGCCCGGATGAACCGCGCGAAACGCGCCGCGGAATACTTCGGTCTGCTGCGCGCCCGAGGTCACGCCAACGGCAAGCGCGCCGGCGATAAAGCCCGGGAAGCTGACGAAGCCCTCAGCCCCGAAGAACTGCCCGACGGCGGTGACGACCGCGCTGCCACCGAAATAAAAGAGATAGATGACGAGCAGGTCGGGAATGCCGCGCAGGATGGTCGTATAAGCCTCGGCAATCATCCGGGGGACCGGGCCGCCGGATATCTTCGCCCAGGCGCCGAAGGTGCCGATGACGCTGCCGATCGCAAAGCCTGCGACCGCAATGAGGATCGTCATCCACGCGCCGGCGGCGAGCGCATGGCCCCAGCCGTCAGGCCCGAAGCTGACGATGTCGAAGAAACCGGGGCTGTTCATGGGGAGGATGTTCCTCTGCCAAAAGGCCCGGTGAATACCTGGCTGTTCATGACTTGCTATCCGCTTTGCGGGGCCGGCGGGCTTTTTAGGAACGCCCGCCTGCCTCGTGTCTGTTAGAAGGAGGGTGTCAGGTCGAGCTTGCTCCATTTCTCGGAAAGCGATCGAATGACCCCGTCGGCCGCGGCCGACTTGATGGCGGCATCGAACTTCTCCTTTAGGTCCGTCTCGCTCTTGCGCATGCCCATCGCGACCTCGGTCGCCAGCATCGCTCCCTTGACGAGCGGCCCGGTCATGGCGAGATCCTCGTTGCCCGGCTTGGCGAGGATCGAGGTTCCGTAGACGCCGCTATCGAAGCCTGCGTCGATCCGGCCGGCTTTCAGGTCAAGGTCGCGCTCGCCAGAGGTCTTGTAGGTGCGCACCGTGACTGTATCTCCGAAGTAAGCTCGGATCAGTTGCTCCTGGCTCGTAGCCTGCACCACGCCGATCGCCTTGCCGTCGAGCGCCTCGCCGATCGTCTTCATGACTGGATCGGCCTTTTCCTTGTCGTTGAGATTGAGCCTTTCGCCGGTCATCGGCAGTTCGGGCACGGGGCCGCCCTTGGCGATCAGGAACGTTGCGACACCGCTCGCATAGGGGACGGTGAAGTCGACGACCTGCTTGCGCTTTTCGTTGATCCCGAGCGTCATGATCAGATCGAACTTGCCCGCATTGAGGCTGGGAATGAGGCTCGTCCATTCGCCCGTCATAAGCTCGCATTCCACCTTGGCGCGCGTGCAGAGATCTCTGATGAGATCGACGTCGAAGCCGGTGAGCTCACCCTTGGAGTCAAGCGCGTTCCACGGCGGGAAGGCGCCTTCGATGCCGACTCTGACGAGGGTCCAGTCCTTTGCCAAAACGGCAGTTGCACTGAACGAAAGACCAGCCGCGAGAACGGCTGCAATAAGTCTGCTGCGTTTCATTTACTGTTCCCTTCGTTTTTGCCGGCCTTTTCGTGGCCGGTTTTGCTGTTGATCAGGGCGCCGTCAGTGCGTCTCCATGACGGCTGCGAGTGCTGCGTGTGCTTCGTGCAATGCGTGAGCGACGAGATTCCGGCTTTGCCTTGCGTGTACCGCGTAGAATGGCAGATCGGGCGAGCCGTGCGGCAGCCTCGCAAGCTCGCGCAGTCCCTCGAGCGACGGCCAGGCCGGATGCGGCAGCGCGCTGTCGTGGGCGAAGCGGTTTCCGCTCGTGTAGTTGAGCGGCACGAGCAAGCGCGAGGCACGCATCAGGGCGCGATTGATCCCCCGCGCCGCATCGCCCTCGGCATGGCTCGCCATCCGGTTTACCGCCTGCGCCGCCGCTTCGAGCGCATCGAGACGCGCGAGCAGGCTCGCTACATCCATCCGCTCGCCCAGCCGCTCTTGAAGGCCGCGCAGTTCTTCGCGCATCGAGGCGGCAAAGGCGGCGTAGTCGAGCGGCAGAACGGAGGCCGTCAGCAAACGCCAGAGCACGCGAAGCACGATCGTCGTGTCGCGCTCAAGATTGTCGAGGTCGATGTGTTCCGCCGTATCGTGCGGCGTATGCCACCACCAGCCGAGCGCCGTCAGCATCTTGACCGGTCCGGGTGGCTGATGGCTGAGGCTGCCGAACATCGACGGTATGCCGATGCCCCAGAACGACTGGTCTGCGGCACGGCCGTGACGGCGGCCGGCATGGCGCTGACCGCTAACGGCCTCGACCGCTTCCGCAGCGACAGATTTCAGCTCGTCAATCACGGCCGAATTGGTGAGCACGCTCGCGCCCTCGCCGCCCGTGGAATCGACGTTCACATGCGCGACGCAGCGCCGCTCGAGCTCGTCCCAATATTCGTCCGCATACCAGGCCGATCCCGAATAGCGACCATGCGAGTGGCCCGACCAGAAGCAGAGCCTCAGACCCCGCTTCCACATGCCGCGCCGTTCTGCCAGCAGCCGCGCTGCCTCGAGCATGGTGGCGTTGGCGCCGCCATTATCCATCACGCCGTAGTGCCAGGTATCATGATGGCCGGAAAACAACACGAAGGGCGCGTCGTCGCCCGTTTCCTCGCCCGCGGGCAGTTCGGCAACAAGGATCGGCGTCTTGCGCCAGCCGGTGTCAACCTCGGCCGAGAGCGAGACCCGCACATCCTCTCCCGCCAGGCATTGTGCGCGCAGTTTTGCGCCATCGTCGCGCGCGATCGTGCAGATGACAGTGGTCGGAAGCATCGCGCGCGTGTACTGCGAGGGACTGCCCCATACCGGCGAGACGCACATTTCGTAGAGATGTTCGTTCGGGCTGACGTGAAGCTGGCCGGCAGCACCGTGCGCGCTTGCGAGGGCAGTCACTTCCTCGGTGGCGATCCCGTCGACAAGCACGATCTTGCCCTTGACGTCGGCTTTTGCGAATGTCGCCTCGTCGCCCGCGCCGACATAAACGAGCGGCGCGCTGATGTCTTCACCAGAGGTCGAGACCGACATGGAATGGGTTATGCAACGCAGGCTCTCGCCGTTGGCCTCGACACGCGCACGACCCGGAAGGCTGATATAGGCGTCGTGCAACAGAAGCTCGGTGTGGTAGCCGTAGGACGCCATCTCGCGCTCGAGATAACGGAAGCTTTCCAGCTCCTCCGGCGTTCCCGAAAGCTTGATGCGTCGACCGAACTCCGCAATATGGGCGGCCAGACGATCGCGATCCGGGTCGAGCGTGAAGCTAGCCATTGCGCTTCTCCGGTAGCGGCGGATCGACATCGTCCGGGATCGGGTTGACGAAGGGCGTGCCATCGAGCCGCGCGGCATGATCGGCCTTGGCGGCGGTAATGAGGTCGGGGTTGGTGACGAGGTCCAGCGCCGTGCTGGCCATGACCTTGGCCGCGTGCTCCATGCCCTTGTGGGCGGCGGGCAGTTTGCCCTGGGCCACGAGTTGCCAGGAGTGCCCGGGCGTCCCGATCGCGTAGGTCGCGCCGCGCATCTGCACGGTCGGCACGACCCAGCTCACTGTGCCGACATCGGTCGAGCCGACAAGCGTGCCATTGCCGCTTTCCGGCGGGAAGATCGTGTCGCAGAGCGGGACCCCCCTCCGCAGTTTGAGGCCGAAGCGTTCGAAGGAGGCGGCGATATCGTCGGCGCTGAAGGTCTCCTGGAACTTCGCGGCAGTCTCCCGGTCGGCGTCGTCGAAGACGGGCGGGCCCAGCCGCTCGAGATGCGAATGCATCAGCGCCTCCAGCGGCGTGTTGCCGATAAGATTGGCGTCGCCGCTGACGATTTCGCTGCGCACGGTCGTTCCCGTCATCAGCGCCGCGCCTTCGGCCACATTCTTGACCCGCCCCAAAAGATCGAGCAGTTCCGGCAGGCTGCGCGCCCGGATCAGATAGCGCACCGTCGCGCGCGCCTGTACCACGTTCGGCGCATGCCCGCCTGTGTCGGTCACCGCATAGTGGATGCGGGCGGTCGAGGGCATATGCTCACGCAGGTAGTTCACACCGACATTCATCAGTTCCACCGCGTCGAGCGCGCTGCGGCCGAGATGCGGCGCAGCGGAAGCGTGCGAGGCGCGACCACTGAATTGGAAGTTGATCTCGTTGCAGGCGAGCGAGATCGGATTGTTGACACCGGCAAACGGGGCCGGGTGCCAGGACATGGCGATGTCGACATCGTTGAAGACGCCGGCACGGACCATGAAGCCCTTGGAGGAACCGCCTTCCTCGGCCGGGCAGCCGTAGTAGCGGATCCGGCCCTTGATACCGTTGGCTTCGAGAAAGTCCTTGACGGCGGTTGCCGCCATCAACGAACCGGCGCCAAGCAGATTGTGGCCGCAGCCATGGCCATTGCCGCCGACAACGAGCGGCCGCTCCTGCGCCACACCCGCCTGCTGGCTCAAGCCCGGCAGCGCATCGAACTCACCGAGGATGGCGATGACCGGACCGCCCTCTCCCGCCTCGCCCATCAGCGCCGTCGGCATGCCGGCAATGCCGCGTGCGACGCGGAAGCCTTGCGCCTCCAGCATCGCGGCGTGCTCGGCCGACGACCTGTACTCCTCGTAATTGGTTTCCGGCATGTCCCACACCCGATCGCTCAGGGAGAAGAACGCTTCACGCTTCCTGTCGACGAGGTCCCAGACGGCGTCCGAATTTTTCATCGTTTACTGACTTCCCAAACAATGATATCCAAAATTGGCGCCAATTTATGATAACATTTTGAAATGCGCAAGTGAGATCAAGCGAATTTTATGACAGAGGGCGTCGGAGAGGTATGAATCGGTTTATCCACACGGCTGCCTTCCATTTTCCACGCCGCCGCATCTTGGAGAGCGACCACGGGCAATGGCAGTATGATCGAGATTTGAAGGAGGCCACATGAACAAGGTGAAACCGCGGGGAGAGGGCGATGCTACGGCGGTCGATGTCACGGACCTGATTGTGCACGACATCCAGACAGGCGTGCTCGCCGCTGGCGCGTGGTTGAAGCAGATCGACCTTGAGCGGCGTTATCAGTGTACCCGTCCTGAAGTGCGCCGCGCCCTCGACCGGCTCGCCCAACGACGCCTCGTCGAGCACGTGCCGAACCGCGGCTACCACGTGTTTGAGCCGGATGGACGGCAGGCGGCCGAGGTCGCCGAAATTCGCATCCTGCTGGAGACCGGCATTGCGGATAAGATCGTGGCAAATGCGTCTGCCGCGGACGTCGAGTCGCTACGCGACCTGGCATCGCGCTTCGACCGGATGATCCTCGAAGGAACGCCGATCGAACTTTACGAGGCCAATCTCGCCTTTCACCATCGCCTGCTGGCGCTCTGCGGCAATCAGGAGCTCGTCAACCTTGTGACGGAAATCCGTCAGCGCACCTCCTCGGCCCCAGTGGCGCAATGGAAAACGCGGGCGCGCATCGAGCAATCGTCCAGGGAGCATCATGTCATGATCGACGCTGTCGCCGCCGGCGATGCGGCAGCCCTCAAGGAGACGATCGCGCGCCATATTCGCCAGGATTGATCCGGGGCGCACACCCTTGAGCAACGATCCAAACCGCAGGCGTATCGTTCAGACGGCCCGAAAATGCGGCACGCTTCCGAGTTCCCAACGATACATTATGCGATCTTCAACGACGAGCTGGTACATTCTATTTCCAAGTGCGACATGCCAATGATTTCAATGGCTTCCCTTTGGAGATTTTGGAATGTCTCGACGCTATTCGCAGCTGAACCTGGCTGATCGACGCCGTCTCTACCACTTTGTCGAATGCAAAGTGCCGATCCATGAAATGGCCCGCCAACTCGGCCGTCACCGATCGAACAGCCTTGAAAAATTCTTGCGCTGCGACCCTTGACCTTCCAACGATGGGAAGCTCCATGTTCATCCCATCACGAAGCCAAGGAGACAAGCATGCAACGCTACAAGATTGACGATATGAGCTGTGGCCACTGTGTCGGCACGATCGAAAAAGCGATCCGGGCCATCGACCCGGCGGCCGAGGTCGAAGCGAATCTCGGCACGAAGGAAGTACGTGTCGAAACGACCGCAGACAGCGGCGTCGTCGTTCAGGCCTTGAAGGCAGCCGGTTACGACAGCCTGCCGCTGTAGAGGGTTCGGCGCCGGTCGCTCGACTATACGGGCGATCGCCCCTCACCGTTTCAATGAAATGATCTAGTTCGCAGACGCATTGCAAGGAGCGCGATCATGGGATCCGCGACGATAGCCCAAATGAGAAATGCCGAACCGATTGCCAGGGCCGCTCGAACGGCCAGCATCGGGGTGGAGGGCATGACCTGTGCCTCCTGCGTCGCGAGAGTGGAGAAAGCCATACGCGCGGTGCCTGGCGTCATGTCCGCTTCCGTCAACCTGGCGACGGAGCGAGCCGATATCCGCTTCGATGCAGCAGCGAACCCCGCCGATATCGTCAAGGCGATCGAGAATACCGGTTATGGCGCCTCAGAAGAGCGAATCGAACTCGCCATTGACGGCATGACTTGCGCATCCTGTGTCGCCCGCATCGAGAAGGCGCTCAAAACCGTGCCGGGAGCCGTGGAAGCGAGCGTCAATCTTGCGACCGAGAAGGCCACCGTTCGCGTGGTCAAAGGTCTTGCCTCCGTGGACATGCTGGTCGAAGCGGTGCGGGGCGCCGGCTACGACGCCAGACGCATGGCCGACAAGCAGGACGTTGACCAAGAAACGGTAAAACGCGAACGGGAAAACCGTCGCCTGAAGCTGGCTCTCACGACCGCCGCTCTTCTGACGCTTCCCATTTTCGTCTTGGAGATGGGATCGCATTTCGTTCCGGCGATCCACGATTTCGTCATGATCCGCATCGGCATGCAGGAAAGCTGGTATCTGCAGTTCGTGCTCGCCTCGCTCGCTCTTTTCGGGCCGGGTCTTCGCTTTTTTCAGAAAGGCGTTCCGGCGCTGTTGAGAGCAGCGCCGGACATGAACGCGCTGGTCGCGATCGGCGCGTTTGCGGCCTGGGGTTACTCCGTGGTTGCAACCTTCGCGCCCGGCCTGCTGCCGGCGGACACCGCCAATGTCTATTACGAGGCGGCGGCCGTGATCGTCACGCTGATCCTGCTTGGTCGGTTCCTCGAAGCGCGCGCCAAAGGTCGTACGTCGGAAGCCATCAGGCACCTCATGGGGCTGCAGCCGAAGACCGCCCGCGTCGTCCGCAATGGCGAAACGGTGGAGATTGCCATCGCCGATGTGCGTGCGGGCGACATCCTTGTCGTGCGCCCCGGCGAAAAGATCGCCGTCGATGGCGTGGTCTTCGAGGGCAACTCCTATGTCGATGAATCGATGATCACCGGCGAGCCGGTCCCTGTTCAGAAAGCAGACGGCGCCGAAGTCGTCGGCGGTACGATCAACAAGACCGGCGCCTTCAGCTTCCGCGCCACGAAGGTCGGGGCGGATACAGTGCTCGCACAGATCATCCGCATGGTCGAACAGGCCCAGGGCGCGAAGCTGCCGATCCAGTCGCTGGTCGACCGTGTCACCGCCTGGTTCGTGCCCGCGGTCATGGCAATCGCCCTTGCAACGTTCCTCGTGTGGCTCGTCTTCGGCCCGGATCCGGCGCTGACCTTCGCGCTCGTTAATGGCGTCGCCGTCCTGATCATCGCCTGCCCTTGCGCGATGGGGCTCGCAACGCCGACCTCCATCATGGTCGGAACCGGCCGTGCCGCCGAAATGGGCGTGCTCTTCCGCAAGGGGGAAGCCTTGCAGACGCTGCGCAACGCCGAAATCATCGCGATCGACAAGACCGGTACTCTGACGCGGGGCCGGCCGGAACTGACCGATCTCTCAACCGCTCAGGGCTTCGACAGCAATACAGTCCTTGCCCTGGTTGCCAGCGTCGAAGCACGCTCCGAGCATCCGATCGCGGAAGCCATCGTTTCCGCGGCAAGGAATGCGGGTTTGACGATCGGCGAAGCAGAGCAATTCGAGGCGATCCCTGGTTTCGGCACCCGCGCCAATGTTTCCGGCCACAGGGTTCATGTCGGGGCCGACAGGCTGATGGCGCGCGAGGGGATCGACGTCACCGTCTTCGCCGATCATGCTCGTCGCCTCGGTGACGAAGGCAAGAGTCCGCTTTATGCGGCGATCGACGGCAAGCTCGCGGCGGTCATCGCCGTCGCCGATCCGATCAAGGAGACGACGCCGCAGGCGATCCGCATGTTGCACGCGCTGGGCCTCAAAATCGCGATGGTCACCGGCGACAACCGTCGCACGGCAGAGGCGATCGCCCGTAAGCTCGGTATCGACGAGGTCGTCGCCGAGGTTCTACCGGACGGAAAGGTCGCTGCTCTGATGCGGCTGAAGGCGGAGGGGCCCAATGTCGCCTTCGTCGGCGACGGCATCAACGATGCGCCGGCACTCGCGGCCGCCGATGTCGGGCTGGCGATCGGCACGGGAACGGATGTCGCCATCGAGAGCGCCGACGTCGTGCTGATGTCCGGCGATCTCCTCGGCGTGCCAAATGCCATCGCGCTTTCGAAGGCAACGATCCGCAACATCAAGGAGAACCTGTTCTGGGCCTTCGCCTATAACGTTGTGCTGATCCCTGTCGCCGCCGGCGTGCTTTATCCGGCCTATGGCGTGCTGCTTTCGCCCATCTTTGCTGCCGGCGCCATGGCGCTTTCCAGCGTCTTCGTGGTCGGCAATGCACTGCGTCTCAAGCGTTTCAGGAGCCCTTCGCGCGAGGCTGCCGCTGTTCAATAGCGCGGGGCGCCATTGGCGCCTCGTAAGCAAGATTCCTATATCAGTCACATACGCTGCCGTCAGAAGAGGTTAATGTCATGAATATCAGCGATGTCGCGCGCGCCTCCGGCGTCTCGACGAAAATGATCCGCTACTACGAGACGATCGGTCTTATCCCCCCGGCCAACCGCGGCGAATCCGGTTACCGCAACTATGGCGACAACGACGTTCATACGCTGCGCTTCATCCGCCGTGCCCGTGATCTTGGCTTTACGGTCGAGCAGATGGTGGATCTCCTGGCACTCTGGCGCGACCGCTCGCGCGCCAGCAGCGAGGTCAAGAAGATCGCCCTCGATCAAGTGGCAATCCTGGAACGCAAAGCCGAGGAACTGAAGGCGATGAGCCGGACGCTCAAGCACCTTGCCGCCCATTGCCACGGCGACGAGCGGCCGGACTGCCCCATCCTTGACGACCTTGCCGAAGCGGACGCGAGCGCCGACAAGGCCCCGGAACCCGCCCGCTTCGGCCGAGGCGGCGTCGATCCCGTGCGGGCCAGGTCACCCGTTCGGGCCAAGTCACGATGATCTTCGGCTGCTGCCTACTGCGTGTGTCCTTAAATGGTTGCGGATTTAGGGACAAGAAGGTGCAGCAACGCAAAGCGCAGCAGCGACCTTTGCGCGTCTGCGCGTCGCTGCAATGAGGCGATGAGGATCATTTCGCGACGAAAAGCAGATCGAAGCCCCTGAACTCGCGCCGAGCCACCGATTTGCGGATCGCCGTCCAGATGGCGGAGGGATTTTCGAGCCTGAAGCCGCGGAAGCTCCAGATAAGGCGCGCCGTGGCTGCGATCGTTCGAAGCGCGCGGACAAAGGGCGGACCGGAGAGCGAGGCGGCGAGGATCTGCGGATGCACCGCGATCAAGACGCCTGCTGTTCTCTTGCGGTCGATCGCCCGAAACTGGTCGAGCGCCTTGTATTCGTAGCCTTCGATGTCGATCTTGAAGCAGAGTCGCTCCGTTCTTGCCATCTGCTGAAGGTCCGCGATGGTCACCGTTTGCGCCGTGACCGCCAGGCCGGTGTCGTCGGCAATCAGGGCAGAGGTTTCCGAACTGCCAAAGCCGCCGCCGACCGAGTGCAGCACCAGGCATTCATCCTGTGAGAGCGCCGCGTTGACGAGCTTCACTTCGCCCGTATTCTCGCGCTGCATCTCGGTAAGGATTTCGAAGCACACCGGATCAGGTTCAACGGTAATGACATTGTCCGCGATCTGCGCCGCCCAGTAGGGCGTCACGCCGATCCAGCCGCCGATATCGATGAAGGTGGTCGTCGCGTCGACGAGTCGCTCGATGTTGCGGAAGGTGCCGGGCTCCCATTGCCCGCCTTGCAGCCGGGCAAAGAAGCGCGCCTTCTCCGGCTTGTCGGGGAAATAAACGGTCTTCTGAAAATAGGTTATCGCGCGCATCGCGCCTCTTTAATGCATTTCGGGGCGATGTGTGAAGCGGCTCCCGCTGGGAACGCGGGTAGAAAGGAGTCAGAGCAACACCGCTCCGGGCGCAAGATATAACGGCGGAATGGCGCTTACGCCTCTGCCCGCTGGGCACGGCTGCGCGCTTCGGTGAGTTCGGAGGTTGTCTGGCTGAGGCGGTCGGCGAGCACGCGCATGATTTCCACCGCCATCTCCGGGAAGTCCGCCAGCAATTTCAGGAAATCTTCCTTGCGAATGCGCAGAGCCTCGAGAGCCGTGCTGGTCTTGACGGTGGCTGTGCGCGGCGTGTTGCAGAGAATGGCGATCTCGCCGACGATCGAATTTTGTTCCACCTCGGCGACCTTCAATTGTCCGGTTGGCGTCGTAACCAAGACATCGGCTCTGCCGGAGAGGATCACATAGGCCGCATCGCCGATATCGCCCTGATGAAACAGACTTTCTCCCGCGCTGTACATTACCCTGTCGGAGGTGAATGCCAGAAGTTTGAGCTTGGCTGGCGGCAAGCCGGAAAACAGTGTGATCCGGCGCAGCATTTCCACTTCGTCTTTTAGGAGCATGACAGTCCGTTTCTCCGAGTGTGTCGCGAGCATAAGCACCTCCCTCCCCGTGCGAACGGGAAAATATGCTTGCGCCCTCACATTAATATTACATCAAGATGCCAGTTCCTTGTAGTCGCTGTCTTTCGCAGTCGTTTCCACAGCTTCGTCGCTCACGAGATGGCCGTTTTCGAAGTACGCCTGGCGGTCGAACAGCTCGGAGAGAGCCGGATTGGCGAGAACCCAGACGATTGCCGGTTTGCGATCGTCCTGTCTCAAGAAGGCAAAGACGTTGCGGGTGATCTGCTCCTGCGCCCGCTGGTCGAGGGCGAGCAGCGGTTGATTGAAGACGTAGAAATCCGACATGCGGATCAATGCCCGCGAAAGATTGAGCTTCTGCCGCTGGGCCGCCGTCAGCCGCTTGCCGCCGACGCCGACGTCGAAGTCAAGTCCGAAGGCAAGCACGTTGTTGTAGAGTCCGAGCGATTCGAAGAGGTCGCGCACGATCGCGCGGATCCTCTCGGAGCCGTCGGTGTGCCTGTGGCCGATACGGCCGAAAAGCACATTATCGATGATGCTGGCCGATGCTATGTAACGGTTCGGCTGATAGTGCTCGATGATACCGACGAGATCCTCGGGCAGACCTTCGCTGAACTCCCGCCGAGCTTCGACGACCTGAGACATCAATTCGTCGGACAGCAGGCCGAAACGATGGCGTGGCTCGATATAGCCGAAGCACAGCCGGATGATCTTGATGGCATCATCCTCGGAAACGTCGTCGATTGCTCGTCCCCTCACCTTCTGGAGAAGCGCTTCATAGACCGGGATCTCTTCCGCCGTCATGAAGGTGAGTTGCTGGAAGAACGGGTGGTCGGGAGGCAGGTCGCGGAACAGTTCGACGACGTTGCCGGCGATTTCCAACCCCATCTCGTAGAACGTCTCGTGCAGGCCGGCCCTTTTCAAGACCGTCTTGAAGAACGGGTGGCTTTCAAGTGCCTTTTCCCACCGCGCCTGATTTGTCACCGTCCCGAAGAGCAAGTTTTCGCCGACCGTCGCCTCGACATTGTAGGAGCCAGGCTCAAAGAACACGACCAGATCACTGAGTTTCTCGGCCTCGAGGCGCCTGCGAAGGGCACCGCGCATGTCCACGATTTCACCCGCAAAAGCTTCGTGCTGCGCGGGATTGATGGTCGAACGGACGGCAAGCGCCATGATGTCGTTTGTGAGAAGCACCGTGTCGAGCACCTCTCTGACTTTTGCGAAGAGATCATCCGGGCCGGTCGCACCCGCGGCTCCATAATCGATCCAGTCACTGTTGAGGTCGAGTGAGGGATTGCCGGCAAGCTTTGCTTCCAACAATTCCCATCGACGATGGGCAGCCTTGTCGCCCTCGTAAACCACCTCTGTGAGCGGCGCGTGCTTGAGGCCGTAAAGCAGATTGTCGCCCAGGCTGCCCTGGAAGGTGTAGACCTCCGACGAGGCGTAGGAGATACGCCGCCCGACGACCGATTCCGGCAGGTCGTGGATATCGTCGTCGCCGACGACGATCCTGCCGCTTTCGGGCCAGGTCAGACGCCCGAAGGCCTCGGCGAGTGCCTCGCCGCCACCGGTAGAACCGCCCGTGATCGCGATGGCCTCGCCCGGCCGCACCTGCAGCGACACGTGTTCCACGACCTTCGAGCCGCCGTCATCGGACACGGAAAGATTGACGGCTGCAAGCGCCGCCGTGATCGGCGCCACTGAGGTTACGGAGATCGCCTGGACAGTGGGATCGATCAGCGGCTCGACGCTGAACTGCTCGACGACCTGGGCGTACTTGACCTGCACGTCCTGGCGCGCCTGATCCCAATCGATGAGTTCTTTCAGCGGTCCCGGCAGGTCCTTGTAGGCACCGATCACCGCAACGAGCTGGCCGATATCGAGCCGGCCCTGAAGCGCGAAGTAGCCGCCGATCGCGTAGAACAGGAATGGGGTGACCTGCGCCAGGAAGTTGTTCAGGAACTTGACCAGGAACTTCCACTGATAGAGGTCGTAGCGGATCTTGAATATGCGGCCGAGGCGGGCCGCGATGTCGGCTCTTTCATAGTTGGAGGTGTCGTGCCCGCGAATGGTGCCGATACCGTCCACGATCTCGCTGACCCGTCCCGACAATTCGCGCGCCGTCAGCTGACGTTCGCGCCCAAGCACGATCAGGCGGCGACGCATACGTGGAATGATCACCGCCTGTATCGCGACGATGAAAGCGGCAATGAGACCGAGCCACAGGCTCTGGAGCAGAATGAAGATCAGCGCCGTCAAGGCCTGGCCGCCGAGAAGCGCCGGTTGCACGAAGGCATCGCCGGTGAACCCGCCAAGTGGCTCGACCTCGTCCTTGATCATGGTCGAGATTTCGGCAGGCTTCACGCGCTTGAAGTGGCTCGGCGGGAAACGCAGCACGCGGTCGACAAGCTCGAAGCGGATGCGCCGCAGGAGGCGCTCGCCGAGCCGGCCCTTGTAGGTATTGATGTAGAACTTGAAGAGTCCGTTGATGATAACGAGCAGCAGGAAGACAAGGCTGAGGGCAAGCAGCATTCCCTCTCGCTCAAGTTGAAAGCCCGAAAACAGATTGACCTCACCGAAACCGGGCAGGTTGAAGGAAATCGGCAGGAAGGCCTGGGTCGCCTCGGGACCCTCGAAACCCTCGCCCTGAATCGGTCCGTTGACGATCTGCTTGGGGAGATCAAAGGACAGAAAATAGGGGATCATCGACAGCGCGACGACAAGCAGGATCCAAAGCTGCTGCTTGCTCGTGTGAGTCCAGATGTAGCGGGAAAGACGTGTTTCCATGTGCTGGCAACGTAACCTAACTTAAAATACAGGATCGCCGATCGGGCCGGCGGAGTCCCGTCGCAAATGGTTCCAGTCCATCAAATCGTCAATGGACTTGCGCTTGATCCACGAAATCGTGACTGCCCGGCATGAGAGCAGAGCCCTGCCCCATGTCAAGCGGACACGAACCACGAATAACATCCTCGAACAGATCGCCCCTTCAGCAAGGCTAGAGCATTCTGCGTTCAAGTGGAATCACTGAAAGCAGAAGAGATACTCTGGATTCAAAGTTCTAGAGCGTCCTTTGGGCGTTCATTTGAACGCCCGGCGCTCTAGGCGGTTCCTTGCAGACGTGGCGAGCATCCTCGGCTTGAGGCATACTCGCGCATGGCTTGCACTCGCCTACCTGCCAGCTTACAACAGCCTCATGATGCATGCCACCCATACTCCTCCCGAAGATTGGCACGAGAACGCCTATGATCTCGTCCGCGGGATTGCCGCCTATTCCGGCAGCGCCGTTGTGGCGGGCATCGGCAGGGTGATCGCCAGGCACCGGGATGCGGACATCGCCAACGCGTTCAACTACAAGCAGGTCGGCTGCAAGATCTGGGCACGCGACAAGCTGCTCGAAAGCGCCGGGTCGACTTTCGACCGAATCGCCGTGCTTGGTGGCTGGTACGGCGTTCTGCCCGCGATGCTGTTCGAAGACACGCGCTTCAACATCGGCGCCATCGACAGCTATGACATCGATCCTGCGGTGGAGGAGGTCGCACGCACGCTCAATTCGGCGCATGGTGACCGTTTCCGCGCGATCACGGCGGATATGTATGCTCTCGACTATCGAGCAATCGGAGCCGACCTGATCGTCAACACAAGTTGCGAACACATCGGCGATCTCAAGCTCTGGCTTGAGCTCATTCCTTCGGGCACTCGCGTCCTGCTGCAGTCAAACGACTATTTCAGTGAACCGACGCACATAAGCTGCGTCTCCTCGCTCGAGGAATTCCAGACGCAAGCCGGTCTTGCGACGCTCGATTTCGCAGGCGCATTGCCGATGAAGAAATACAATCGCTTCATGCTGATCGGGACGGTTTGACCTCTCGCTGTTGCAAGTGCTCCCTGAGGATCGCTGCAGTGCTGGCAGCGCCGGCGAGATCGAGCGGCGGAATCTCCGGCTTTGGCCGGACAAGCATCGCCTCTATGTCCCGTGCGAGCCGGTCGGACGTGATGCCCTCTTCGGGCAGAACGCCCGCAAGGCCGAGCCTTTCGAGCCGCGTTGCGCGTGTGCTCTGCTCGGTTTCGCCGCCCGCCGTGAAAGGAATAAGCAACGAGCCGCAGCCGGCGCGAAGGATGTCGCACACGGTGTTGTAACCTGCCTGTGAGACGGAGAGCCGCGCGCCCGCGAGCAGGCTTGCAAAATCCTGACGAAAACGGAAGAGGCTGACCCCGTCGGGCGCTGCGGCGGCGAGGGCATCGAAATCGTCCTGCGGCAGGTTGGGCCCGGTAACGATGCACCAGCGAAGCGCCTTCGGCAGCATCGTTGCGGCCCCAAGTGCCGTACTGATCAGGTCCTTCCCAACAGCACCGCCACCCGCCGAGACCAGAATGTCGAATTTCTCATTTGCTTCAGCCGGCGGCGGCGGTGCGACGAGCCCCGTGTAGGCAATCTTTTCAGCGATCTCGCCCGCAAGCGGAAAGGTTTCCTCAAGACGCGCAAAGGCCGGGTCGCCGTGGACGAGCACAAGGTCGAAATGCGCCTTGACCAGATCCACGGTCTCCTCGGCACGGCCGGGTTTGACCCGTTCCTGCAGAATATCGCGCAGCGAAGTCGCCACCAGCGGCCGCGGCTCCATGGCCGCAATGGCATCGAGCAGCGGCAGCAATTCGAAGCGCATCTGTCTGCGCCCGAACGGGAATGCCTCGATGATGACGACATCAGGCTTCGAGGCATGCAGCGCTTCGATCAACAGATTTCTGCGGTGCTGCTTGAAAGCGTCCGTGACCGGATGGCCGTCAGCATCGCTGAGACCGGAAAAACCCTTGTCGCCGGCCGTTACCGTTGGCAGCGCGATCGTCGCCAGGCCCTCGCCCGGAAACCCGGGAACGGGTGCGCCGCCCGTTACCATCGTTACATCGAACCCGTCGGCGGACAGCGCCTTCGCGATACGGCTCGCTCGCGCCAGATGCCCGATGCCGAGCAGATGCTGCACGTAAAAGAAGACGCGACGCTTGCTCAAGAGGCCTTGCTCCACTCGTTTTGAAAGAGCTCTATCAATTGGCTGACGCTCGAATGATGGTCGAACTCGGCGCGAACGCGCCGTTCGGCGGTATCGCCGAGCCGCCGCCTGAGATCCGGATCGCGCACCAGCCGTTCGAGCGCCAGGGCAAGCGCCCGCGGGTCCTCGGGCGGCACGAGGAGACCGTTCTGATAGTCCGTCAGCAATTCCGGAACGCCCGAGACGGATGTCGAAACGCAAGGCAGCCGCTGGCTCGACGCTTCCACCAGAACATTCGGCAGACCATCGCGATCACCGTTTGCCGCAACTCGGCACGCCAGCGCGAAGATGTCGCTGTCGCGGTAATGCTGCAGCACGTCGGTCTGGTCGAGCGCACCCTTCCAGCGGACCCGTTCGGCAAGGCCAAGTTGGGTGGCAAGCTTGTTGAGGTCGCCGGCCAGTTCGCCTGCGCCGATATGATCGAAGCGCCAGTTGAGATCGGCCGGCAGGAGCGACAGCGCCTTCAGCAGGATGTCGTAGCCCTTCTTGGCGACGGCGCGCCCGACGCTGACGATACGCACCGGATCGGCCGGGTCGGAGCCGTCGCGGCGGGAGTGGTCGCCGCCAAAGACAGGGAAGCGGTCGAGATCGAGGCCGTGGTAGCTCAGATGCACCCGGGATTTCTCGGGCGTCAGGCTTTGCAGATGCTCAAAGCCGCTCCGCGTACAGGTAACGGTCCAGCGGGCACGGTCGAGTTTTCCGGAAAGTTCCCAGTTGGACGACGTCCAGATGTCCTTGGCATGCGCAGAGCAGGTCCAGGGGACGCCTGCGATGATGCTGGCATAGCCGGTCACCGAAGCGGGTGTGTGGATGAAATGCGCATGAAGCCAGGTCGCCGCCCCCGGCCATTCGGCGACCAGCACAAGCGCCTGACCGAACCGCCGGACGCGGTTGCGCGACGGGTCACGCGTGAGATCCGCAAGGAATGGGCCAAGCGCGCGCCAGAAGCCGGCCTTCGGCATCAATCGCAGCGCGGCGCGAAGCACGCGCCACGGCTCCTCGTGCAGATATTCCGGCAAATAGTGGACGTCGGCGCGGATTTCGTCGTGCACGGGATGACGCTTGCCATCGGTCGGGCGGCGGAGTGCGACGAGAACGAGTTCGTGCCCGGCCCTTTCGAGGCCGAGCAGTTCCTGCGCAATGAAGGTTTCCGACAGGCGCGGATAGCCTTTCAGGATGACGGCAATCTTGCGATTTGGCGACACTGGGTCAGCTCGTCTGCTTCACGATGCTCAGGTGCTCTTTCGATCTGTGATCGAGCCAGCTGCCAACAAGCTCGGAGATGTGGACAAGGCCCTCGAGCCTCAGGCCATTGGCCGCGCGCGAGGGAGGCGCACGCCCCGGCAAAGCCTTCAACGCGGCCGCGAACCGCAGCGGATCCTCGGCCTCATGGGGGAGCAGCATCTCGACGAGACCAAGTTCAGACGCACGTCGAGCTCGGATCAACTGCTCCTCCCGCGGTTCGAGACGCGGCACGATCAGGGCCGGCTTGTCGAACGAGAGAATCTCGCAGTAGGTGTTGTAGCCGCCCATCGAGACGACCCCTCTCGCGCCGGCGATCAGCTCCTCCATGCGATTGTCGAACTCGATTATCTTGATGAACGGAATGCGACCGCCCTTCTTGATCAGCTTGTTTCGCTGCTTGGCCGGCATGTAGGGCCCAAGCACCACGAGGGCATTGTGCGTCAGTTCGGGATCCTGCTGATAGGCGTGGATCACATCATGAATGAGTTCGGCGCCGTCGCCGCCGCCACCGGTCGTGACGAGGATATAGTCGCCTTCCGGCCTGTGGTCAGGCAGTCCGTCATGCGGAACGCTTCGTTGCAGGAAACCGACGAAGTTCATGCGTTCGTGGACGGCCGCTGGCACCTCAAGGCCCACCAGCGGATCGTAAAAGTCCGGCGGCCCATAGACCCAGATCGCATCGTAGAACTGCTCGATCTTGCGCATGGTGTCGCGACGCTTCCATTCGACCTCGAGCAGGTGCGGCGCGTCCATGATCTCGCGAAGCCCAAGCACCAACTTCGTCCCATGGGTCTTCAGATAGGTGAGCGTATCCTCGACCTCGCCACGCAGGCCCATGGGTTCCTTGTCGACAATGAAGATGTCCGGCTTGAACGTCTCGGCCGTCGAGCGGATGATCGACTGGCGCATCTTCAGCGTCTCGTGCAGTTCGATATGCCGATCGAGCGAGGTGTATTCACCGTTTCTGAGTTTGATGACGCTCGGAATCTTCACGAAGTCGACGCGTGCACGATAATCGAAGGCCCCGGCGATCGTTGCGCCGGAGATGATCAGGACCTGCAACCCGCTATAGTCTTCCACGAGCGCGTGTGCGATCGTCCGACAACGCCGCAGGTGACCGAGCCCGAAAGTGTCGTGGCTGTACATGAGGATCCGGGCATCCTCGAAACGCCGTACCATGCGAAGAACCTTTCGCTCATTATTGGAAGGGCCTGCAACAGGATGCAGCGCCCGCGGGCAGTCAAAGGAAGTGCCGGCCTTATTTGTAGGGATCGGCGGCGTCGCGCAACCCATCTCCCAGGAAGTTGAACGCCAAAATCACAAGAATGACTGGTACAGTCGGAAACAGCAGCCAAGGATAGAAAGCAATAACGCTGACGCTCTTTGCCTCCGTCAGCAGGATGCCCCAGCTCGTTATCGGCGGGCGCAATCCCAACCCCAGGAAGCTCAGCGCAGTCTCGCCGAGGATCATGCCGGGAATGGAGATCGTCGCCGTTGCAATAAGATGGGACATGAATCCCGGCACGAGGTGGCGCCCGATGA
This sequence comes from Sinorhizobium chiapasense, assembly GCF_036488675.1. Lineage (NCBI taxonomy): Bacteria > Pseudomonadati > Pseudomonadota > Alphaproteobacteria > Hyphomicrobiales > Rhizobiaceae > Sinorhizobium > Sinorhizobium chiapasense. The sequence goes on from NZ_CP133152.1 coordinate 1,342,117, forward strand.
TGCGGCTGCTTTTCGCGCCCATCAATTGGGCCGCAAGCACATAATCCTCCTCGCGAAGGGCAAGCAGCTTCGAGCGAACGGCCCGCGCAAGCCCGGTCCAATCGAGAAGCCCCAGGATCACGGTGATACCGAGATAGATTAGGATCGGGCTCCATGTGGCTGGCATGATCGCGGCAAGCGACAGCCACAGTGGAATGCTCGGAATCGACTGGAGCACCTCGATCAACCGCTGGACCAAGAGGTCGAACACGCCGCCGTGGTAGCCGGCAAGGCCACCGATGACGATGCCGAGCACGAAGCTAACTGTAATGCCGAGAAGGCCGATCGTCAGCGAAATCCGCGCGCCGTAGATAATACGCGACAACACATCGCGTCCGAGCCTATCGGTGCCCAGGAGGAAGAGCTGACCGCCCTCGGCAGGGCAGGCCAGATGCAGGTTGCTCTCGAAGAGTCCCCAGAAACGATAACCGTCACCGCGGCAGAAGAATCGGATCGGCTGGATGTCCGAAGGATTGTCCGCGTAGTCCCGCTTCAGCGTTTCCATGTCCAGAGTCATCGTCCGGCCGTAGACGAAAGGACCGACGAACGCGCCTTCATGGAAAAAATGCACTCGCTGCGGCGGCGCGAAGATGAAATCGACATTGCGCGTGTGCAGGTTATACGGCGCCAGAAACTCGCAAAAGAGAATCATGACGTAGAGGGCTGCCAGGAAAATACCGGAGGCGAGCGCCAGCTTGTGCCGCTTGAACTTCCACCACATCAGGCGCAGTTGCGACGCCTGGTTCACGCGCACCTGCTCCTCCGTCATCACCTCGACGGAATAGGGATCGAACGGGGCGGTTGATACGTAATGCGGCAGGGGTTCGCCGGGCGCCGGTATAGGTGACGTCACTTCGTACTCCTGCCTTGCAGACGGATTCTGGGATCGAGAATGGCGAGCGCGAGATCCGATATCAGCACGCCGATGACCGTGAGAAATGCGAGAAACATCAGGAACGAGCCGGCGAGATACATGTCCTGGCTCTGCAGCGCCTTGATCAACATCGGTCCGGTCGTTTCAAGCGAAAGTACGATTGCCGTGATTTCTGCGCCGGAGATGATCGCCGGAAGGATCGAGCCGATATCTGAGATGAAGAAGTTGAGCGCCATGCGCAGCGGGTATTTGAGCAGTGTCCGTGTGGGTGAGAGCCCCTTCGCCCTGGCAGTGACGACATATTGCTTTTGAAGCTCGTCAAGCAGGTTGGCCCTCAGCCGCCGGATCATGCCGGCCGTGCCTGCCGCGCCGACGATGATGACCGGTATCCAGATATGTTCGAGGATCGACCTCGCCTTCGCCCAACTCATGGGCTCGGCGAGATATTTCTGGTCCATGAGGTGTCCGATCGAGGTGCCGAACCAGATATTGGCGAAATACATGAGAATCAGCGCCAGCATGAAGTTCGGCACCGCGATGCCGATGAGGCCTATCAGCGACAGCCCGTAATCGCCCCAGCTATACTGATTCGTGGCGGCATAGATGCCGATCGGGAAGGCGATGATCCAGGTAAAGATGATGGTAAAAAAGGAAACGAGGATCGTCAGCCAGAGCCGGTCTCCGACGACCTCGCTCACCGGCAGTTCGTATTCGAACGAATAGCCGAAGTCGCCCTGCAGCATACCGGCCACCCAATAGATGTAGCGCAGCACCGGCGGCTGATCGAAACCGTACTCTTTGCGCAGGGCGTCAATCTGCTCCATGTTGACGCCTTCACCCTGCGCTCTGATCTCGGCGACGTAGCTCTCGAAGTAGTCCCCGGGCGGCAGCTCGATGATGGCAAACACCAGGGCCGAGATAATGAGGAGGGTCGGGACCATCGCCGCAATACGCCAGAGAATGTATCGCAGCATGTCAGGTGTCCTGTTCAAGCCAGAAGGTGTCGGGATTGTACACGCCGAAATAGGCCGTCGGGTCAAAGCCGTAGAGCGCCTTTTCCGGCACATTGCGAAGCTTCGAGGTGGCGACGATCGGCTGCAGCGATGCATTGACGAGACCGATCGAGAAAACCTGATCGGTGTAGATCGACAGCATCGATTTCCAGATCTCTGTCCGCTCCGCGTCGGTGCTCGAATGCCGCCAGCGCTTAAGCAGGTCAAGAAGCTCGACCACAGGCGGCAGCTCCGGCGCCTCTCCCATTTCCCCGTGCGACAGATAATTGAGCCCCCAGACCGGCCACTGCAACTGGTCGTCCGCCGTCGGCGCAAGCTGGCCAGGATTCATGTCCGCGGTCGGAACGCCGTTGTCGATGCCGAACCACATGGACATGATGATCTCGCCGCCGACCGCGCGGCTGCGGAAGGTGTCGCGCTGGGAGGTGCGGATAAAGAGCGAAATGCCGACCTTCTGCCAGTAGTCGGTTATCAATTGCAGAACATCGGTCTCAAGCGTGCTTTCGCCTGCCGTCTCGACGACGATTTGCGCCGCCCGTCCGTCCGGCAGGATACGGATCCCGTCGCTGCCGCGCTTTGCCAGTCCCGCCTCGTCGAGCAGGCGGTTGGCCTGGTCTGGATCGTGGGCCACCCAGGCGCTTGCAAATTCGGGACGGAACAGTGGACTATCCGGCAGCACCGTATCGGCGCTCTCCTTGGTCAGGCCATAGAAGACCGCCATGTTGATTTCGCGCCGGTCGATCGCCAGCGACAGCGCTCGCCTGACGCGGACATCCTGCAGAAGCGGACGCCATACCGGATCGGAAGCATTGAGATTGGGAAGCAGCGCCAGACGTGACCCTTGCGTCTTCTTCCACAGCTTGACCGTTATCGGATATCGCTTCTCGGCATCCTTCAGGAAAGTGTAGTCGACAAAATCGATGCCGGTCGCCTGGAGATCGCTTTCACCCGTGCCGGTTTTCGCGGGGATGAGCGAGGAGGAGCTGACGCTCAGCACGAACTTGTCGATGTAGGGCAATTGCAGGCCGTTTTCGTCGACCCGGTGGAAATACGGATTGCGCACGAAAATGAACTGCTCGGCTGGAAGCGGTGTGGTGTTCCGCCAGGGATCGAGCGTCGGCAAGTCGGGGTTTTCCGGGCGATAGGAGCGTGCCATACGCATGTGCAGTTGGCTCCACTTCTTGACCCGCTCTTCCTTCATCGTTGCCTTGAGCTTGCCCTCCTCCTGGTACTTCTTGTGGAACTGCTTGAGGTAAGCGGACGGCATGGCGATGACCAACGGCTGCGGAGCGGCCAGCTTCTGCAGGAAATCCGGGTTCGGCATCGTCCAGGAATAACGCACTGTCCGGTCGTCGATGATCTCGAACTTGCCCGCTTCGCCATCCATGACCAGCGCCGTCGGGAGCCCCGCCGGAGAGAGGTCCTCGTTGAGCAGCACGTCCTCCCAACAGTAGCGGAAGTCTTCCGTCGTAAGCGGCGTTCCATCCGACCACTTATGGCCCTCGCGCAGACGCAGGGTGAAGACGCGGTCCTCGACCGTTTCGTAGCTTTCGAGAACGTCGGCCTGAAGGTTCAGCTGCTCGTCGAAGCCGACCAGCCGGGAATAGCCGTAGACCGTCATCAGGCGGATATCCTTGGCGCTGCCGATGAGGCTTCGGATCTCGCCGCCATGCTTGCCGGGCCTGCGCCCCAAGGCCGCGACATTGATCACGCGCGGCGTCTTCGGCAGTCGTTCATTGAGCGGAGGCAGCTTGCCTTCCGCGACCAGCGGCGCGAGCGCCTCGGCCTCGGTCCCCGCCGCGAGCAACCGCGGCGGCAGAACAGTGGAAGCCAGCATCGCCAGCGCCGTTCTCCGGGTGATCATGGGCGCAGCTCCCTTGCATCCACCGACTTTCGAGCAAGGACGAAATGATCACCGCCGAGATTCGCAGGAAAGAGGGCGTCTTCCTCACCATCGTCCGAGAACTGTGCTCCCCACCGGCGCTTGTCCGAGCCTCCGCTTGCCTGGAGGGCGTCGAAATCGAGCTTCCGGTCGAGATCGGGATAGGGCACCGCCGCCAGCAAGGACTTCGTATAGGGGTGTACGGGATTGCGCATCAGCACCTCACGCGGCGCGAGCTCGACGATCCGGCCGGCGCACATCACCGCGATCCGATCCGCCATATAGTCCACCACCGCCAGATTGTGCGAAATGAAAAGCGACGTCAGCCCCAATTCCTTTTGTAAATCCTTGAGAAGGTTGAGGATCTGGGCCTGCACCGAAACATCGAGGGCTGAAACGGGCTCGTCGCAGATCAAGAGGTCCGGAACGAGCGCGAGTGCGCGGGCGATGCCGATGCGCTGCCTCTGACCGCCGGAGAAACTGTGCGGATAGCGGTTGATGAACCGCTGATCGAGGCCGACCGCCTGAAGCAGCGAGCGAACGGTTTCGATCCGCGACTTCGGCGTTCCACGCCCGTGGATCTCGAGCGGCTCGCTGAGAATGTTCTTGACCGTCATGCGCGGCGACAGCGACGAGACCGGGTCCTGGAAAACCATCTGGATTTTCGCGCGCAGCTCCTTCAGCGCCGTGCCCTCGAGCTTCAGGACGTCGACCGCCCCGCCACCGTCATTGTAGGTTATCGAACCTGAATCCGGCGTCACCGCACGCATCAGGATCTTGCTCACCGTCGTCTTGCCGCAACCGCTTTCGCCGACGAGGCCGAGGCATTCGCCGCGGCGAATGTCGAAGCTGACATTGTCGACGGCACGGTGCTGGGAGGCGTCCTTGCCGCCGAACCAACCCGAGCTGCGGGTGGTGAAGGTTTTCGACAGGTTACGGACGGAGATGAGAACATCGGAGTTGGAAGTCTTGCGCGCGGGTCGATTTCCGAGAAGGTTTTCGGCCTTGACCGGCACCTCGCGCAGCGCCTTCAACCGCTCGCCGGGCTTCATGTCGAAGTGCGGCACAGCAGCCATCAGTCCCTTCAGATACGGATGCTGCGGGTTGCGGAAGATCGCATCGACTGGCCCCGCCTCGACGATGTCGCCGTGATAGATGACGACGACTTCGTCGGCCATATTGGCGACGACGCCGAGGTCGTGCGTGATCAGCAGCATGGCCATGTTGAGCTTGGCTTGAAGCTCGCGCAGGAGCTGGAGAATTTGTGCCTGCACCGTCACATCGAGCGCGGTTGTCGGCTCATCGGCAATCAGGAGCGCCGGACGGCATATCAATGCCATGGCAATCATCGCGCGCTGGCGCATCCCGCCGGAAAGCTCGAACGGGTACATGTCGTAAGCGCGCGGCGGGTTGGAGAATCCGACATAGCCCAGAAGCTGCTCGGTCCTCGCTCTCCGCTCTTCCTTATCCGCGTCCGTATGTATCGCCAGCACCTCGGAAATCTGGTTCCCGATCGTGTGGAGCGGCGACAGCGAGGTCATCGGCTCCTGAAAGATCTTGCTGATGCGCGCGCCGCGAATCTCCTGGATCTCGCGGCCGTCGGGCTCGAGCGAGAGCAGATCGACAGGCTTGCCCGCGACGGCCGGGTCGTTGAACAAGACTCGTCCACCAACCCTCGCGACGCTTGGCAGAATGCCCATGATAGCCTGGCTGATGGCCGACTTGCCGGATCCGGACTCACCGACGAGCGCAGTCACCTTCCCCGGAAGAATCCTGAAATTTGCTCCCCTGACGGCTTCCACTTCGCCGCCGAGCACCGAGAATGTGATCCGCAGACCCTCAACCCGCAGCAGGTCCGCCCCTGATGTCATTGCAGCACGCTTCCCTCACTACCCCAGAGCGCCGTACGTTGTCCCAAAACGCACATGGACGCTCTCCTTCTTTGGTTCTACGCATCGTTTCCTCCGAGGCGTTTCCACCTCTCCGGCGATGCCATAGCGTCCGACACCAAAAAAAGAGTAGCCTAGCTTCAGCAGGCTGTCCAGCACGCCCCCGGAAGCGTCAGAAGGGCCGCTGCTGCGCGGCCAGCGCGACTTATGAGAACGGGCAAACGCCGTTCGTCAGGACGTCGGCACACCGCGTCGACCGGCGGAAATCGTCGTAGTAAAGCGTCCAGTTGGTCGTGTCCGCCGCCCGATATGGCCCGAATTTGAAATACTGATTCTGGCCGAGCCCCTTGTCCGCGTGGCCGATATGTCCCTTCACTGTAATGACCGGCTGACCATTGGCGAACAGCTCGATATGTCCGGACCCGTCGGCGCCCGGCTTGGTGAAGACAGCGAAGTCGATCCAGCCGGACTTCGGGTCCGGCAGCGGATTGCCGTGCTTGGTGACGGTGACCCCGGTCGTGCATGAATTGAAAAGGCGGCCGTCTTCAGGCTTCCAGTTTGAATCCGCCGCGACCAGCATGCGCATCTGATTGAGGTCGGGGCGCACCCAGACGGGAACCTCCCCCGGCGCACAGCTCGCCGCCGTGTTCTCCGGCCCTGTGGACACTGGCGGCAGATAATTGGTCTCAACGGTAACGAAGAGCTTACCCAAGCTCATGCGGAACGCCAGAAAGGGGCTGAAGTCGCCGTTAGCACCGTGGTCGATTTCGCGTTTCCATTGCGCAATGAGATAGCGATGGTCTCCATTCGGCACCGGATCGGCGAACTTGACCGAAAAGCCGTACCAGACTCCCTGGTCGTAAGGCACGCGCAACGCGGTCTTCTCCCAGATTTCCGCCCGCTCGCTGCACCCGTCGTCCGCCGGCGGGCATTTCGGTACGATGGACAGTTTCAGACCACCATTCCCGGTGCGCTTGACGTCGCTCTGGAACACGTAGGAACCGGCGCTTTGCTCGAAGTTGTCGCGATAGTAGAGCCCGCCTTCCGGGGCGAAATCCTTACCCTCGAACCCGTCGACCAGCTTCTGATCCGGGGGCGGTTGCTGTTCTGCCGATTGAGCATGCGCAACGCTTGTCGCAGCGAGGGCTGCGGCCAGAAAAACCACGCGGAACATCGAACCTCCTTAAAGCAAGCATCTTGTCGATCTATTGCAGCATCTTGTCGATGAGGCCGCGTGGCCCCGGCGACCGCTTCGTATTGCGATAGAGCAACATGACATGCTCTGCCTCGGAAAGTCCATCCTGAGTTGCATCGTCGGGGCGCTCCTCCGCGATCGCCGCAAGCGCCGCATCCTTGGGATAGAGGATGGTGAATTTCTGCCGGACTCCGCGCAATTTCTCCTGTCCGAGCGTCGCCCAATCACCGCCGCAATAATTGACGAAGGCCTCGCTGGCGACGACGTTGTGAGCGTATTTCTTCGTCAGGTTCTGCAGCCGCTGCACCTCGTTCACCGCCGAGCCGAAGACCGAAAAGGTCAGCCGGTCGCGTAGCCCGACATTGCCGAACATGACGTTGCCGACATGGAGGCCGATTCCATAGCCGATCGGATCGCGCCCCTGTCTCTTTCTTTCCGCGTTGAGGGCCGCCACCCGCGCCGTCGCCGCGCTCACCGCCGCGAACGCCTCGCGACTCGCCATTTCCGACGGCTCCTTGTGACGGCCGCATGGATAGACGGCAATGAACCCGTCTCCAACAAAGCTCAGGATCTGTCCGCCGTTTCGATTGAACGGCGTCGCGATCGCATCGAAGAAACCGTTGAGCGTCTCGATATAGGCCTGGCGGCCTTCCTTCTCCGCGAGCATGGTCGATCCCCGCATGTCCGCCATCACCAGGACGGCGCGAACCGTCTCGCCGTCGCCGCGCCGCACCTGCCCGCTCATCACGCGCCGTCCGGCGTTGGCGCCGAGATACGTCGTCAGCATGTTGTCGGCGAGCTTGCCGAGGACGGCGACCTTGGCAGCAACCGCCAGATGATTCTGAAGCTTGAGCAGCGCCGCGATTACGTCGTCGCTGAAGCCGCCATGGCGATCCGTCGTCCAGGATCCCACCATGCCATGGTCGGAATCGGTCCCGAGCGGCTGCATGAAGGCCAGATAATCGGTGGCCCCGGCGTCTTTCAGCTCGTCGAAAATCGGAAACTCCGACGGCTCCGCCGGATCGATGCGCCGCCTCACGTGGTCGAGGTTGTTGTTGAGCAGATAGTAATAGGGGCTGCGCAGGAACCGCTCGGGATTGAGCGCCAGCTCCTCATGGCGCAAACCGCTCACCTCGACGCCCTTGCCCCGCCACCAGGTAAAACCGAGCGCGTCGTAGAGCGGATGCAGCATCGAGAAGGAGAGATGGACGCGCATGAGCGGCAGGCCGGCGGCGGCCAGCCGTTCGCAGAAGCCGCGCACGAGGGTTTCGAGCGTCTCGTCGCTCAAGGATGCTCGCATGAGCCAGGCTGCGACCTTGTCCAGAAGAATTTCGGAAACGCTGTTGTTGATCGGGCTCATGGCATTCCTCATCATCGGCATGACGGCCAACACCGACGGCTATCGCGCGGACCTTGCAATCAAGGCCGCGTCCACCTGTGATGCCCGTTGTAACGAACGGCGTCTGCTGCGCTTGGCGGCAGTTGATGCGGCGATTGAATCGCAGCATCCTCTTCCCTGGAGATATTCACCGGCGAGCGCGATTTCCAGAGACGTCCGAAATTTTTGATCATGCGCCAATGCTACACGGGATTGATCGTGCAATTGCACCCTGTAATTGTTGGGGTGGCCCGCGACGCGCCGGCCGACGCTTGACTTGCGACGCCTTTCTCGCCAACAAAACGGCGACATGTTTCGGCAACCGGGATCGTCGCAATCACCCGCCCTGCCCCCCTGACAGATGGAACCCTATCTTGACCCCCCTTCATCACGACAGGCTGCTTGAATCGATCTCAGCGCGCCAGGCACGCGTCGGCGTCATCGGCCTCGGCTATGTCGGTCTGCCGCTCGCCGTTGCGGTGGCACGCTCCGGTTTTCCGGTAACCGGTTTCGACATCGATCCCGCGAAGATCGTCACCCTGGATGGCGGCCGCTCCTATATCGAGGCGGTGACGGATGAGGCGCTTGGCCGTGAGATGGCCGGGGGCCGGTTCCGTTCGACGACCGATTTCTCCGATCTTGCCTTGTGCGACGTGATCGTCATCTGCGTGCCAACGCCATTGACCAGGCATCGCGATCCCGACCTCTCCTTCGTGGAAGGAACGGCACGCTCGATCGCCGCCACGCTGAGGCCGGGCCAACTCGTTGTGCTCGAATCGACCACCTATCCCGGCACCACCGACGGCATCGTCCGTTCGATCCTCGAAGAAACGGGGCTAAAGTCCGGCGAAGACTTCTTCATCGGCTTCTCGCCGGAGCGCGAAGACCCGGGCAACCGCGCCTTTGAAACCGCGAGCATCCCGAAGATCGTCGCCGGTGACGGACCGCGGGCGGCGGCCCTGATGCAGCAGTTCTACGGCGCCGTGGTCGAGACCGTCGTCCCGGTTTCCTCGAACGCCACGGCCGAAGCCGTGAAGCTCACCGAGAACATCTTCCGCGCCGTCAACATTGCTCTCGTCAACGAGCTCAAGGTCGTCTACGAGGCCATGGGGATCGACATATGGGAAGTCATCGAGGCGGCCAAAACGAAACCGTTCGGCTACATGCCCTTCTACCCCGGACCGGGCCTCGGCGGACATTGCATCCCGATCGACCCGTTCTATCTCACCTGGAAATCCCGCGAATACGAGCTGCCGACCCGTTTCATCGAACTCGCCGGGGAAATCAATTCGGCGATGCCGCGCCATGTCGTCAGCCGGCTCGCCGAGGCGCTCGACAGGCGGCAGGGCAAGGCGCTCAGCCGCTCGAACGTTCTCGTCATTGGTCTCGCCTACAAGAAGAACGTGCCGGATATTCGCGAAAGCCCCTCGCTCAGGCTGATCGAGCTCATCGAGGAGCGCGGCGGCAGCGCTGCCTTCCATGATCCGCATGTCGAAGAGATCCCCTCGACCCGCGAGCATCTCGCCTTGAAGGGCCGTCGATCGGTCCCCTTCAACGAGGAAAGCGTGCGCCGGTTCGACGCGGTGCTTGTCGCAACGGATCATGACGGCATCGACTACAGGGCGCTGGCCGATTGGGCGTCTCTGATCGTCGATACGCGCAACGTTTTTGCGCGGCTCGGCATTGCTGCGGACCACGTGGTCAAGGCCTGACCTCCCTCGCGAGCGGCGGCTAGATCATTTCATTGTTTCTCTGAAACAGTGAAATGATCTAACTATTTGAAATTACGCAATTCCGGGCGGAAAACCGTTACACACTTTTCCTGGAATTGCTCTAGCCGACTGGGGCGAGCGTCGCCTTGAGATTCTTCGCCGCCATGGCGTAGCCGCCGGCTGCCCCGTCGATGAAATGCACGTGATCGCGGCTCATGGCCGCCGGCACGATACAGGTCATCAGCGCAGAATCCTGCTGATGCAACCCGTAGCTGGAGACGCCGCCCTCAGCCGCCCTCTTCAGCCTTTGCTCGATCTGGCGCAGCCGCTCGATGCCGATATCGATCGTCATCTTCAGCCCGTCGTCGAATTTGCGAAAGTCGGAGTTCCTGACTAGGTCGCGCTTGTATTGCGTGGTATCGAACTTGCCGATGTTCCACCCCAACTTGAAGCACACGAACAGCATCAGGCTCTGCAAGGTGATCCACGACCAGGCGAGAAGGCGTCGGCCTTTCCGCGCCACGGCGCGCGACTCGACTGCAACCCCTTGCATGGAGAGCCGAGGCTCGGGACCGTTTTCCGGGACCGGATGCCCGCCTCGTTCCTCGCCTTCGGCCAATGCCACGATGTCGCCGACAAGTGCCTGGAATTCCGGACCATTGCCAAGCAGACCCGGGACAGCAATGATCGAGACGATTGCCCCGTGGCGGGAGACAATCGGATTCCAGCGGCAGGACAGCCCGGTCAGATCCGGCCTGCTTCCGGCCGCCGCGGCCTCGATCTGGTAGCGCCCGGCCTTCATTTCCGCCTCTGCCCAGCTGGCACCGCCACCGGAAAACATGGCGTAGGAGACTTCCTCGCTCGCCTTGAAGCGCGCGACGCGCATGTCGAGCCCGCTGGCGCGGATGTCCGCAACTGGAACAAGTGCTGCACGCAGTTCGAGGCCCAGCTCTTCCGCGACCCAGGTCTTGGCGGCCGCCAATGCTGCACGCGCTTTCGCCTCCATCGCCGCTGGGATTGCCGCAAGTGCCCCATCACCGCCGAAGACGAAGGGCAGGTTTCTTTCATCGAGCGCATTCATCAACGCCGATATGACGCTTGCCCCCGCCATGTTGACGCTCTTGTAACGACCCTCCGCGATAGCGCTGGTCGAATCGACGATGTCGGCGACCGCCAGCACCCATCCATCCGGCAGGGGCCGATAGTTCGCCTCGTCGGCAACCCCCTCGAATGCCTCGAAAAGGGGAAGGGCGTCGTAGAACTGCATATCAGCTGCCTGCGCCATGACTGCGTCCAACCCTTTCGACTTTAGCCCAACGCGCACGAGAATCGCTTTATTCTTCTTCGTTTCGCTCTAAATTACGTTAGATCGGAAGATAAAGTTTCAAAACAGGCTTTGGAGAGCAGGACTTAGAAATAAAGCACCCCTACAATCTAATTGGACCTTATGCCGTTGCAGGACCCTTATGATCTGTGCTTGTCTAAGGAAATGCACGCAGGCAAAAGCGCCGAGGCGAGCAGGACGAAGCCAAAACGGGAATGCAGGAAAACACCTTTCGAGTGCGGTTCTGGGGAGTGCGAGGCAGTTTGCCGGTATCCGGCGAACAATTTCTACGCTATGGAGGCAATACACCCTGCATCGAAGTCCGTTGCGGCAGCGAAGTCCTGATCTTCGATGCAGGCTCAGGTCTGCGCGAAGCCGGCGTGGCGCTCACGTTGGAGGGCATCTCGGCATTCGACCTGTTCTTCACTCATAGCCACTACGACCACATCATCGGCCTCCCCTATTTCAAACCGATCTATAACTGCAGCACTGCTGTGCGTTTCTGGTCCGGCCATCTTTACGGCAGGATGAGCACCAAGCGAATGATCGGCGAGTTCATGCGGCCGCCATGGTTCCCGGTCGATAGCGACATTTGTCAGGCGAGCATGGACACTGTCGACTTCCGCCCGGGAGAGGAGCTCGCGCCCCGCAAAGGGGTTACCATCCGCACGATGAGCCTCAATCACCCCGGCGGGTGCGTGGGCTACAGGGTCGACTGGGGCGGCCGTGCCGTCGCCTTGATATACGACACCGAACACGAGGCCGGTATCCTCGATCCCGCACTCCTCGAGTTCATCGCCGGCGCTGACCTCATGGTCTACGACTGCACCTATCTCGAGTCGGAAATGCCAACCTATCGAGGCTATGGACACTCGACCGGCATGCACGGCGCCAAGCTGGCGCAAGCGGCGGGCGTGCGGCGCCTGGCAATGTTCCACCACGATCCGTCGCGCACGGATCTCGAGCTCGCGGCGATGGAACAGGACGTCCAGGCGTTTTTCGACGGGGCCTTTGCGGCCCGGGACCGCCAGATCATCGAGCTATGAGGTCGCCTACCCTGCGCCAGCGGCAGGCGGGGTGCGCGGCGGTCAGTTCGAACAATCGCGACAGAAATTCCCATACGCTCTCGTCATGGACCAGATGGTGCGTGAGAATGCCGACCGCCTCCTCGGCGAGGTTCATCTCGTCCAGGCGCCGTACGATGTCTTGAATGATTTCCCGGTGATCCCGACAGCCGCGCGTTCCGTGCCAGTCCATCACGTCGACATGCGTGTTGACGAGGCTCAGACCGGGCCGGGGAAAAGCCGATGTGATCGACCCGCTCTTCATGGTCTTTGCCCCATCATCCGGCTTGCTCGGGCTCCTTTCGGGGCCAAAGACCGAAAGGGCCATGAAGCCGATGGCGGGCAGCCCCGCGAGAAGCCCCGGATCGATCCGGTTCCATGGCGGAACGAGCAGCGGGATGAAAGAGGACGGATGGAGCACCCTGAGATGGGAGTACCCTCTGCCCAATTCGTCGAGAACGACCTCTCGCGGCCGGTGGCCGCCAAGCTCCTGCCGCTTTTCCGCCGGCGGTGCATGGTTTTGGTGCGTCCAGCCGTGAACGGCAATGCTGATATCGTCACGGCTGGCGAGGTAATGCGAGAGCTCGCCGCTCGTGTGTGCCGGGATGACGGCCAAGGTGACCGGCACGGAAAAACGATCCGCCAGATCCACCAGCCGGTCGAGCTCCGCCGTCGGCGCGACGGCATCGTCGTCGCGCAACCAGAAATCGGCGCGCCGCCCGGCCGCCCGCAAGCGATCCAGCCTGTCGACCATCGGCTGCCAGATCGACGTCTCGGTCATGCGGCCTTCTCCACAAAGTCCCTGAAAATCTCGCCAAGGCGCGTTGCAGCCGCCTGCAACGAGCGCTGCTCGATGACGAAGCGGCGCGCGCTTGCTCCAAACTCGGCGCGCAGGCCCCTGTCGCCGGCCAGCCGCCGGATCGCCGCAGCGAACAGGTCGACATCACCGGCCTCCGTCAACAATCCCGTTTGCCCGTCCCTGACCACTTCCGGAACACCGGCAGTTCGTTGCGCGACGACCGGCAGGCCGGCCGCCTGGGCCTCCAGATAGGAGAGGCCATAGGCCTCGCCGCAACCCGGCCAGACGTAGACATCGCCGCGCGCAAGAATCCCCGCGATCGACCCGGGCTCCCTCTCGCCGAGCCAATCCAGCCTCTCGGCCGGAAGCCCGGAGAAGGCCTCCCGCACCTGCGCCCGGGCGGGCCCATCGCCGACGATCGACATTCTCCAGGGCAGATCGACCACAAGGGCCAGAGCCTTGGCGAGCATCCGGTAGCTGTCCATCTTGTCGCCCGGCCGCATCATCGCCACTGCCAGCAGCCGGCACAGGTCGGTCAGGGATTGTCGGGGTTCGTGGAACGGCTCCACGTCTATGAACGGTGCAAGCATGGCATATCGGCCATCCGGTATCGCCTCTTCCAGGCCTTCGCGGTCGCGCTGCGTAAAGCAGATATTGACGGCAGCATGCCTGGCACCGGCCGCTACTTCATCCTGTGCCGGTTTCCTGGCGCCCACGTTGCGGCGGTAGGAGTAGGAGCTCTCGGCGGTGACATACGGAATGGAGAATTCCGCCGAAATGCGGGGACCGATGAGGTCCGGCGCCTTGTAGTAAGGATGGTAGCAGAACCAAGCGTCGGGCGGCCCCTCGGTGCGCCAAAGACGGCGAAGACGGCGAACCTCGAGATCGGCTTCCGTTCGAAGCGACGAAAGTTGCTCGTTGGATGCCTCGCGTGAAAAGCCGCGCAGTTGCGAAACGATGCCGATGTCATGGCCGCCCAGCCGAAGCGCATCGATCAGCAGGCGCGCCATCTGCCTGTCGCCGGAGGGGACGGGATGATCGGGCGATTTCAAAGGCGCGTAAAAGGCGATCTTCATTCGACGCGAGCTATCTCGCCTTGGCGATCGGATGTCAACATGGGCCGGAACGAGGGTTGCCCGGCGGCCGGCGTCGCCCGCACACCGAGCAGACCCGGCGGACCCGTTCCGCATCGCGGCGGTTTATTCCGCCGCTGCTTCTCCGCCCTGCGCCAAAGCAGCAGCCTTCTTCTTCTCAATCGCGTCGCGTGTCGCGGCGGCGGCGGCCGTCGCCGATTGCGCTTCGTCACCTGCGACCTGCACCGTCGGCGAGGCAAACGAGATGCCGTTCGTCTTGAAGGCATCCTTGATCAGCGCCTGCGCCCGCCGCCGGATCTGGGTCTGGTTGCCCGGCTTGGTTTTCATGGCAAAGCTGAGGGTCACGCCGTAATCGCCGAACTGCTCGACGCCCTTCATCTTCACCGTTTCAATGATCAACGGCGCGAGCTCCGGGTCCTCGAGCAGTGCAGCCCCGACACCCTTCACCACCTTCTTCACCTTGGCGACATCGGTGTCGTAAGAGACGTTGATCTTGAACTTGTCGATCACCCAGTCGCGGCTCATGTTCTGGACTGCGCCGAGCGAGCCGAATGGCACGGTGAACACCGGGCCGCGGTGGTGGCGCAGCTTGACGGAGCGGATGCTGAAGGACTCGACCGTCCCCATATAGCTGCCGCTCTGGATGTATTCGCCCACCCGAAAAGCATCGTCCATCATGTAGAAAATGCCGCTGATGACGTCCTTGACCAAGCTCTGGGAGCCGAAGCCTAGCGCGACCCCGAATACCCCAGCACCGGCAATCAGCGGCCCGATCGCAACGCCGAGTCCGGAAAGGACCATCAGAACGGCGACCACCGCGATGGAGACTGCGAGGAAATTGCGCAGGATCGGCAACAGCGTGAGTAGCCGCGTGTTACGTGCAAGCCGCACCGGGTCCGCTTCGTCGACACTGGCCTGTTTCATGCGCAGATTGATGAACTCCTTCGCCAGTTGCCAGATCAAGTCTGCCGCGAGCAGGATGACTATCCCGGCAAGAACGCCGCGGAAGATGCGGTTGAAGACATCATCGTGCATCATGGCGGCTCCGTTGAAACGGAAGACGACAGCGAGCCAGGCGGCCGCCAGCGCGATGATCACCAGCCGGGCGCCCCGTTCGATCAACACATTGCGCAGCACGCGCATACCGTCGGTCGCCGAGGTTTCGAGCATCGTCCTCGTCGTCGCGCTGGTAAAGCGCAGCAGCGGCGGCAAGCCGAGCACGTAGACTCCGATCCAGAACAGGACCTCCATGTCGGCGACCCAAAGGAGCCACAGCAGGACCAGGAGCGCGACAATCATCGCATTGCGGAGCATCCGGCGCCCCGCCGTCGTGACCTCAGTAGGCCGGCGAAGAGCCGTGTCGATCGCGAGACCGAGCACGACAAGCCCGAGAATGGCGGCAACAAGTTTGCTAACGTCTTCCGGAAACGAAAGCGCCTGCATCAGATCGACAACCGCCCACGTAAAAGCCAGCGCGCAGATAAACAGCACCGATCGATTGAACCAGAAGCGTGCAGCGTCGGGGCCAAGTGCGGCGTGCTCTCCTTCTCCTGCCGGTGTCGCGGCTACCTTGGCCGCCGGCTTGAACACGGCAGATGCGACGGCAATCAACAGGCGAGCGACGATCCAGGCGACGAGCAGCGGCGCGACCGCCGCCTCAAGTCGGTGCGGCCAATCGGATAGCACGAAGGCGGCAACGCCGCCGATTGCAAAGGCCACGAGAGGGGCGATGCGGATGAAGGCGCCAAGACCGCCGCCGTACTGGGCAGCATTGCGGTCAGCACTGCGCCGCAGGAAATAGCGCAGCAGATATTCGGCGCCGTAGCCGACGAGCAAGATGAAGGCGAACCCGCGCAGAATTGGCATCGCTCCCTGGTTCTGCATATCGCTGGTGATGCGATCCTTCGCGGCCCGCCACTCGGGAACCATCCGTGGAACCGCGTTCCGCATGCCGCCCAGGTGCTTCTTGATTTCCGCGACCCATTGGGAGGCAAGCCCGGTGGACGGCGCCGGCGCCGCTGGCTGAGCCGCCGGCTTGGACGCCAGCCATTGGCGAACCTCGGGATCATCGAGCAACTCGATCAGTTGCTGCACCTTGGCCGGCGGCGGCGCGGCCGTCGGCTCCTGCGCGGCCAGAGGGCCTGTGAGCGCGAAAATCAACTGGAGCAACAGGACAAAGAAGGCGAGAATGACGCCTTTCCTGCAATGAATTGAAGCTGCACGCATAAAACCAGCCCTTCCCATTGCGACGATGACCCGCTACCGCGCCGCGTGTCTTATCAGACGCGCAAAGGACGCTGTAGCACTTTGAATCTCTGCATGTTTTTATCCTTAAATCGGCTACGATTTAAGGAAGCATGCAGTTGGCGGTTAGCCTACACCTTATCCTACATAGCAGATGACTAATAAAAGTGTCACAGCGCAACGCCATCCTGCTCAATCTGATCTATCATTGATCGAACCCGGGGACACGCACGTGCAAGGCGGATCGCGTGCGCTACGATTTCCGCGTACCCCCGCGGGCAGTGTGGCCGTTGGGGACTTGAAACCGGCCGTTGCACGCATAGTTTTCCGGAAGGGAATTTCGCGATCAAGGAGGGGAAGCCGAGATGCCGAAGAAGATTGCAAAGACAGGCGCCATCCAGGGAAGCCCCATTGCCTCGACGCGACTGCTGACCGGCGCCCTGGCTATGGCCCTCCTCCTTTTCTCTGCCGGCGGCATGTCGGCTAAGGACGGCAGGCTTTCAGGCCTGCCTTCCCTGATCCTCGGCGGCCAGACCGCCGAGGCGCCGACGTACAATTTCGAGCAGCCATTCGTCGAGGAGGTCAAGACGCCGACCATCACCATCGCCCTCGACAAGACGACGCTCGACGACATCAAAGCTGCATTTGGCGGTGAAGTTCGGATTCGCTCGGCCGGGGAGATTGCGGTCGGGTGGCTGTGCTACACCTTTGCCTCGCAATCCGTTCAGCGCGAAGTCTGGTTCATTGCCAACGACATGCGGGCAGCATCTGCGGCGGGACAAGTCGTCAATATGATTGCGGTCGAGGAGACGTCCGAGGATCAACCCGATTGCGACAAGGGACAGTTCGATGTTCAGGACTGGACAATTCCGGTCCCGACGCTCGGCGACAACAACGCATCCCTTCAACAACGCTTCGGCAGCGCTCCGGAGAGCGGCCTGGTCCGCTACGCTCATGAAGGAGCCAGCGCAGATGCGCAAATATCGCAGTCGCTGGTCTATCGTTTGAAGGACGGCAAGATCAATGCTGTCGCCTTCACGCAGGTCAAGTCAAAATAATTGCAATCAGCCGCGGTGCGAAACTGACAAAGCACCGGAGGGAGCTAATACTCTCGCTCAATCACGCCTCCTACAGCGCCGCGCGTCTTACAGGAAGCGCGAAGGACGCTGCAGCACTTTGAATTGCTGCATGTTTTAAATCGGCTACGATTAAAGGAGACATGCGGTAGAGGCCGGCAAACCACCCGCAGGCAAGTGCCTGACCTTGTTGCGAGTTCGCGACCACAGGGACTTCAGGGAATCGGGCGGCCAGGTTTTCAGACCTGCGCCGCGGCGACCGGCGAAGTTCCAGTAAGCTGCCGACGATGGGCGCACGGCCAATGTTGACTGTCTGCCAGGACAACTTTTCTTCAGGATAGGAGCGATTGCTATCGTACCGCATGTACGGGCCGAGGTGATCTCGAAAGATGCTCGGCCCTTCGGGTTGACCGGGGCCGGCCGATGGGGCGACCACGGCTTGCCGGATCATGGACGAAGCGATCCCACGGCGATCCAGAAAGCCTACGCGCGACAGTTCAATCGCGGCCGCTGCCGCTAGCGTCTGGACTCAATCAGCCCACCAGATGATTGTTGCGGCGCGTTGGACAGCGGCAATGAAGTTTCGCGCGAGCTTGTCGTAGCGGGTGGCGATGCGCCGCCAGTCCTTGAGCCTGCAGAACATCCGTTCGACGAGGTTGCGCCGCTTGTAAGCGGTGCGATCGAAGGGATGGCGGCGCTTGCGGGTGGGGTTGTTGGGAATGACCGGGATGGTGCCGCGTTCGATCAGGAATGAGCGTAAGCCGTCGGCGTCATAGGCGGTATCGGCCGCACAAACGCGCGGCGGCGGCAAGGCCGCCAGCAACGGGATGGCAACGCGCACATCGCCGCGCTGGCCGGGCGTTACTTCGAGGGCGATCGCTCTGCCACGGCTGTCGCAGACCGCATGGATTTTCGTGCTCCTGCCCCCGCGCGAGCGGCCGATGGCTTGCGTCTCCGCCCCCCTTTTCCGCCGGCCGCGGCGCGATGGGCCTTGGCGGTGGTGGAATCGATGGCGTGAAAGTCGTCGTTTGGTGAGACCGCGCACAGCGCCTCGAACAGGGCGCGCCAGACCTTGCGCCGCGACCAGCGGTTCCAACGGTTGTAGACCGTCGTATAGGGACCATAGACAGTCGGACAGTCCCGCCAGCGACAGCCGGATTGCAACACATGAATGATGCCGCTGAGAACACGCCGGTCATCGACCCGCCGGGCGCCGGGCTGGTTCTTCGGCAGACAGGGTTCGATCGCCGCCCATTGTTCGTCGTCAAGCCAGAACGCGTTTGCCATGGTTCACCTCTCCGTCGCGACAGAGAATCACGTCTCAACGCAAATTCATAGCCATGATTGAGTACGGACCTTAGCGCGCCGTGCGTTCAAGCGAACGCACAAAGGACGCTCTAGCACTTTGATTCTAGAGCATCTTATCCGCTTTCAGTGATTCCGCTTGAAAGCGGGATGCTCTAGCCAAAACGGCGGCCCGTCGTCAGGCTCTTCAGCTTTTCGCGCGCACCTGTTCTAATGGCCTGAAGCCGGCTGATGGGCGACACCTCGCTCAGACCCGACGAAAAGTTCACGATGTTGCCGACGATTGGCGCGCGGCTGACGCCGAGCCGCTCCACAGCGTCCTCCAAGGCCCGGCGGCCGGTGCGGCCTGCCGCGACGACGAGCAGGACCGCATCCATATGCGGAGACAGCCATATGGCGTCATCGTCACGATCGAGCCCGGGAGCGTCGACGATGATCAGATCGAACCGGCGACGCAGTTCTTCGAAGAGTTCCTCATGGTTGTGCAGGCCGAGTCGGGCATTAAGGATCCGGAGGAAGGGATACTCGGCAGCGACCGCAATCGCCGATTCAAGATCTAGGGTTCCATCAAGAGATGTGCCGCGAGCCGGATGCTTGGTCGGAACACCAAGAATGGCCGCGGCCCCGCTCGCTTTCGGATCTATATCCAGAATGATAGCCCGAAGCCCGCTCAAGGTCGCCACAGCCGCCATGCCTAAAGCACATGTTGTCTTCCCCTCGCCCGCTTTGGCCGAGCAGAACATGACAAGTTTCTTATCCGCACCCAGATCCATCGCCCGCCAGGAGAGAGACAGCGATCGCATTGACCGTGCAAAAGGCGAGTGCGGATTGGCGAGCATGTGTTGATAGGGGCCCTCTCCCGATTGCAGTATGTCCGTTACATCCGGGATCGACAATAGATTAGGCCGTCGCGTTGCTTCCTCAACCTGTCGCGGCGTCTTGATGCGATCATCCAGCGCATCGAAGGCAATTGCGCCCATGACGGCGAGCAAAAGCGAAGCGATAACGCTAGCCGGCATGATAAGCGCCGGCTTCGGGAACGAAGGTTCTCCCGGGAGTTCGGCGAACGATACAATTCGCGCGGTTGCCTTCACTTCTTCCTGCTCGGGATCAAACGAACCTAGCCTCAGGACGATTTCGTCATACCGTTTCTGCTCAGCCAGCAGATCGCGTTCCAATTCGCGCCGGCGGATTTCATCGAGGTTGCGATCCTGCATTTGCTTCTGCAGTAGGCCGACTTCCTGCTGAAACTTCTTCACTCGAACCGTTGCGATCTTTGCCTCGTTTGCAAGTTCCTGCACGACCCTTTGGACTTCCGCGTCGATCAAGCGTTGATTGGAGGCGATTTCTGCGTCTGCATCCAAGACGAGAGGATGATTCCGTCCGTACTTGGCCGTAAGCTGCGCGCGTGTGCGGACAAGTGTCCCCTCCTCGCTTCTCAGATTGCTCAGCAGGTCTGAGGTCAACACACGTCCAGCGGCATCCACGCTGCTCGCAAGCAGTTGTTTCGCTTCATTGAACTTGGCCCAAGCCCCGGCTTCTTCAACGCGCGCCAGGGTGAATTGCTCGTTCAACTGATCCACCCGCGCGCGCAGCACATCATCCCTCGGATCAAAGGTCAGATCGCTCCGCGCCGTGAAATCCGCCACCTCGCGCTCTTTGCGAGCAATGGAGTCGGTCAGTGCATTAGCCTGACTACGCAGGTAATTCACCGTGTTCTTGGCGGCCGCCTCTTTCAACTTCGACGACCATTCGACGTAGTTCGAGGCAACGCCGTTCGCAATTTCAGCGGCCTGGGCCGGGATCGGGTGCTTGACGAAGATGGTCATCGCGAGACTGTCGCCTTTCCGGTCGGCGGAAACCGCGGCCGCAAGCCGTGTGATTGCACGGTCGCGTTGCCTGCCGTCCGCCACGGTAATCGCACGAAAGTCCTCTCGGCCCCTGGCGCCCTTGCTACCCGAGGAGCCATCAAGCCATCGCGACCACCAGGACCCTTCAGTCTCGGCATGGGCGATCGCAAGCTTGGGGTTGAAATAGGGGTCTTCCTGAAGCTTCAGATCATCGACAACAAACCCAAGGAACTCGCGCGACCGAACAAGATCCATTTCGGTTTCCATCGCCGACTTGTCGCGCTCCAGCTTCTGCAGTTCGAGCACGGATTCGTAGGGACGTGTGTCGTTCCGATCGAACACAAGCGTGGACGAAGCAGTGTAAATTTTTGTCAGAGAGTAAGTAATGACGGCTGCCAGCAGGGTGCCAACCGCGATCACCGCGACAATAAACTTGGCATGGCGCCGCAGTAGATTCAGAACGTCGGAAAGGCCGTAGCTGGAAGTATCACGCTCAAAGGGCGAGGACATACTTCCACCGCGCCGGTTCTCCTCGCGGACTTCAAACTCCCGATCAAAGGTAAGCATCGTGCCCCTCTTTCAACCCCCGGGCGCTGCAGTTCAGCCAATCAATTGGGGTTTAATTCTAGACTGAAAAGGTCATTGCACTTCGATGGTGGCGGCGCAAAATCAAGAAGAGCTTTCGATTTTTGCTCCGCTCCCATGCTCGATTGATGAAGTAATTTTTTATGTATGTACAAAATCAATTTTCCAACCACGATCTTGCCACACAACTTGCCTTTGTGCGAGCTTATTCTTAGGTCGCATCAAAACAAAGGCTTGCGACGACTGGCCGAAGTGCCACGCACGACGCGGACGCTGTCCACCACACCCTCACTCGACCGCAACGACGGCCATCTCGCGCCGGCCGTCCGTGTCACGCATCCTGTAACCGCGTCGCTGTCGCACGGTTCAAGGCGCAAAAAGCCAAAGCATCCCATTCGGAGAGTATCCGCTCGGGCGAGTATCTTCTGGCGCTCACCTCAGCGCTCATGGCCAGCCGCTCTCTAAGAGAGCGATCACCCAGCACTTCTGCGAGTGCCTTCGCGAGAGCTTCGACATCTCCTTGCGGGACGAGTATGCCGTCGCTGCTATTTCTTATCATGGCGCCCGGCCCCCATTCACATTCGAAGGATACCACGGGAAGTCCTGCAGCCATTGCTTCCAGCAAGACAATTCCCCATCCTTCGTAGCGTGAGGACAATACAAAAACGTCCGCGGTCTCAATCCAAAGCCCCGGATGCGGAGTTACCCCTGGCATCTCCACGCGTCCGCGCAATCCAAGCGTGTCGCGCAGGGCCTCCAGCTTCCGCCTTTCATCGCCCTCCCCCCAAATCACCAACTTCCACTCGGGATAGGTCTTCGAAACTCTTGAAAAAGCCTCCAGCAGGAGGTCGAACCCCTTTTGATGCGTCAAACGCCCCACTGCCGCCAGGATGTTGTTGCCCCGTTTCTTCTGCCATCCGACCGGCAAATCGACTGCGTTGGCAATCACCCATCCTCGACGGCGCACGTTCGCCGGAAAATGGTCAAGAGCACCTTTGGTCATGGTGACCAGGCCGAATGCCCGTGGATACAAAAGACTCTGGAGCCATTTCCACAGCGGCCCAAATGGCTGCAGCGCCGGATTGTTCCGCTCGGAGACGACAACCGGAACCGTCAAGCCGATCGCGGCCAGCAGCGTCAGCACGTTCATTCGCGTCAGAAAGCTCAAGACGAGGTCAGGCTCCGAACGGCGAATGGCCTTGCGCAGCCGCTGCAATCTGCGAAGAACGAGTAGACCCGACCGCAGTTTCGAAGACCTTCGAGGAGGTACTCCCAACTGAACTATCGCGATATCCGGGTCGAGATCGTAGTAGGGTCTGACACCCGGCGCCTCCAGGGTGATAAGAGTGACCCTATGCCCTGCGCGGGCCCAATGGTTTGCTATCAGGCTCACGACGTGCTCGGTACCTCCTGCGCCGAGAGCCGGAACGACGATGACAATGCGGGCACCGGTGATGCTGGCTGCTCCAAATGCGCGGACACTCGCGCCCTCGCTCATTCCTCAACACCTCCCACCCTGACTTCTTGCCAGCAAACTCCGTAACAAGGCAGGTGCCCCCCGAACTCCACGATACGAGCTGACGGCGTTCGCGAAACGCACCCCCGGTTGTCGCTTCGAGCATTCGCGGGCTTGCCCGGCCAGGTTGCAATCGCCAATTGCGTTGTTGACAGGATGCATCCTTTTCACTTCATATTCAACTTACAGGCGCCGCCGCAGCAGTCTTAAAACAGCAAGTGAGTGTGGGGCGAGCTTTAACTGGGATGGCCCAGAGTGCATTCTATCTCGAATCAACGCCTACATTATTTACGGCTTATTTATTGCAGCACACAATGCAACAGGACGAATTGGACGCTATTCATCGTATAATTCAATATATGAAGATACACTACGATCAAATGTGGACTTAAGCAATCGAACCGACTGAACGCATCCGCAATTTTTTATGTATACCTGCATCGTTAAAACATTGCCGAAAGCATGGGAGGGAGAAGATGGCTAACCTATTCGGCCGTGTCTGGCGCCTGATGGCTAAGCGAGCGCGGCTCACCGCGTACGCCGCCCGCGCCGACGCTTTCCTGGTCTCCTACCCAAAGTCCGGCCGCACCTGGTTCCGTTACGTTCTATCGCACTATTTTGCCTCGGTCGCCGATGTCTCCGAGCCGATAGACCTGCATAACATGTTCTCCATTGTGCCAAATTTCGATCTTGACCCAAAGCGGGGAATCCCCGCCCATCGCTACGCCGACGAGAATGGGCCGGTACCCAGGATCTTCGTCAGTCATCTGGACTACCAGGCAAGCCGTTTTCTCAGGCGCCCCGTCATCATAATGGTCAGGGATCCACGTGACGTGATCGTCTCTGCCTACTTCCATGCAACGCGTCACAAGCACCGCTTCCAGGGCAGCCTTTCGGATTTCATCGTTGATCGCGACCAGGGGATGCCTGCCATGATCCGTTATCTGAACCGGTGGGCGGGCGGGCTTTCGAACCGGGCGCACTTCATTCTGAGCTATGAAAGCCTATCCGCCGACGCGGAAGAGCAAACGGAAGCCGCCCTCAGCTTCCTGGGGTGCCACGTCGACCGGAATGCTCTTCACGATGCGGTCCATGCCGGCCGTTTTGATGCCATGCAGAACCGGGAGCGAGCCGAGGGCATCCCAGCCCACGAGTACAACCGAAACGATGTCGAAAGCCTGCGTATGCGAAAGGGCAAGGTTGGCGGATTTCGCGACTACCTAGACGAGGTACAGATATTGGAGATCGAACGGCTGTGCTCAACCAATTTGACCGCCGCCGGCAAGCAGCTCATCGGCCACACCGGATTTCAGGTTTAGCACGCAACGGGAGGGCGCGCCGGCAATGCTCGCAAGCGCCGTGTTTCGAGCCCGCATGGACCAATTCCGTTCCCCACGCGCAATGTACTTGCCCAAAGCGCGTCGCGTTCAAACGGTCCCATGCGACGCGGTTCAGGTCTTTGTTTTCATGCATGTCGCTGTCTCAAAAACGCTGCACACGTTTTGAGCGACATGCACTCGATTCAGTGGCCGGCAAAGATTTCGCGTAGCACCTGCGCCGCCTTTTCCATGGCGGTCGTGTCGAGAGTAGGATCGACCAGGAACGCCAGGCTCGTTTCTCCGAGTTCCCGGGCGGCCGGCAGCCTCTCGGCCGGCGCCATGCCGATGTCAGTAAAAGCCCTCTCGAGATAGATCTCCGAACAACTCCCGCTGAAACAGGCGATACCGGCACTATTAATCTTGGCGACAATACGGTCCCGGGTCCAACCCGGCTTCAGTAACTCCGGCCGGACGAAAGTGTAGAATCTATACCATGCATGCTGATAGCCCCTTGTCGGCAGCGGTGTGCGCAACGCTTCGATCTCTTCTGCGGCCCTGGCCAGGACTGCAGCATTGTGCGCTCTGATGCTGCGCCACTGTGAAAGGCGTTGCAATTGCCGCAGTCCCAGAACAGCCTGAATCGAGGTCATCCGCCAGTTCGTCCCGATCGACTCGTGCAACCAACGGAAGCCCGGTGGGTGCTGCCTGTTGTACACGGCGTCATAGGACTTTCCGTGGTCTTTGCGGCTCCAGGCCTTTGCCCATAGCTCGTCATCGTTCATCGCCACGAGCCCGCCTTCGCCTCCGGTTGTGATGATCTTGTCCTGGCAAAAGGAGAATGCCGCGATATCGGCGAAACTGCCGACCGGCCGGCCATTGATTTCAGCGCCATGGGCCTGCGCGCAGTCCTCGATCACCCAAAGACCATTCGCGCGGGCGAGCGCCATGATCGCCGGCATGTCGCAAGGCCAGCCAGCCAGATGCACGACGATTATGCCTTTCGTCCTCGGCGTCACCTTGGCCCTTATGCTCTCCGCCGTGATGTTCTGGCTGTCGCGATCGACGTCAGCGAAAACGGCAACCCCGCCCGCCATCGGCACCGCGGAGGCGGAGGCGATGAAACTGCGTGGTGTCACGATGACCTCGTCTCCGGGCTCAATCCCCAGTGAGAAAAGCGCCAGGTCCAACGCAACTGTACCGTTCGCTACCGCGACCACATGCTTGACGCCGAGAAAACGCTCATACGCCGATTCGAAATTGCGCACGTGTGGCCCAGTCCACGCGTTCACCTCCCCCGACCTCAGAACGGAGATGACGTCCTCGATCTGCTCCTCATCGTAAACCGGCCACCGTCCCATATGCGTCTCCGTCTCCACTTCGCAAATTTCTCGTCTCCGGCCAGCGCCGGACGCATCGAACCCGAGATGGGCGCCGTTCTCGTCGGCCGCCCTGAAAACAGCGCCCTGCAAACGCCTTCCAGGCGTCGTCAGACGATCTGACGAACCAGGACGAATGCTTCCGCTGCCTGCTGCATCACCGTCGCACCGCGCAAGCTGGCCAGCGCGCTAATCGTGGCGATCGAGCGCTCATGGGGCGGTTCACGCAGTTGCGAGGCGAACATCCGCATTGCCGTCAGCTTCGTCTCGAGATGCTTGCTGATGTCGACAAAGACATTCGGCACGAATGCAGGTGACAAATAGGGTGCATTCCAATTGGTTTCCGACAAGGTCTCATAGGCGAGAATGAGCTTCGGGAAGTCCGCCTGGTGCGGCCGGCAGGCAACGAGCGCCGACGTAAAGGTCAGCTGATGATCCATGTGCATGTCGCCGACGAATGGCAGGACCACCGTTTGCGGCGACAGCCGACGAACGAGCTCGAAGAGCGCGCCATTGACGGTCGCGTGCGACGTCTCCGCAAGCCGCGCGGCCGGCAGTCTCAGCCAGAACGTTTCCTTGACGCGCAGTATACGATGCGCCTCCGCAGCCTCGGCTTGCGTCTTTGCCACGTCTGCAGGATGGAAGGTCGGCGGTTTTCCCTCCGTCACAACTGCGACGAAAACCTCCTCTCCCTCGGACGCAAGCCTCGCAATCGTCCCGCCCACCCCCAGCACTTCGTCATCAGGATGCGGAGCGACGACCAAAGTCCGCCCGAAGGAAAGGGTGCCCGCGCGACGCATGAAACCTCCTAAAATATTTGGTGGCGTTCGCCCATTTTGCAGACTGGACCGCCCCGCGAATAAAAATACAAAAAAGTCGCCAGCTGTCGTCAGCTTGAATTCCGTCCTCTTCGCCGCCTCCCGCAGACTGGCTTTCGATCAGACCCTGCCTAGCGCCTCCCCCTTGATCGCTGCGCGCCGGCATGACTTGAAAGGAATTCCTCAGCCATCTTCAGATGTCTCGCGTTGATCCGTTCGCCAACAACGAGCGTCCTCAACGTCAGCAGCAAGATTCTCGCATCGAGCCAGAGACTGGCATGGGCGACGTACCAAAGGTCGAAGGCGATCTTCTGGTTATCGGAGAGCCGCGTGTTACCGTTCACCTGCGCCCAACCGGTCAAGCCGGGCGCGACCAGGCAACGCATCCGGCCAAGTTCACCGAAGGCTGCAACCGTCGCGAGGGGCAGAGGACGCGGCCCCACCATCGACATGTCACCGCTAAGCACGGAAAGAAGCTGCGGCAACTCATCGAAGCGCAGCCGCCTCAGCATCGCGGTCGCCGCCGTCTGCCGCAATTCGTCCGGCAACAAGGTACCGTCCAACGAACGCGCATCGGTCATCGTGCGAAACTTGGCTATGGTGAACACGCGCATGCCCATGCCCGCGCGCGCCTGCCTGAAGAACAGCGGCGAGCCGACGCTCAGCCACACGACGAGGGCTGTCAGTGCCATCAGGGGCACGCATACGACAAGGATAAATCCGGCGAGCAGGCACTCGAGGACGCGTTTGAAACGATGGCCCCCCGTGGACGTGGCTAGGGCAAGGCCGGACACGGCATGCTCGCGATTGAACTTCAACTCAATGCCCCTTCGTCGGTGCCTGCAGGTCGCCGAGCGCTTTGTAGATTAGAATATGACTGAAATGTCTTACATTCCGGCGATACTCACCACGACCACATCGCCTGGCAGCAACTCAGTCAACGTGGACGCTTGTAGGCTGGTCGGCTTGGCACCGACCGGGTTTCGACGGATCTCATACGTGTATGAAACTTGGTTTTTCTTCGATTCGTCTGCCGCAACGGCAGCCATGAGCAGCATTTGCTCCTCAGCGGTTTGCTTTGTTGCAATCAGTTTCTTGATGGCTATTTCGCGCTCTTGAAGCTGAGTCAGAATTTCCTTCTCGCGGTCGGCCTCGAGTTTTACAAGCTGCAGCTTCAACTCGCTCAGTTCCTGACGCGAGCGCGCAAGCGTGGCAAATATCTGGAGGAGCTGCGCCTTCTCGGCCGACGCATTGTTCTTCGCGCGAGAAAGCTCGCTCTCAGTGTTCAGCTCCCGCTTGCGAAGGACACCGATACGCGCCAAGTCTTCCTCGGTGTTCTTGAGAACTTCGTTTTGCTGCACAACGAGCTCGTCCAAAATCTTAATCCCGCCCTCCGCCTGCGCGATGCTTTCCGAAAGGATTTGCGTCTGGGACTTGTTGGCGGCGAGGTCCGCCTTGAGGATTTTCTCCTCGACCTCGATGACTCCACTTAGCGGGACATCCTTTACATAGTCACTCGCAACCGGGGGCACATCATTGAGGTCGATCTTGCCGCTGGCCTTTAGCTGTGCGGCCAACCTTGCGGCATAGACGGCCTCGTGGATTATTTCCGAAACGGCACCTTCGATCTCTCCACGCAGGCGCGCGCGAGCGATCAGCCGGTCGGAGGCATTCGCTGCCACCACCTGCGGGCCACCAGCCAAGCCAATGGCTTGCTCGACCGTCAGACCGCTATAGAACGGAAACGAACCCGGATTCCTCACCTCCCCTAGAACAAAAATCGGCCGGAACGTCGAAATATTGAGAGACAGCTTGGGGTCGACCAAGATTTCGCGGCTGCGATATTCATTGCGGAGCTTTTCAAGTGCTTCCGCTATCGTGAGCCCGACGACCCTCACCGCTCCAATCAGCGGGAACTGGGCCTCGCCGTCACCGGCAACAGTCGCCTTGACCGGGAGCTCGGCATCGTCGAGGAAGTCAAAGGTCAGCTCATCGCCTGTGGAGAGTCTGTATTCAGCCGCAGAAGCGGTGGACTGAACGCCCATCACGGTTGCAACCGCCAGTAGCGCGATCAAAACCAGGCACGTTTTCCATGCACATAGGGGCGAGCTAATTCTGGTTGCGGTCGGTGAGGTCCCCATCTCAACAGCACTCCAAAAAAGTAATAAAGAAAACGCTACCAAATATATATTCACGACTATATTCTTCGAGACACTGGTACGTCAAAGGAAATTAACTGCTGTGGCGTCGGGGGCTGCGAGTGACGACGATCGACAAGACGACCTTGCGCAAGGCTCGTTCTCGAAAAGCGCCTTCGGGCGCGGCGGCAGAGGCCACATTTCTCCGCGACCTGCGGCGACACTCCTGTAACCAACTTGATCCCTTCGCCAGTGCGCCGCAGCCGCAGGGGGCGTCTTTTCTGTAAGTATGGCCGCCCTTTTGCGAGCTAGGAGGTTCCTTTGGCGATCGGGGAAATGCTAGCCAAGAAAATCCGCGGACTGCGAGAGGTCCTGGCGCGGGACAAGGGCCTGAAAGAGCGCCTGGCGAATATTGGGCATTTGCTAACAGGGAACGTCCTCACTTCGCTCATAGGCCTCGTGGGATTTGCCTTGACGGCCCGGGCGCTCGGTCCAACTGCCTATGGCGTTCTTGCTCTCTGCTTTACGTATACCAGCGCCATCGAGCGGCTGGTGAACTTCCAGTCATGGCAGCCGCTGATCAAATATGGCGCGGAAGCGGAAAATGCGGAACGACTGACTTCGCTCTTGAAATTCGGCCTGATGCTCGACATTTCCGCAGCGGCCACCGGATGGCTGATAGCCGTGACGCTCGTGTGGGCGGCCGCGCCGTGGTTCGGGATCTCGGAGGAACTTTCCGGCCTTGTAATCCTGTATTGTTCAGTCCTGCCCTTCCAGATCACCGGCATGCCGACGGCAGTTCTGCGCCTGTTCGGAAAGTTCAGATCCATTGCCTTTCGCCAAGTCGCCACGAGCCTCCTAAGGGTCATGCTTTGCGCGATTGGCGTTGCCCTCGGTGGGGGCCTGTTCGAGTTCGTATTGATCTGGATGGTAACTCAGATCATCGGCGCGCTGAGCATCGTTAGCCTTGCGCTGGCCGAGTTGCACAGACGCGGCATGCTAGGCGGTATGCTCACCGCTTCCCTTCGAGGAATCACATCCCAGTTCCCGGGCCTGTGGAAATTCGCGATCTCCACGAACCTGTCGTTGACGCTCCGTTCGAGCGCCAATCAGTTCGACACCCTTCTCGTCGGATATCTGGCCGACCCAGCGGCCGCCGGCCTGTATCATATCGCCAAACGCATCGGGCGGCTTGCGCAGCAAGTCGGCGATCAGGTTCAGGCGGTACTTTATCCGGACCTGACCCGAGCCTGGGCTTCACAGGCATTTTCCGAGTTCCATCGCATCGTCGCGCAAACGCGAGGACTTCTGCTCTGCTTGGGAATAGTGCTCGTCGGCGGGGTGTACCTCACAATCGGCACGATCCTGGAGTTGGCCGTCGGCTCGGAATTCGTGGCGGCAGCTCCCTTGGTTCTCGTTCAATCCATTGCCGTCACTCTGATATTGTACGGAACCGTCATGCGTTTGGCGCTTCTGGCGATGGGGCGGGAAGACCAGATATTGCGGGGTGTGCTCATCGCAACCCTGGCGTTTCACGCCACAGCGCTGCTCCTGATCCCGCGGATCGGCGCCATGGGCGCCAACATCGCCCATATCGTTATGGCCTTGATCTGGCTGTCGGTAATGACTGTCGCCTATCGTCGGACCCCGGCGAACTGAGATCTGCCACGAGCCGAGTCCAACCGTCCGCAACGTTGCCAGGAGGTCTCGCCCGGCGGTCGTCCGTTCGCCGCAGTTTTTGCGCTCGGGGAAAGCGCGAGATCGGCCGTCCTGTGAACTCCCGTCTGCTTGTTCAATGTGCCCGCGTTTGCTACGATGAATGACATATTCATTCTATTTTGCGCCCGGTCTGCACCCAACAATATCACGCCAGAAGAGTAAGCACTTTTATTTAATAACATTAAGAAAAAAGGAGTTATTGATGGACTCCACTCGCGGAATTGATAGTGAATACCTTCTTCCGACCCGTGGAAGAATTGTTATAGCTTTCCCTTTTCTCGGAGACCACCTAGGCGGAAGCCATATATCTGCGATAGGGCTGATCGCCGGGCTCGACAAGACAAAGTTCCACCCCTTGGTAATTCTTCACAAGAGAGGGCTTATACTTGATGAACACCTGCGTTCCCAGAATATTCCTGTCGTTACTGCCCCGAACATTGCCATCCTTTCCCCGGAAAAGCGTAGAAAAATCCAGGACATCATCGCAATGGGGGCCGGTTTCTTTGGGACGACAGCAAGGCTGACGCATTTTCTGCGCTTGCACAATGTCGATATCGTGCACACGAATGATGGGAGAATGCACGCGACTTGGGCGCTGGCGGCGAGAATTGCAGGCAGCAAGCTGCTCTGGCATCACCGCGGCGATCCGAGTGCATATGGGGTCAACACATTGGCACCCCTGCTTGCCAATCACATCGTGACGGTATCCAAATTCGTTCAACCCGCCAGACCCATCGTGCCGGTCGCACACAAAACGACGGTGCTGCACAGCCCGTTTGATCACCCGCGCACGCTACCGGATCGCGAGGACAGCCGACGACGGTTCGTCGAAGAATTGCGTCTTCCTCCAGATACACGCTTCGTCGGGTATGTCGGCGGATTGATTGAGCGCAAGAGGCCTGTCAGGTTCGTGGAGGCCGTTCACGCATTTCTTCGACAGCATCCGGCCTTCCCCTTGGCCGGCATGCTCTTCGGCTCATCCCCCGCTGACGGACCCGACCTGGGCCATGCCGTCAGGCAGCGGGCGGAAGAACTCGGGATTTCGAACAGAATCCATCTTATGGGCTTTCGCATGCCGGTAGAGCCCTGCATGAGCGCCCTCGACGCCTTGCTGGTTCCAGCCGTCAATGAACCTTTCGGGCGTACTCTGATCGAAGCCATGCTCCTCGGGACGCCCGTTATCGCCACCGATCATGGCGGCAACCCGGAAGCTATAGACGACGGGATTACGGGATATCTGGTGGAAGCTGAAAGGCCGGAAGCCATGGTTCCTCCACTTGAGCGCCTTTTGTTCGACAAGGAGCAGTGGACGCGGATCAGCGCAACGGCTCGGGACGCGTCGCACGCTCAATATGGCAGGCAAGCGCATGTCGATGGAATCAGCCGGCTTTATGAAACTCTCGTAGCGCGCAATAACGTCAAGTCGGTCCGTTTAAGTCCTGTCCATGCGTCCTCATCCGTGACAGACGTGAAGGAGTAAAAGATGGAGATGCAAGAGATTGATTTCCTGATTATCGGCGCGACGAAAAGCGCTACCACCTGGCTGCAGCAATCTCTTCAGCAGGATCCAAGCATATTCATGCCGAGTCCTGAGTTGCATTACTTCAGCCGCTATTATGACCGTGGAGACGAGTGGTATCTCTCCAACTTCGAGGGACGAAAAAGCGAACGTCTCGTCGGGGAGAAGTCCAACTCCTACTTGGATACGCCAGAGGCGGCAGAGCGGATAAAGCAAAGGCTTCCAAATACGCTGCTGATCGCGCAGCTTCGCAACCCCGTCGAACGAGCCTACTCCGACTATTGCATGCTCTACCGCAGGGCCGAGGTTGGCCGAGATATCGGAAAGTACCTTGACCCGCGTCGCGGCGCCGGTGGGCGCTTCCTGAACGGCGGCCTTTATTTTCAACAGTTGCAATCTTACCTCGACCGGTTTCCCGCCGATCAGCTTCTCGTCCTTCTCTACGAAGATATGAAAACCGATGCAGGCGGACAGATAGACCGCGTCCGAAAATTCCTGAAGGCCGCGGACGACCGTCCCCTCCGGCCGCTGGAAAAAAGGGTAAAAGACAAATCCCAACCCGTTATCAACCCGACCTTGCGACGCCTGCTGCGCCCTATGAAACCCGTGGTGGCGCCGTTCCGGGAAAATGCCGGTTTCAAGAAGCTGTGGTCACTAGCCGCCGGCGAAGTTCAGTACGCACCGCTGAGCGGCGAGCTGCGCGAGCGTATGATCGACTACTACAACTCCGAGGTGGAGAAGCTCGGCGCCATAGTTGGTAGGGATCTGAGCGATTGGCTACGGAAAGGCGTTTAAGAAACAACCACCTCGTCACGGTCACAGTACCGTTGCAAGTGTCGACGATGCTAATAGTGCAGCCTTCCGGCGACATCGAACAGGCGCGCGCCCAAAAGGGTTTTACACGCCGGATTGCAACCTTTGCCTTGCGGTCGAGGTGGCCGGCAGTTGCGACCAGCGTTGAAGTTGACGCGCAGAAACTATCTGTTATTCTAATATTTACACAGACAATGAACTGACTTTTTTGATTTTTTCTGGTCTCTGCGACCGCAGTACATTTCCTTCTTGCCCGAACAATAGGCAAGACAAGCTTGTTTTATGCTTTTGCGGAGTATTTGTGATGACTAAGTCACAAGACAGTTTTTTCTGCACTGCCAGGACGCTCCGGACGACCACCCCTCGACAGCAAACCATTGCTCCACCGACGGAAGCGACTACTTACAGGACGAACAACCGTGACCAGCTGAAAATTGCCGCCGCACATACGGTCGCGGAGGAACGTAAGCGGCTTGCACGCGACATTCACGATCTCTCCGGGCAGCATATCGTCTCTGCCTTGTTTCGGTTGGCGGCGCTGGAAGCTAGAGTTCGAGACGAGGTCGCGCTGGCCTATTGCAGCGATCTTCGCGAAATCCTGAAGCGGCTGAGTCTCGAGCTCGAGAAAGTGACCTCCGAGCCGAAATCGGACAGCGTGCATATGCGTGACGTCGTCGCCTCTGTGTCAGATCTGATCGCAGAGTGGGAAGATCGCATCGGAACCGCCGCGCGCTTCCTGGAGAACACCGGCGGCGACCTCTGCGTTGGCGGCGCTGAAGCCGAAGCAGTCTTTCGGCTCGTCCAGGAAGCGTTGACCAACGTTGCGAAGCATGCAGTAACGGCTTCGCTGGTCACTGTGCGTCTGGAGCACGAGCGGAACTGTCTCGTCGTGTCCGTCGAGGACGACGGCGTTGGACTGGGTCGATGGCCCGGGTCGTTCGATAAGAACCGGCGTGGCCACAGCGGCGTCGCCGGAATGCGAGATCGCGTGGCGAGACTGGGGGGCACTTTGACAGTCGAATCCCGGGCCGTACGGGGCACGCGGCTCGTAGCGACAATCCCGACAGGCCCTTCGCGGGCTCCGCTTCACGACGGAGAACTGGTATGATGTCGTCGATCCGCGCCGTCATTGTCGATGATCATCCGCTGGTCGTTGCGGGTGCTCGAGCTTTGATCGAAACGTCCGGGGATATCATCTGCGTCGGCGAAGCCAACACGGGCGCCGACGGCTTGACATTGATCTGTCAAGCCACGCCCGACGTATCCATACTGGACATATCGCTGCCGGACATGAGTGGCCTTGAGCTCGCGGAAAAGGTTATCGCAAACGGCTGTTCGGCGCATGTGGTCATCATGACACAGTACCATGACCGGTCCTATGTTCAGCAGGCGCTCAAAGTCGGCGCGAAAGGATTCGTCCAGAAATGCGCAGCGGCACAGAATCTGTTGCTCGCGGTTCGTTCCGTCATGCTCGGCGGACTTTTTTTCGATCCCCCGACTGCGCGCGAGATGACGTCCTCGGCCGGCGAGCGCGGCGCGACGGCCACTGCGTCGATGGACGGGGTCGGACTGACTGCCCGCGAACAAGATGTCCTACGGTTGGTGGCGCTCGGTTATTCGAACAAGGAGATCGGTGCCCGAACCAATATCAGCGTCAAGTCCATCGAGACCTATAAGGCGCGGGCAACCGAGAAATTGAAACTTCATTCGCGAGCACAAATCGTCCACTTCGCTTTGACCCACGGCTGGATGAGCGTGAATTGATTCCGGTAGGCTGATCACGGCCTATCGTGTGTTTCTCTAGATCAAGGGTGCAGCGTGCCCAAAGTCGACCAGAGGCCGCCGCCAAACGATTGGGCATTCTGCTACAGCGAGGTTTCGTTGCGAACCCGGCCTTGCAATGCGACCGGATTTTGCGGCTCAAGAAATGCCAACCTGCAAGGTCGCTTTCCCGCAAAAAGATTGGAATCGGAGTGCGAATAGTATTTGTATTTTCCGGACTGGGTGCAGGAGGGGCGGAGAAGATCGTCAACCTTCTTGCGCACCATCGATTGGCCCAGGGCGATACCGTGCACGTCCTTGCGGTCAACGCGGACAGTCCGGAATCCTACTTTCCCTACGATCGTGCGATAACCATCGAAGCACTCGGACAGCCGTCGCAAAGGTTACCGCGCCTCGCGCAAGCATGGCACAGGCTGCTGAAACTTCGGCGTCGACTCCGAGCTCTCGAGCCGGACCTCGTCATCTCCTTCCTCACCAAAATTAATGTGCTGGCGGGGTTAGCCACTTTCGGCCTCCACTCGCCGATCATCATGTCGGAGCGCAACAACTTCAGATCGCAGGAGACGCATCTGCTTTGGCGGCTTGCGCTGCCGGTCGCGGCGCGAGGCGCCGCAAGCCTAGTGATGCAAACGAATGATGCTTACCAATCTCTGCCGAAGTGGCTGCGCGCCAAGGCAGAGATCATACCCAACCCGGTGGCGCTGCCCCGCGATTGCGCGCGAGTCCCGGGTGACGGGACGCGCGTCGTAGCCGTCGGTCGTCTGGAAAAGCAAAAAGGCTTCGATCTGCTGCTTCAAGCTTTCAGATATGTCGCAATGTCGGTGCCGGCTGCCAAGCTGACGATCTTTGGCGACGGGCCGCAGCGCGGAATTCTGGAGCGACAGGCGCAGGAACTCGGCATTGGTGACCATGTCAGAATGCCGGGGATCACCAAGTCCCCCGTCGAATGGATTCGAGCGGGCGATGTTTTTGTGCTCAGCTCCCGATTCGAAGGCTTTCCAAATGTTCTCCTGGAAGCCATGACGGCGGGAATGGCGTCGGTTGCCTTCGACTGCCCATGGGGACCGTCGGAGATTTTGAGTGGCCCCGACACGGGATTGCTCGTCCCGTCCGGCAACGTCAAACAGCTTGGCGAAGCAATTCGCTCTCTGGTAACCGACCCAGATCTCCGGAACAAGCTGGCAACCTCCGGGGCGATTGCTGCCTCGCAGCGCTATGCAACGTCCTCCATTTTGGAACAGTGGGACAAAGTGATTGCCAGATCCGTTTGAAGCACCGCGGAACTGTCGGCCCGCGCTCCCTTGCGGATCGGCTATGACGTCCGGCTGCGGTGCTGCCGTGGCACAGAGAGATCATAATGCTGGCTTTGACCGGCCTTGCGTTGCGGGCCGCAAGTAAAGGACCGGGGTGCCGTATCGATCTTTGAATGCGAAATCGGCCGCAGGTAAATAGCCGTTTCGCTGCGCGTAGGCCTGCATTGGCCGCTCGAGAACCTCATCGAAGCCGAGCAGCAGTGCGGCCGGCGGATCTGCGTCCAACACTGCGGCGATGCGCGTAGGCGACGTCATCTTGTACCAGGCGGCAAGTTCCGCTTCGGTAATGTCCGCGGTTCGATAGGCAAAGGGGCCCGTCGCGAGTTCGAGATAGACATCGACGTTGCCCTCAAGCGGATAGATCGGCGATAGCGTGGCAACCTTTCCGCGCACCCCTGCCTCCGCCATCCGCTGAGAGATCGCGACGCCTGCCTCATGTACCCGCGTAACCGTCCAGCTTTCCGGATGGATCGCCGTCGCGGCGAATTGAGCGAAACGCGGCGCCTCGATCACCAGAGCAACCATGGCGGCGGCGAGAAGCACTGGCTGCATGCGCAGCCGCGACTCCACGTCGAGACTCCTAAAAAGCAGTGCGAGCGCGAGCGGGATACAGATCAGCGGCAGGGCGAAGTACTGTGGGAAGCTCGGCGTCGGTACCAGACTCAGTGTCGCGCTGCAGAAAAGCGCACCGGCCACAATAAGGAGCGGGCCGTTGACGACGCCGACCATCCCCGGCCGACGGTTTGCCTCTGTCCGAAGCGCCGTGAAGAGCAGCGCCAGCAGGGCGGAGACGGCAACGGCGACCGATGCCGAGAGCCAGACGTCTCGTGCAAGCATGAGTTTGGCGGCAATCGAGATAGCCGCCTCCTCCCCGGCAGCGTTGGACATCTGCCAATACTGCAAATGCGGACCAGTATGATATCCGAGCACGTGGGCGAGAAATCGTTGCGGCGCGGAGAACAGATAGATGAGGATAGGTATCCCGCCGATCAGACCGCCTCCAGCGAGAGGAGCTACGACGCGGAGCAGCCGCTGCCTCAAACTATAGGAGCGTGGCAGGAGGAATGCAGCAATTGCTACCGGCGGAATGAATGCGAAGGCGCTGATCTTGAAGCTCACGGCGAGCGAAAGACAGGCCCCGGCAATCGCGGCCAGGACGGGCTCTGCCCGCTCTTCTTCGACAGCAAGCACGAACAGTCCAAGGCCGAGGAACGAGAAGGGCAGCGGTAGGAGATTGTTCGTTGCGGTCATTCCCGTCTGTGTCAAGAGGAGGTCGTTCGCGACGGCGAGGACCGCGACGCACCAGCTGACCAGGGCGGACTGCGTCAAAACATAGGTGATGCCGCCGATCGCCGCCACAAGCAACAACCAGGCAAGGAAGACCCCCAGTCTCCCGCTGAGCAACAACTGATCTGACCCGACGATCTTGTCCATCCAATGGAATAACCACGCCGAGCCTGGCGGGTGATTATAGAAGAAGTCCTCATACAAGCGATGCTGATCGAGGAGCCTCAATGGCGGCACATAGAGTTGCTCGTCCTTGCGCATCTCGTAGTTCATCACACGGACCAGCAAGGCCACCAAAAGCAGCGCCGACACGACGATCACGGCGGCGCGGAACAAAAGCGTTTTCAGGTCCGGCGCATGAACTGCGACTGGTGAGAGCGTAGCCTCTTTAATATCCGTCATCCCCGATACCCCAGCGCAAAAAAACCTGCCCGCACTTTGCAACACCGATCAGGCGGTCACCACCGCTCCCGCCCGCGGAACATCCTCCTGGCGCGAGCGGGAACAAATGATCCCGGCCGACATTTCCTCTTTTGAAGCGATCCTGCTCACCGGGTTAATCCCGACAGGGCCATAGGGATTATCCTGACACCGCACAGCTTGCGGATTTACAGAAGTGACGATAACATAAATTTAATATATGAAAATTTCCGAATAATTTCGCAGAAATATATCTTATTTACAGTCGCTTTCATACTGAAATATTCGCACCTACTCGGCTTATATACGCTTCCAACTTACGCCCTGATAGATGCGTTCTACACGCGTTCTTGCGAGACGCGTGCACGGGAACGATTGGATGATCCAATCGGGTTCTCAAATGCTGACCTGTTGGAGGCCGTCATGAAGGTCGTTCTTTTCGCAGGAGGTCTCGGATCTCGTCTTGCCGAGGAGACCACGCGCATCCCGAAACCGATGGTAGAGATCGGCGGCAAACCCATCATTCTCCATGTCATGGACATTTACAGCCATTGGGGCTTCCACGACTTTGTGATCGCCGGTGGCTACAAATGCATGTTCATCAAGAACTTCTTCCACAATTTCCATTTGTCGACCGCCGACTTCACGGTGGCGCTTGGAAATGGCTCAATGGTTTTGAAGCCGGTTCATCCTCTTGATTGGAACGTGTCGGTCGTCGACACCGGTTTGTCGACGATGACCGGCGGACGACTGCTGCGGCTGCGCGACTGGCTCGACGGCGACACCTTCATGGTCACCTACGCGGACGGTGTCGGCAACATAGATCTGGAAGCGCTGCTTGATTTCCATCGCTCACACGGACGGCTGGCAACGGTCACCGCCGTGCAGCCGCCTGCACGTTTCGGAAATCTCGAAATCGAGGGCAACAAGGTCGTCGAGTTCACCGAAAAAGTCCGCAAACACGAGACCTGGATCAATGGCGGTTTCTTCGTCTTCGAGCCCGGCGTCCTGGACTATATCTCCGGCCCGGCGGAACCGTTGGAGATGGCGCCGCTGACAAACCTTGCCAGGGATGGCGAGCTCTTCGCGTACAAGCACACGGGCTTCTGGCACCCGATGGACACCGTGCGCGACCGTGACTATCTCAATGGCCTTGCGGAGACTGACGATCCACCGTGGCTGCAATTCGAACGAAGCACGACAACTGAGCCCGCCGCTGCCATGCAGCCGCAGGCAAGAATCTAGCGAGAGGCGATCGTGGACGAGTCGTATCTCTCCCGGATTTTCCGCGACCGCCGCGTCCTGGTCACCGGGCACACCGGCTTCAAGGGCGGCTGGTTGTCGCTTTGGCTTCGGCGTCTGGGCGCCCATGTCGTGGGTGTCGCGTTGCCGGCGTCTGAACCCTCGTTCTGTAAGGCCATCGATCTCGAAGGCCTTGTCGACGGACGCATTGGTGATATCCGCACCGAGGCCGGCTTCGGCCAGACCATTGACGGTCAGGACTTCGATCTCGTCATTCACATGGCCGCCCAAGCCGTCGTTCGCGCCTCCTATGAGGCGCCCGTCGACACGTACCTCACGAATGTCGTTGGAACCGCCGTCGTGCTCGACGCCGCTCGCCGAATGCCGTCGCTGCGCGGCGTCGTGGTCGTCACGAGCGACAAGTGTTACGAGAACCGCGAATGGGTCTGGGGGTACCGCGAAAACGACCCCATGGGCGGACGTGACCCGTACAGTTCCTCCAAGGGCTGCGCCGAGCTCGTGGCATCGGCCTATCGGTCTTCCTTCTTCAGTGCGCCCCAGGGTCCACAACTTGCCACGGTACGGGCGGGTAACGTCATCGGCGGTGGCGATTGGGGCGCCGACCGGCTGATCCCTGACCTGATGCGCGCGGCGGAGACCGGCATACCGGCACGACTGCGAAATCCAAGGCATGTGCGGCCATGGCAGCATGTGCTTGAACCGGTGCGCGGCTACCTCATGCTGGCCGCAGGCCTGCTCGACGCTGGCGCGCGTTTCGCAGGAAGCTGGAACTTCGGCCCGGAAAAGGATGCGACGGTCGATGTCGGCACGCTCGCAGAACTGGTCGTCTCGCATTGGGGCAGGCGTCCGCCCGACTATCTCGTCGAACGCCGCGGCGACGAACCGGCCGAATCCGTTGTCCTGCGCCTCGACAGTACGAAATCGCATGTCGAGCTCGGCTGGAAACCCTTGCTCCGCTTGGAAGACGCCGTCGCCATGACGGTCGCCTGGTACCGGAATTACCTCGATGAGCCGGCCGAGATACGCCGGTTCTCGCAACAGCAGTTGGAACAATACACCGCAGCCTGGGCCCGCGCGTCTTAGAGCCCGCGCCCGAACGAACCGCAGATGGGGAGCGTGAAATGCGTGTCAACTATGGGCAGTCCGTCTATGGAGAGGCCGAAATAGCGGCAGTTGTCGACGTCATGCGGACCTCGACACAGATGGGTCGCGCGGTCAGATCCATGGAAGAACGTGTCGCGGCGCTGTTCGCCAAGCGGCATGGCATCATGGTCAATTCCGGGTCGTCGGCCAATTTTCTCGCTGTAGAATTGCTGCAGTTGCCAAAGGGCGCGGAGGTGATCACCCCCGCCCTGACCTTCGCGACGACCGTCGCACCGATCGTAAGATCGGGACTGGTGCCAGTATTCGTCGACGCGGCCGAGGCGACCTACAATATCGACGTGGACGCTATCGAGCGGATGATCTCGCCCAAAACGCGGGCGCTGATGATCCCGTCGCTGATCGGCAATCTCCCGGATTGGGACCGCATTCGTACCATTGCCGACTCGCATGGACTGTTCGTCATCGAGGACAGTTGCGATACGCTCGGTGCCTCCATCCATGGCGCGAGCACGGGCACTCGTTCTGACGTCAGCACGACCAGCTTCTACGGTTCACACGTGATCACGGCCGGCGGAAACGGCGGCATGCTTTGCGTCAATGACGACGAACTGGCACGTCGGGCACGGTTGCTGCGCTCTTGGGGGCGCACGTCGTCCTTGTTCGTCGATTCCGAAGCCATAGAGAACCGCTTCAACATCGATCTCGACGGCTTCTCCTACGATGCCAAATTCGTATTCGAGACGCTCGGTTTCAATCTGGAGCCCTCCGAAATGGGCGCCGCCTTCGGACTTGTCCAACTCGACAGACTCGAAGCAAACATAGCTGCGCGCGAGCGCAATTTTGCCGCTCAGTTTGCATTCTTCAAAGAATATGAAGACTGGTTCGTTCTGCCGCGGCAATTGCCGGGATCCCGTACGGGCTGGCTTGCCTTTCCCCTCACCGTCCGGCCCGATGCGCCATTCACCAGGCGTGATATGCAGATATTCCTCGAACGCAGGGAAATACAGACCCGCCCGGTCTTCA
The DNA here is from genome assembly GCF_036488675.1 of Sinorhizobium chiapasense. Lineage (NCBI taxonomy): Bacteria > Pseudomonadati > Pseudomonadota > Alphaproteobacteria > Hyphomicrobiales > Rhizobiaceae > Sinorhizobium > Sinorhizobium chiapasense. Next base: position 1,382,850 of record NZ_CP133152.1, read on the forward strand.
CCGGCAATGTTCTGCGCCAACCGGCGCTGAAGGGAGTGGAATGCCGAGTTACCGACGACGGATATCCGGTCGCGGACGATGTGATGCGCGGCGGGATACTGCTCGCCTGCCATCACGGTCTCACGCGAGAGCAACTCGACCACATTCATGCTTCGTTCCGCGAGTTCGCTCAAGGTTTTTCGGCGACGAGGAAACCGCAACCACTTCAGGCGAGAGCTGCGGGTATCTAACGATGGCTTCATGCCGGGCACGCGCCGAGGTAACGGGCGGAGGAGACTGGCGCTCACGCTGTGCCGGTCAACGGCATCTGTCGACCAGGCGTCGCTTTCGTGCATGATTGAGAAGCGGCAAGTAACATTGGGTCCAAGTCGATGTCGCGTATACTTATCACTGGCGGCGCAGGATTCGTCGGTTCTCATCTCGCAAGGACCTGCCTAGCGAAGGGCCATCAGGTCCACCTGATCATTCGCCCCGGCTCCGACGACGAGCGAGTTCAGGACCTGCGCGGCGGTGTTATTCGGCACAACTTCGACCTCCTGTCCGAGCACGCGCTCAAGTATTGTATTTCCGAAGTCCAACCCGAATACATCTTTCATCTCGCAGCCCGTCCGCGCCGACAAGAGGCTCCGGACCTTTCCGACGCCATGGAAGGTATGCGTGAGCAGACGCACGGGCTGATCGGCCTCCTCGGCGCAGCCGCAATGGCGCCTCGTCCCCCGAAAGTCATGATCCGAACGGGCTCCCTCGCCGAATATGGTTCGGCGCCCGCCCCCTTTCAGGAGGGTATGCGCGAGGCCCCGGTCAATGCTTACGGCGCGGAGCTCACGGCTGCGGCACATTTGGTTGGCGCGCTTCAGCGTCGGCTATCCTTCCCCGTCGTTACGGCCCGCCTGGCGCTCGTTTATGGCGCTTTTCAGTCGACAGCCTATTTGCTGCCTTGGCTGATCACCCGCTGCCTCGCCGGAGAGCCGTCGGTCGTGCGACATCCGGAGGACCGACGCGACCTGATCTATGTCGACGATGCAGTCGACGGGCTTCTCTGTTTGGCAGATGCTCAAACACCGGGCGGCACGATCGTCAATATTGCCACGGGCTTCGCACCGAGTATGCGCGAAGTCGCCCGGCTCATCGTCGCCGAGACGGGCGCCGACCCGTCCCTCATTGAATACGGTGCAGCAAGCGGGTCCTCCGGCATCCCGGACTTCCGAGCCGACACAGCTTTGGCACGTAACCTCATGAGCTGGACGGCATCAACGCCGCTGGCGGAAGGCCTCATCCGCACCGTCGCATGGTATCGCGAGCGCAGGCGGCCGGAACGACCTTACGACCGGGGCCAGTTGCCTGTCCTGTCACACACTAAGGGAAGTGGAGCGCCGTAGTGGCCGAGATGAAACCGTTGATTTCCGTTTTGGTGCCGGCGTTCAACGAAGAGGCGAACGTGCGGCGGGCGTATGCGGCCATCCTGGAGACATTCCGCGATCTGCCCGGCTACGCCTATGAGATCATTTTCACCGACAATCACTCCACGGACCGCACGTTCCAGATCCTTCAGGAGATCGCACGCGAGGACCACCGTGTTCGGGTCATCCGCTTCAGCCGCAATATCGGCTACCAGCGCTCGCTCCTCGTCGCCTACAAAGCGGCAACCGGCGATTGCTCGGTTCAGATAGACTGCGATCTCCAGGATCCGCCACAGCTCATTCCTCAGATGCTGGCGCTTTGGCGCGAAGGCTATCAAGTCGTCTATGGAATTCGCCGCTCGCTCAAGGATGATTGGCTCACTGCCTTCATAAGGCGCGCCTTCTACCGGTGCATCAATGCACTCAGCGAAGACGACCTCCCCCTGAACGCCGGAGAGTTCCGCCTTGTCGATCGCCGTATTCTGGACGAATTGCGCGGGGTCGATGACACATCGCCCTATCTGCGCGGGCTAATCAGCGCGATGGGGTTTTCTCAGATCGGCTTCGAATATGACCGGCAGGCGCGCGCGGCCGGTGAGAGCAAATTCCCCCTGAAGGCCATGCTGTCCCTGGCAGTTGACGGTATTCTCAACCATTCGTTGATTCCATTGCGGATAGCTTCGATGACCAGCCTGATCATGGGATCCGTCACCTTCCTGTTGCTGATTGGCTACGTGGCCGGCAAACTGATCTTCGGACAGGAGTGGCCGGCGGGCTTTGCCACCACGACGATCCTGATCCTGCTCTCCATCACCCTCAACGCGATCTTTCTTGGCATCATCGGCGAGTATATCGGGCGGATATTCATGCAATCCAAACGACGACCGGCTCCGATAGTCGAGGCGAGCCTGAATGGCGAGTTCCACGGCGGCCGCGAGCGGACCCCCTCTAAAATGGGGTCGCCGTGATGCGGCGCCTACCCGCCCGCGGCCAAGTCGCCCGGGAAGGAGGCGTCGATACCCTGGCGCGCTTTGCCGTCGTTGGTGCGATCACGACGATATTGGATTTCGTCGTTTTCACCTCCCTCGCTGCCGCCGGCACCATACCCGCATCCGCTAACATTCTCTCTTACTCCTGCGGCATTTTTGTCAGCTACGTTCTCAATCGATCATGGACCTTTCGTGCCCGGCGAAGCCACGTGCAGGCGGTAAAGTTCGTCCTATCCACGCTCACCGGTCTCTTGATCTCGACTTGCCTCGTCGCCCTGCTGGCGAGCCTGATCCCACCACCTGTCGCCAAGATCCTGAGTGTGCCTGTGGTCTTTGCCTGGAACTATCTCTCCGCACGCCTGTGGGTCTTTCGTCCGTGAAATCGCTGCTTTCGCTCAACGAGCCCGCGGATATGATTGACTGCGGCCTCCACCAACGGAATGACGTGTGCGACCGGCTTGAGCGACGACCACTGCGAAATGCTGAAGCTAGAAACTTTCTGCAGCGCCGCGCCTTAACATGCAGTCGTTCCGCGATAATCCGCGTTTACGCCTCGCACTAATGTGTAGTACCCTCTTCGACGACAAATTTTAGAAGCTTGTTAAAATAGTTTTCTCCGTATCACTGATTGGAACTCTCGAACTTTTCGGACAGCGGGGAATGTTCAGACCGAGCCGCAAGCATCGCTCGCCTCGACCTGACAGCCGCTGATGTCAGCTATATCTAAAAAGACAGGGTCCTCCGTCCCGCAGGAGCGTACCGATGATTGAAAATACCCGCCGCTTGACCACCGGCACCTCGCCCTTTAGGTCGGCGACGCAGACACGCCCGACAGGGCGTAGCCGAGCAAAGAGATACATAATTTATTCGGCGATATTTCTCTCGCCATTCCTCAACCTGAAGGCAGAATTCGTCTATTTCACCGCCAGCGACGGGCTATATATTCTGGCGTTGATGCTGATTGTTCTTCAGGGAGATCTCCGAAAGTTCCCGCTGGGCCAAGTTGGTCCTTTTTGGATCACTGCATTTGTCTTGGTTTCGAGCGGCATCTACCTCAGCAGCCTTTTTGTAGGAGATGCTTGGCGTGGCGTCGCGCTTTGTCTTCAATACTTCTTTTGCTTCATACTTCTTCCGCAAATTCTCATACAGGACGACGAGGACGAGGCATACCGTCTCATCATCGCATTTATTTTGGGAATACTGGCGCTCGACATCCATGGCATCATTACGTTTTATACGGTCGGTTACACACCCGATTCACGGGTTGTCACCGGTGGCATGCGGTTGGCAACCTTAAATGGAACCGCCAATGGGGCGGCGAGATTAAACGCCATGGCAATCGTTATCACGCTTTGGCTGTTCAACATCCGCCGCATCTCCATCTTGACCTTTCTATGCTTTATCACAACGATGGTTGTTGCACTGGTGCTCACAAGTTCCAACACGGGCCTCATCGCAACGGTAACGGGGCTCACGACGTATTTCGCCCTGACATTCCGACCAGCGCTTATCTTGAGAATCATACCGGCGATTGCCGTTATTGCCGCTTTTTTCCTCCTTGGTGGCGTTGAATATCTCCCGGCAACCTTCCAGAGGCGAGTATTGGGGGCCGTGCTTTCCGGCGATATTACCGAGGCAGGCACGTTCGTAGACCGCACCGCTCTCATGCTTGAGGCGCTCGAGATGATCGCAAGCCGGGGTTTCACCTTGCTCGGAATTGGAGCCGACCAATTCAGGCTCTACAGTGTTCAGCAAACTCCTGTACATAATACCTTCCTGCTCTTGTGGATCGAGGGAGGCGTGCTTTCACTAGCTGGTTGGCTGCTTATGTCGACGATGGGAGTGATCGTGTGGTTGTTAGCGTGGCGGCAACATGTAATACCGCACGGCAGAGCTGCAGTGTTCGTTTGTTTCGCCGTGTTCGTTACACTGTCGAGTGCGTCCGCGCATATTTATGCGCGTTACTGGTATACAGCCCTTATATTGGTCATGCAGCCCACAATTATTGCGATGTCGCAGGGCAATCGTGAAAAGAGCGTCGCGCGCATGCTTGCCAGGACCAGATGACACGACCAAACGCTCGAAGTGCCGCATCAGCCGACAGTCACGGGGTTACCAAAGTATAGACCGCCACAAATGTGCAGAAATTATTGCGCGTGACGATTTATACTGACTTTGCGTTACGTTTCAAACCGCTTGCGACGACTGTTCGGCGACGAGGTTTCCATCCATTACTCACGCGCAGTCGTGTTAAATTAAAAATCAATATTCCCAACCTTATTGGTGCAGGATCATGCGCGTTGTCTTTGTCGGTACCGTCGAAAGCTCAAAAATCGCCCTGGAAGCGCTGATAAAGGCGGGGCGCACGCCTACGCTGGTGATCACACTCCCACCCGAGGCAGCGGGACGACATTCCGATTTCGCCGACATCGGCGAACTGGCGCGGGCGGCTGAAATCGCGGTCTTTTACAGCACCAACGTCAATGCTCCCGCAACCTTGGAAGCTATGGCAGCGATCGACCCGGATCTGACACTTGTCGTCGGGTGGTCGCAGATTTGCCAACGACCGTTTCGAGAAATTGCGCACAAGGGCACCATCGGCTTTCATCCGGCGGCGTTGCCGCGCCTGCGTGGTCGTGCAGTCATTCCCTGGACGATTCTTCGGGACGAGGATACGACCGGCTCCACGCTGTTCTGGTTGGATGACGGCGTCGACTCGGGGGCCATTCTGCTTCAGCGGCTATTCCCCCTCGCGACCGACGAAACCGCAGGCAGCCTTTACGCCAAGCATACGGCGAACTTGGCGGAGATGGTCGTCGAGGCGGTTGCTGTCGTTGAGAGGGGAAGCGCCCCGCGAATAGAGCAGGATCATGACAAGGCAAGCTATTGCGCGAAGCGAACAGCCGAGGATGGCTTGATCGACTGGAACGCTTCAGCCGGCTCGATCCTGCGCCTCATCCGTGCCGTGGGTGCCCCCTATCCGGGAGCCTATTCCTTTCACAATGGTGAGAAGATCCGAATCGATGCAGCCACGCGTATTGAAAACGCGGGCCGCTTCATCGGCTTGGTGGGCCAAGTGCAGGCCCATACCGACAGCGGCTTTATCGTTCTTTGCGGAGACGGGGAATGCATCGACGTGTCGGCCTGGGCCTACCCCTCTGGGAAACGACCACCGGTCCATAGCAAGCTGCGCCAGTGAGCGTGCGTCATCGAACGAAAGTTGGCTTCAGCCGCAAATACTCAGCCCCTTTTGTACGACACCATATCGATCAAGATTGAGGCTGTAAGCAGATCGAACAACATCAAGTATATTAGGCAGTCGACATTCTCAACCGACTATGCCATCATCAACGCTGTTTGGCGGGCACTATAGCTGCGCCGGCTAATTGTGGAATAAAATAACTTTCCAGGACTGTTTACGGCTTGCGGTTTTGGTCGGATATCGACGACCCAAGCACTCGATATTTTTAAAGTTCGCGGGCATGTCACGCGCATGGTGGGGGCTTTAGCGACGATTTTCGATCGATTGCGATTGCTCGGATGAATCGGGTTTTCTGATCGCCGGACGAAGCACAAAGCCTTTGCGGGTTGAATTTCAACCTCCATCAACACGCTGGAGCCAAACGAACGCGCCAGAAATGGGAGCGACGGCTGCATGAAGCGGGATCGACTACCGGGGGTGCAATCAATTTCGGCAAGAACCGCCGGTGATGCACTCGCTCCCGTTCACTATAGGACGCGGCTCGTTTCGGCCGCAGTCCTTTCCTTGCTCGTTTCAGTACTGTTTCTTGCAACCACTACTCACGGAATAGGGATTCTACCTGACTCAGTGGCATACATGCGCATTGGAACTGCGCGCCACTTTGCTCCGCTTTATACATGGCTTCTACAAGCGTTTACATTCGCTGAGATCGACATCAAGGCAGCAGCTTGGTGGCTCAATTGGGTTCTCTACGTCGCAAATACGATGCTGATCTTGCGGTTACTGTCTCTGGGACAGCTCAGCCCGATCTGGGCCGCCTTGGGAACGGGCTTGATCGTTTGCCATCCTCTTTTCGTGGAGTTTCACGCGGTCGCGATGACGGAGCCGCTGTTTCTCGCACTGGTCCTCGCGTCCGTCTTGGCGTTTCTGCGGGAGGTGCAAGACAACCGCGGCACGGGCGTCGCACTTGTCGGAGCAATCGTTGGATTGGGGATGCTGACGCGGTTCGCTGCCGCTCCACTTCTGCCCACTTTCGCAGCCCTGAGAATCCTCGTCGGCAATGGGGGCGTTGCAAAACGATTGGTCGACTGCGCGATCATGGTCACCGCCTGCGCAGCTGTTTTCGGGTCATGGATGGTCGCGAGCGAGTTGACTGACGGGCAGTCGACAGGACGGTCGCTGGAACTTCTGGGGCATCCCGATCTTGCCTATTGGCTTTGGACGGTCAAATCCGCATCAACTGTGCTTTTACCCTCCGTACTCGCACCATCCGTTCGCATCCTATTCCTGACAGCCGCAATCGTGGCGGCAGCTTTCATTGCGGCGAACTACGCGCTCGTTTGGCTGCGCCTATCTTCCGCGCAAAGGGCACGACCGCAGACCCTTGCGCCTGTCGTCTTCAGCCTCCTGTCGGTTTTCTACGTCCTGTTCTTGGTCGTCTCCGTAATGATTCAGTATCGACTGCACCTCACGGGGCGATTTCTCTTGCCGCTGTATGTTTTCCTAGCGCTCGCCGCAATGACTCCCTTTGGGGCGGGAAACCCCGGCCTCATCCGTCGCCGCGAAGTGGGGATCATCCTTGCCGGCCTCGCGCTGGTGATCGGAATGTCGAACCTCGCCCGAACGGCCGTTTTCACCGTGTCCACCTATAAATCAGGCCTAGGCTACGCTCATCAGACCTGGTCCACCTCGCCTGTGCTCGCATCGGTGGCAAACCTGCCAAGCGATGCCCTGATCTATTCGAACGCGCCTGATCTGATCGAGTTCCGCCTGCAGCGCCGCGCCGCATACATCCCCGCTCGCTTCAATCATCTGTCCGGCCGGGATGACGCCCGCGTGCCGTTTACGCAGCAAATGAACGCCATGCGCCAGCGCCTTGCGGAAGGCAATGCCTACGTTGCCTTCATCTACGGGGTCGACTGGCGTGACTACCTTATCAGTGAATACGACCTTCTTCATTCAGTCCCACTCGTCGAGGAGCAAGCACTTCCTGACGGGCGGATTTACCGCGCAACACGCACCGTAACCGGCACGCCAGCCTCGCTCTGAAGCATCGGACCGGCATCGTCGCAAATGGGACAAGGCATAAAGGATTGGTGGCACCAAAAGGATCGTAACGGGAGTATGGATCGTGATGGTTCAGAAGAAAATTTATGTGGTAATTCCTGCCTATCAAGCTGCTCTGACGCTCGAAAGCGTATTTGAGAGAGTCCCGAGGGAAATTTACGAAAAAGGCGCCCGGATCGTTGTAGTGAACGATGGCAGCTCTGATAAGACCGGCGATGTTGCGCGGAAGATCGCTCAATCGCGGCCAAATGTGGAAGTCATCGACCATCCGCAAAACCGGGGCTACGCGCAGGCGCAAAAGACCGGCTTCTCTTATGCCTTGGCACAAGGGGCGGACACCGTCGCACTGCTGCACGCCGACGGGCAGTATGCGCCCGAACTGCTGCCGCGCTTGCTCGCGCCCTTGGAAAAAGACGAGGCTGACGTCGTCATCGGATCGCGCATGCTCGAGCGCGGCGCCCTAAAGGGCGGCATGCCGATGTATAAGTACATTGCCAACAAGGCGCTTACAGCCATAGAGAATCTGGCGTACGGGCTTCGCGTGAGTGAATATCACAGCGGGTACATGCTTTATTCCCGCCGGTGCCTCGAAGCTATTCCATTCGTTCGCCTCAGCGATACATTTCATTTTGATGGTGAAATGATCATGATGGCAGGCAAGCGCAAATTGCGGATCAGGGAGATTGCGATACCGACGCGATACGCTGACGAAAAATCACATTTAAAACCGGTTCAGTACGGTTTTGATGTACTGAAGATAGTATGGCAAAATTATCGCGGTAAATATGAATTTTAGTTGTGTAAGTCTTTTTCAACGAAAAGGATTTCGTGATGAAGATACTCGTCACAGGTGGCGCAGGGTTCGTAGGATCATTTCTTTGCGAGAACCTGCACAAATCCGGATACGACATACGAATATTCGATAATTACGAACCGCAAGTCCACGCTGCATCGCATGGCAATCTTGGAAACCTGTTGCAGCCAAATGGGTTGCCAATCAAGGGAGTCGAGATCGTCTATGGTGACACGCGGAGCCCTACCCAACTCGAAGCGGCGTTGAAGGATGTAGATGCCGTCGTCCACCTGGCTGCGCAGGTCGGGGTCGGCCAGTCGATGTACGAGATCCACCGCTACGTCGACCACAACACGGTCGGAACGGCGGTTCTCTTGGAATTGCTGGCTTCCCGCAAGCACAACGTAAAGAAAGTGGTGGTTGCGTCGTCGATGTCGATTTACGGCGAAGGCGGAGCACGATGCAGCCATTGCGGTGATGTCACGCCCACGCTCCGTGAGGCGGAGCAAATGAAGCTCGGCGATTGGGAGGTGCGATGCCCAAGCTGCAACCGAACCGCATCGCCGATACCCACCAATGAGCTGAAGCCCGTTCTGCCGACCTCGATCTACGCGATTTCCAAGAGGGATCAGGAGGAAATGTGCCTGGTCGTTGGGAGAGCCTACGACATTCCATCCGTCGCGCTGCGGTTCTTCAATATTTATGGTCCGCGACAGTCATTGGGGAATCCCTATACGGGCGTCGCTGCAATATTTTCCTCCCGTCTCCTGAATGATCGAGCGCCGGTCGTCTTCGAGGATGGCAATCAAACGCGAGACTTCGTGCATGTCACGGATATCGTCCAGGCTATTTCACTTGCACTTGCAAAGGACGAAGCGAATGGGCAGGTGTTCAACGTCGGCACGGGTCGCCCGACATCGATCAAGGACGTTGCGAACCTTCTCGCCCGGAAGTTGCGGCGGGACATTGCTCCTCAAATAGAGAACAAGTTCAGGGAGGGGGATGTCCGACACTGCTACGCCGACATCAGCAAGATTCAGCGGTACCTTGGCTACAAGCCCGCTGTCGAGCTCGAAACCGGAATCGACGATCTGATTGCGTGGGCAGAAGACCAGCAGGCGGAAGACCGGTTCGACCTCGCGGCCGCCGAGCTGGCGAAAAGAGGTTTGGCCAGATGACGCGCACGGAGATCTTGTGGCGCGTATGCGTTGGGACGCGGGTGTGGCCGCCGGCCTCCCGTTGGTCGTCGGAGGCTGGAATACCATGCCGCTTCAAGTCGCCTGAGATGAGGTAAGCGCAATGGGCCGTCAATATACAAATCGCATACTGGTGACCGGCGGATGCGGCTTCATAGGGTCTCATCTTTGCGAGCGGTTGATCGAGAGCGGCGCCGACGTTCTGTGTGTCGATAATTTCTTCACCGGCTCTCGCGGGAACGTCGAACACCTCCTGTCTCATCCGCGGTTCGAACTGCTCAGGCACGACGTGACGATGCCGCTCTATGTGGAGGTGGACAAGATTTTCAACCTTGCCTGCCCGGCTTCTCCGGTGCACTACCAGTTTGACCCCGTCAAGACCACGCGGACGAGCGTGCAGGGCGCCATAAACATGCTTGGACTGGCCAAACGGCTGAAGATAAGCATCCTTCAGGCCTCGACATCGGAGGTGTACGGCGATCCCTCTATACATCCGCAGACCGAAGACTATTGGGGCAATGTCAACCCGATCGGACCTCGGTCCTGCTACGATGAAGGCAAGCGCTGTGCCGAAGCGCTGTTCTTCGATTACAGGCGGCAGCATCAAGTGGCGATCAAGGTTGCGCGCATCTTCAATACATACGGGCCGCGCACCCACCCTAGCGATGGGCGAGTTGTTTCAAGTTTTATCGTCCAGGCACTTCTCGACGCCGATATAACTGTCTTCGGAGATGGCTCCCAGACGCGATCGTTCTGCTATGTCAGCGATACGGTTGATGCCCTTCTGCGTCTCATGAATTCGCCGTTTGACGTCACCGGCCCGATCAACATCGGCAATCCAAACGAAATTTCCATGCGCGAGCTGGCGGAATTGATCATCGATCTTACCGGGTCCAGGTCGCAGATCGTGTACCGGCCATTGCCCCAGGATGATCCCTGCCGGCGGCGTCCCGACATCTCACGTGCAAGGGGACAACTCGGATGGTCACCCAAGATTGCATTGAAGGAAGGGCTCTTGAAAACCATCGGCCACTTCAACGAGTTGCTGATGCGCCCAAATTCCCGGATGGACCTCGTGGCCCTGTATGAGACAAATCATGCCTAGCAAACCACGCCTGGGAGAAGCACGTCGCCGCTGTGGCGAAGTGGGCAGCATGGATGCCCCAGTCGAACGGGGTGTCCGGGCCAGGTTCTCGGCCGTGCACATCGTCGCCAGCGCGCTGTCGGGCGGGCAACTCTCATGCAGGCGCAACACTCCTCCTTTGGCGCGACTTAGATGATGCAGTCGTCTTCAACCCATATCACAAAGGCGCTCAGAGCGGCCCTTGCCATTCGTCTGCTGAGATACGCTCTTGTCGGAGGCTTTGCTGCGCTTCTGCAAGTGTGTTTGCTCACCTTGTTCATAGAACTCTTCGGCATGCATGCCCTCGTGGCATCGACCTTGGCCCTGGCGATCGCGATCATGGTCAATTATAGGCTTCAACACCACATAACGTTCAGGTCGAAGGCGAAGCACATCGTCGCCGCCCCGCGCTTCGTCGCCTTGGCGCTCTGCACGCTTACGGCGAATGCCGTTCTCTTTAACAGCCTTTTGACGGTCGTGCCCTACATCGTGGCTCAGGTCATCGCGCTTGGCACTATCTTCCCGGTCAATTACTATTTGAACCGGACCCTGACATTTCGCCACTGACCACCTGGGGGCGAGAATTCAGCCGCGGTGGGCTTGCCGCAGCACGCCAGTGCGAAACCTTATGCGCATCATTTTGATAGAAAACTATTAATTGGGAGGAAGCCTCGAAGACTATTTACAACCGGTTAATAACATGCTTTTTTATTATGGAAATTGAATATGCCAAGGAAGTTTTGCGTCGCGATTAAAAAAATCGTGAACGCCTATTTTTTGTTGAATTAGATTTATCAAGCTTTCGGCGCCGGCCGACCGCTCAACATTACAGAGTAACTGTTTCCGAGTCAGTAGAATGGCTACGGGTGCAATCGTCGTGCGGCGAGAAGGCTTCAGTAGTTAGAGGGGCTGTCATGTTGCGCATACGCGCCGCCGCGAAGACGATTCGTGACAATTTCCTGCTGTGGCCGCCAATATTGCGAAAAGGTGAAGGGCGGGGACTATCGGCAAAGTTGATCTGGGCTGTCTTTTCAGCCGCGTCAGAAATAGCTCGGCGCCGGTTGCGCATGGCCGCTCACAGCGTGCAGAAATCCCCGGCACTTTACGCCGCCGATCTCGGCTCCGCCGCCATCGCGCTCGCCGTGGCCCTGTTGCTTCGGTACGGCGTCGCCGACCTTAGTGCGCGACCTGAATCCGCCTCGGTGCTGCTATGGTCCAGCATCCAGTACATCGGTGTATGCGCGTTCGTATTCCCGTTGTCCGGCCTCTACAGCCGCAATTGGAAATACGGCTCTATCTCTGATCTGTTCATCATACTTCGAGCGGTATTGCTGACATCCTTGCTGCTCGTCTCGCTCCTTTTCTTCTCGACCAGGTTGAGCGAAATCCCAAGAACCGTCGTTCCGATGCAGTCGCTTCTGCTCATTGCTTTCCTCGCCGCCGCGCGATTGAGCTTCCGCGCCGAGGAAATTCCGCTTGCTCGGCCCGTTTTCAAAGGCAAGGTGGCGAACGACGATCACCGCATACCGCTTTTGCTTGTCGGCGCCGGTGACGCCGCTGATCTCTACTTGCGGGCGCTCGCACGGGCTCCCAACTCCACGTACCTGCCGGTTGCCTGCCTCGACGAGAACGCAGACCAGGTAGGCATGAGCCTTCGCGGCGTGCCGATCGCCGGCAGCGTCGATGATTTCGAGAAAGTCGTGGCCGAGTTGCAGCAGCTCGGCAAGCAGCCGCGCCACGTCGTCTTCACGGAAGCACCTGCGGCCTTCGGCGAGGGGGCATCGGACAACCTGCTGCGTTCCGCCGAAAGGCTTGGCATCGCCGTCTCGCGGCTGTCACAAATGACGGAACTAAAGCGCGCCAAAGGTGACAACCCTTATGAGCTGCGATCGATCGAGCTGACCGATCTGCTGGAGCGGCCGCAGGCGGCGCTCGATCGAGAGGCGATAGCCCGTCTCGTTCGCGGCAGGCGCGTTCTGATCACGGGAGCCGGCGGCTCGATCGGCAGCGAATTGACCACTCAGGTGGCAGCCTGCGGACCGGCAGAGATCGTGCTGATCGAAAACACGGAATACAATCTTTACGCGATCGACATGGTCCTGAACGAGAACTTCGCGGGGGTTCCGCGCTCGAGCTACCTTTGCAGCGTCCGGCGCAGCCAGCGCGTCGAGGAGATCTTCGAGCGGCACCGGCCCGAAATGGTCTTTCATGCCGCAGCGCTCAAGCACGTTCCCATGGTGGAATTGAACCCCTGCGAGGGCGTGCTGACCAACGTCATTGGCACGATGAACGTCGCCAATGCGGCCAAGAAGTTCGGGACGCTCGCCATGGTCCAGATCTCGACGGACAAAGTCGTGAACTCGACCAGCGTCATGGGAGCGACGAAGCGTCTCGCAGAACTTTATTGCCAGGCGCTCGATCTGGACGGTCACCGGACGGGTAAAGGTCCTCGGTTCATGACGGTCCGGTTCGGAAACGTGCTTGGGTCAAGCGGCTCACTCATTCCGCTCTTCAAGCGCCAGCTCGCGAGAGGCGGCCCCCTTACGGTGACCGATCCATGCATGACGCGTTTCTTCATGACGATCCGCGAAGCCGTGGAACTGACGCTGCAGGCCTCCGCCTACGGCTTCGAAAAGCAGATCGGCCAAGGGGAGATCTTCGTCCTCGATATGGGCGAACCGATCAAGATCATCGACATTGCCCGGCGCATGATCCGACTGGCGGGATTCACGCCCGATCAGGACATCGAAATCAAGATCATCGGCCCGCGGCCAGGTGAAAAGCTGTTCGAGGAACTCTTCGACGAGACCGACAAGCGCATAACATCACCGGTGCCGGGTGTCCTGGGAGCGGTCCCCAATCCGATTCCGTTGCCGAAACTGAGAGATGCCTTTGCGCGGCTGCGGCGCCATGCTGAGCGGGGCAACGAGCCGTCACTGATCTCGGTCATGTGTGAATTGCTTCCTCGCTACGAGCACGGAAACAGCACTGCCACAACACAAGTCAAGGGCAGGAGATCTGCGCTTCGACCGAAAGAACGGGCGAAGGCGCGCGCGCCGCGGACCGGCTTCGGGAAGAGCACGCGCAGCGTTCTCCGTTTGCCTGGGAACCAGGGGTGAGAGCGTGGTCAGAATGAACGGGCCACATGTCAGCGCCGCAGCCCGCGACAGGCGGAAAAAGGTGTTGCGTTCTGAAAATCGGAACCATGTCAACCAGGAGGCCATCCTTGAATCCGGCTGGGCAGGCTTCTCGTATCGAATCTGAGGACAATGCGGCCGATTGGCCAAATGGGTCCGTGGCGTATCCGTCAGGGCGCAAGCTTGTGATTGCTGTGGTCGCAAGCCTGACAGCTTCCCTGACGATCTTTCGCTTGGAGTTGCTGAGGCGGTTGGCTGGCGCCGGGCACGATGTGATAGCCTTCGCCCCCGAAAGCGACGCGCGTGTCGAGCAGGAACTCAAGCAGATCGGCGTCCGCTTCGTCCGCATTCCCATGGCGCGCACCGGGCTCAATCCGTTGGAAGACCTCCGCACGCTCTGGTCTCTGCGACAACACTTCATCCGGTTGAAGCCGGACATAGTTCTTCCCTACACGATGAAACCGATCATCTATACGGGCATCGCGGCCCGGCTGCTCGGAATCAAGGAGCGATGCTTTCTCGTCACCGGCCTGGGCCATGTGTTTTCGGATGCGGCCGGCCGTTCGTTCAAAACCTGGGCTATCCGTCACTTATGCGTCCGCCTGTATCGCCTCGCGCTCCGCGGTGCCAGGGTCGTCTACGTCTATAACGAGGCGGATGCTGAAGACATCCGCCGCTATCGGATGCTGCAGCGTGGTCTATCACCGACGATGATCCCCGGGTCCGGCGTCGATCTTGACCATTTCACAGTCTCAACACCACCTCAGGGCGGGCCGACTTTCCTGATGATCGCCCGGCTTCTCCGTGACAAGGGCGTCGTGGAGTATGTCGAAGCCGCACGAATGGTTCGTCGGTCTTTCCCCGATGCCAAGTTTCAGTTGCTCGGACATTTCGACAGCAATCCCACGGCGATCTCGCAGGCGGAAATCGACGGTTGGATGCGCGAGGGAATTCTGGACTATCTCGGCACCACTCGGGATGTACGTCCGTATTTGGCGGCATGCAATGTTTTCGTCTTGCCTTCCTATTACCGCGAGGGCATTCCGAGAAGCATTCTTGAAGCATTGGCAACGGGAAGACCGGTGATCACGACGGATTTGCCCGGTTGCCGCGATACCGTGCAGCCGGGTGTGAACGGCCTGACAGTTAAGGCGCGCGACGTCGCCGCGCTTGCCCACGCCATGGTGTCGTTTGCGCAGGACCCTGAACTGGCGAAGAGAATGGGAAAGCGGTCGCGAGAACTCGCAGAGGCCAGATTTGACGTGCACATGATCAACCGCATGCTGCTTGCCGGCATGCATCTGCCCCATTGATGAGAGAGCTCCATGGCGCCGCGATTCAGCCATCCGTCTTATGCATGGGTAGCGCCGAATGCATGGCCGCCAAGATGATAATGCATGTCATAACCAATCTTACGGCCAGTGCCGGCGCCGAAACGATGCTCGCGCGCCTCCTTCGCAGTTCAAGCGATGACCGCGTCATCGTCGTCTCGCTCATGGGCGTGTCGGATCGGAACCGCAACCTCGCCAACAACCCCGCAGTCGTCTACGTATCCTTGCAAGCCAACTCTATCGCATCGCTACCGGGCGCCGTCCTGCGGCTGGCATCACTGATCCGAAAAGAGCAGCCCGACGTCATTCTGTGCTGGATGTACCATGCGATGGTCGCCGGAACGGTTGCGGCGACCATCTCTCGGCGGGAGACACCGGTCTTCTGGAACGTTCGCCAGTCGTTGGATGACCCTGCCTGCCTCACACGCAGTTCACGCATCGCAATCGCGGTGGCAAAGCTTCTGTCGCACCAGCCATCGGGCATCATATACAACAGCGCCCGTGCCCTCCATTTGCACGGGGCATATGGTTACACAAACCGGAATACGGTGGTCATTCCGAACGGCTTTGAACTCCCGCAACTGGCCGCGTCAACCGGGACAACGGCGCGTCGGATAGGGATTGTTGGCCGATTTCATCCGCAGAAGGACCATGGGACCTTCTTCAAAGCGGCCGCTGCAGTCATCAGGACCCACCCGCAGGCAATCTTCTCCGCCGCGGGCAATGGGCTCTCGAAAGACAACCCCGCCGTGGTCGAACTAATGACTCAAGCGGGCCTTCCCGTTCACGCGGTCGAGCTTAAAGGGGAAATCTCCGACATGTCGGTATTCTACCAAAATATCGACGTCCTGGTTCTGTCTTCGAGGACGGAGGGTTTTCCCAATGTCATTGCAGAAGCGATGAGCTACGGCAAACCGATCGTGACGACAGATGTAGGTGATGCAGCCGCGGTTGCCGGAAACGCTGGCATTGCCGTGCCCGCCCGCGACCCGGAGGCCCTCGCCTGGGCTATCCGCGAAATTCTTGACCTACCGCCCGTCGAATATGCGCGCTATGCGCGCAACGCGCGAGAGCGCGTCGAAAACGAGTACGCGATGGCCGCGATCTCCAAAAAATACTCAGCCTTTCTAACAGTTTGAATGACAGGGCCGTTTGCAACTACGCTACTAAAAGTCGGCAAATTTCCCGCCAAATTTCCTCCGCTGTAAGAAATTCTCCGGCTAACCTTCAATTCCAAAACCGGTTGAAAGGCATTGAATACCTCTAAAATAAGTAGTATTTATTTTTTCTCTTGCAAAACGTTGGGTTTAGCTGTGTCGGCGGACCGCTTTAGACAACAGATCACTTTTGCGCCCTATTCTGACTTTATCCGCCCTCCGGCAAACAGCTAGAGGACATCAAAATGATTTTGAACGGAACCAATGTTGCCAATCGCCTGCTTGGTACGAATCTGATCGATACGATCCGCGGCTATGATGGTAACGACGAAATTTGGGGCTACGCCGGCGACGATTACCTCGACGGTGGAAATGGCAATGACAGGCTTTTCGGCGGCCTTGGCAATGACTTCTTCAAGGCTGGTGCCGGTGACGACTATGCTGAGGGCGGCGACGGCAATGACAGTTTTGACGGCGGCCTTGGCGCCGATACATTCCTCGGCGGTTTAGGAAACGACATATTCGAGGGTGAGGACGGTAACGACACGATCAATGGCGGGGACGGCCACGATCACATTCTCGGCGACGCCGGAAACGACACGATCTATGGCGGAGCCGGCGAAGAATACATCGATGCCGGCGATGGCGACGACATTGTCTACGCTGGCGAGGGTAATGACGGCTTCAACAATCGGATTAACCCCGCAACAGGAAAACTCACTCAGCAAGCGGTATCGACCGGTGCCGGTAACGATACGATCTATGGCGAAGGTGGCAACGACGCTCTCAAGGGGCAGTCCGGTCACGATCGGGTATATGGCGGCATCGGCGACGACATAGTCGACGGCGGTGACGGAAACAACTATCTCGATGGCGGCGATGGCATCGACGTACTCGACTCGGAAAGCGGCATCGACGAGGCCCACGGCGGATCAGGCAACGACAGAATCTCGGTTGGAGCCGGCAACGATCGGGCGTATGGCGACGACGGCGACGACCGAATCGCCGGCGAGAGTGGCGCAGACCTTCTCAAGGGTGGCACGGGCAACGACTTGTTCTACGGCGGCGATGGCAATGACACGCTGCACGGCGACGCGGGCAGGGACACTATCCTTGGCGAAGCGGGGACCGATGTGCTTTGGGGCGGAGCCGATTCCGATCGCTTCGTGTTCAAGGGAGCGCCTGCGCTCACCGGCCAAGACACTGTCATGGACTTTCAAGACGGTGTCGACTTCCTTGTCCTGGAGAATCTTGGGATCAGCCAGTACTCCAAATCCGGCGCAGCAGGCACGATCTATGCGTATGACGCTAGCGGTGGTGACGTGCTGTTAAAGGGCTATGACTCCGCCGGCCACGCGATCTCCATCCTCGTGGACGACCCCAACGGCAGCCTCTCCGCCGCAAACTTTTCGCGGGGCGATTTCGTTTTCGCCTAGTCTAATAAGTTGACACGCGGGATGCGGGCGGAAAACCGCGCACACTTTCCTCATCCCGCTCTGGCAACCGAGACGTTGGGGGCGCCGCCATGCGGCGCCTCCGGCTCACCGTGTCTTTCCCCTCACACTCAGCCCTGGAATTCCATGGGGCCTGTCATCGCTTTCCAGGTTTCAATGCCCTCACGGAAAGAGAGAGGCTTGTAGTCCAGTTGCCTTGCAGCCTTGGCAACATCGAGCGAACTGAAGCCGCGAGCCGCGGCATCATCGCTCCCACCCTCGACGGTGATAAGGTCCTGGCTCGCTCCGACAACATTGGCCACGATCTGCGCCGCTTCCAGCGAGGTGCAGGCATGCCCGCTTCCTGCATTGAACACTCCGTCCGCCCCTTTCCCTACTGCCTCCAACGCCAACGACGCGACATCGTCAACAAAAACGAGATCGACACTGTACTGTCCGCCGTCTCGAATTATCAAAGAGCGTCCACTTCCGAGCGTTCGTACGAAAGTCGGCACCATTCCCGTGCCATGCATACCAGGACCATAGACCGATGCGAGACGAAGCACGGTTACCGGCATCGCATTGGCCCTGCCGAAGGCAATCAGGCATATTTCAGCCGACAGCTTACTTGCCAAATAGTAGCTGGCCCGGTGCACGGGAAAGGCGGGACTTGTTTCCGTGGCGCGATGGGGGCTGGGCGCGTAGACCTGTGCTGATCCAAAATACACGAACCTCTTCACCCCTTGTGAAGCGGCATCCATGACGATCTGCAGGGCGCCGTTGGTGTTGATCTCGAAACATTTGGCGGCCTGGCGCACGTCGCTAAGGTCAGCGGGAATATAAGCGGCCAGGTGAAGGATCGCATCCGATTGATCCACCGCCGGAAGGGGATCGCCAATCGACCATTTTTCGACGCGCAAACCAGAGCCTTTTATAGCTGAGACCCGATCCGGGTCGCGCGCAAGGGCAAGGACCTCGTAGCCCCTGGAAAGAGCGCAATTGACCAGTCTTGACCCGATGAACCCTGTCGCGCCTGTGACGACCAGCCGCCCTGAACCCACGACCATTTTCTCCCTGACAGATGCCTCAGACCTTTTCCTCGAGTCGCATGAGAGGCGTAATCAATTCGCCGGGTCTCACCACGGTCTCCGACCAATGCCGCAATATCGTTACCGGCGTGATATCCGGCTGGACGACCGGCTCACCAAAAAGCATGTGTCGGACACACATCTCCACTTCATTGAACCCTGCATGGATTCTCACCGCAGTGGTTCCTGAAAACCGCGCATTGATCTCGAAAATGCGAGGAACACCTTCGTCCAGGCGGAATTGGAAATTCGCGGGGCCGAAGGCACCAAGTGCGTCAGCGGCATGTGCCATCGCCCTGCTCAAGGCAGGAAAGCTCTCGGCAAACGCCCGGTAGGTATTACCGTCGCGAAGATCCCTGCGCATGACGATCGTCGCGCGGCATTTCCCGTCGAAGGTCAGCGTGCCTGCTGTGTATTCGCTCGCATCCGATCCGACATATTTCTGTATGACGATGTCGGGCTGCTCGGCTATTGCCCGCCTCAGTTGCTCCCGGTCGCGAACGACGCTGAAGCCGATCGACCTGGCCCCGACCCGCGGCTTGACGACAAGCGGAAACCCGCACTCCTCGATAAGGACTTCTTCATCGCCCGGTAGACAGGAAGGAACGAAGCCTAGACCCCGCTCGCGAAGAAACTCGGAAGTGAGCCATTTATCGTTCGCGATGGACACGACGCCCGGGGGACTGACGATGACCTTGGTCCCGTAAGCGCTCTCGATCGATTCGCGGTTGGCGGAAAGGACCGGAAGTTCCACATCGGTTCCGGGGATAAGGATATCCGGCCGCTCGGTTCGCAACAGGTCGCCCAGCCTGTCCAGATATGAGGGATCGTTGGCCATTCGGATAAGATGCGCAGTATCGGCCCAGTAGAGGCCAGCGGAGAGCGGATTTGGATCCGCGGCCACTATCGTCGCGTTCAAGGTCGAACGCCTCAACGCGCGAATGATGCCTTGCCCGAGCAGGGCACCTGCCCCCGTGATAAAAACCTTCATAACCGCCCTACCCCCAGTTCAAGTAGCTGATCCCTGCAGTGGCCCAACTCGCTCAGACGATGAGCGTCGGAGCCGATGGAAACGAATGGATTGACCTCTTCGCATAGGTGCAGAAATGCCGGCATATCCACCAGGTACGACGAGTTGATTTCAATAGCGATCTGCCGTTCAAGCGCCGCCGTCATCATCTCGCGAAAATAGGCTTCCGGAAAACGGCCGTGTCGTCTCAGGCTCATTCCGCCCGGATGGCCCAAAACGTCTATGGGCGCATTCCTGATCATTCCGATTGAGAGCTGAAATTCAATTTCAGCGGTCCGCTCGAACGACAACTGCTTGAAATCCAAATAGCCGCCCCGCCCATCCGGAAGCCGGTGGACGACTCCGAGAACGATGTCGCATGCGTCGAGCACCTGTTGCGACACATCCAGCCTGCCATTGTCGTCCATGGCTTTGGTCTCACAGCCGACATAGACGTGCAAACCTTCGAAACCACGCGCGAAAGTAACAACCTCATTCTTGAACTCAAGGAACCACGGCGTGTCTTTGCGAACATGCTCCGTGAATGCGACCGCACCCAGTCCGCGCTCTTTGACCGTGCTCAGAATTTCAAGCACCGTCGCCTGCCCATCGGTCCAGGTGGTATGAACCTGCAATTCCACGTTCAAGTGCGCGTGATCGAGTTCCCGGAACCGGCGGAAAACAGGCTTGCCGGCGCTCTTTTTTTCTTGTGCGTACATACTCAATGTGCCCTTCAGCCGGTGCTTTGCGGAATGTCTCGAACTGCCTGCCCTGCGGCAAAGCGCGTGAGGACGGGCCGAGAGCCCCCTAGATCACGATGATTTTAGGTCGGATCGACCTAAAATCATGAACGTGATCGATTCTAATAAGTTAGAGCGGGATGCGGGCGGAAAACCGCACACACTTTTCCTCATCCGGCTCTAGCCAAACGACGCCGACGACATATCCGCCCATGCAATGAAGTGCGGATTTGCGAAATCGCAGTCATCCGTCTGCATCCTCTTGCCGTAGGCGAGCTGAGAGCCGTTCAGGCGAACGACCGAACCGCCCGCGGCCCTGAGGACTGCGTCGCCGGCGGCCGTATCCCACTCCATCGTGCGGCCAAAGCGCGGATAGACATCGGCCTTGCCTTCGGCAACGAGGCAGAACTTCAGCGAAGACCCGATGGACA
The DNA here is from genome assembly GCF_036488675.1 of Sinorhizobium chiapasense. Lineage (NCBI taxonomy): Bacteria > Pseudomonadati > Pseudomonadota > Alphaproteobacteria > Hyphomicrobiales > Rhizobiaceae > Sinorhizobium > Sinorhizobium chiapasense. Next base: position 1,403,946 of record NZ_CP133152.1, read on the forward strand.
TGCAATCCTTGACGCCGTGCCCAACCAGAAATGCCTCGGTTTCGGAACTGCTGTGCGAGCGGCTGGCAACGGCGGTCAGCGCCGCGCCCCTCGGCCTGGCCCGTATCGTCTCCCGTTTCTCGATCGCGCCGCCGTGGCCGAAAAGCAGTTTCTCGGCCCTGCCCTCGGCTGCCACGTAGGCACAACGCTGGGCCGGCGCATAGACGATACCCGCAACCGGGACGTCTCGCTCTATCAGCGCGATATTGACCGTAAAGTCATTCCGCCGATTGATGAATTCCTTCGTGCCATCCAAAGGGTCGACCAGAAAAAAGGAGCCGCCGCCGATATCGGGAACGTTGCCGCAGGCAACCGCCTCTTCCGCGATCACCGGGACATGGGGGAACAACCGCGAGAGCCGGTCGAGAATGATGATTTCGGCTCTTTCGTCCGCCTCGGTGACGGGCGACTGATCGTCCTTGTAGCAAACATTGGGACCGGCGTCGTAGACACCAAGGATCGCCTCGCCGGCATCGATGGCGATGCGTTCGAGCTCCTCACACAAGGACGTCATTTCTCCTCCATCATCTGGTCGAGATATTCCTCGATCTTGAGGGCCAGCGAAATCGGCTCGTGGCCGACGGTATGAAGATGCAACTCCGGATTTTCGGGCGCCTCATAGGGCGAAGAAATGCCGGTGAAATTCGCAATCTTGCCCGCCAGCGCCTTTTCATAAAGGCCCTTGGGGTCGCGTCGCGCGCATTCTTCCAGGGGCGTATCGACGAATATCTCGATGAACTCGCCCTTCTCCATCAGTTCGCGCGCCATGCGCCGTTCGTCGCGGAACGGAGAAATGAAGGACACAAGCACGATCAGGCCGGCATCGGCCATCAGCTTCGCCACTTCCGCCACGCGCCGAATGTTTTCCACCCGGTCCTCGTCGGTGAAGCCAAGGTCTCGGTTAAGACCGTGGCGCACATTGTCGCCGTCGAGCAGATAGGTATGTTTGCCCCGCGCATGCAGAACCTTGTCGAGAGCATTGGCGATCGTCGACTTTCCGGAACCGGAGAGCCCGGTGAACCAAAGGACGGCGGGTCGCTGGTTCTTAATCGCGCTCCGTGCGCCCTTGTTGACGTCGGTCGCCTGCCAATGGACGTTGTCGGCGCGACGCAGCGGGAAATCGATCATCCCCGCACCGACCGTCGCATTGGAAATCCGGTCGACGATTATGAAGTTGCCCGTCGTCCGATCATCCTTGTATGCGTCGAAGACGATCGGCGCCTGGGTCGAGATATTGCAGACGCCGATTTCGTTCATCTGCAGCGACTTCGCCGCCTCGCGCGCGAAGCTGTTGATGTTGACCTGGTGCTTCAGCGCGGTGACGGTCGCATTCACGCTGTCCGTCTCCGTGCGCAGGATATAGCTTCGCCCGGGGATCATCGGGCTCGGATCGAACCAGATCATGTGCGCCTGGAATTGGTCAGCGACGAAGGGTCTGGCCCCCGGCGCGGCCAACATGTTGCCGCGGGAAGCCTCGACCTCGTCCGAAAGCACCAGCGTGACCGCTTCGCCTTCCACCGCCTTCTGCACTTCGCCGTCATAGGTGACGATGCTCTTGATCGAGGTACGCTGCCCCGATTTGGCGACGATCACCTGGTCACCGACCGAAATCTTGCCGGACGCAATCTGCCCCGCATATCCCCGAAAGTTCGCGTCTGGCCGCATGACCAGTTGAACAGGAAAGCGGAACGGCTTCTGTGCCTCCTGGCGATCGAAATCGATCGTTTCGAGATATTCGAGAAGGGCGGCACCCTGGTACCAGGGCGTCTTCTCCGAATTCGCGATGACGTTGTCGCCAAAGCGTGCCGAGATGGGTATCGGCTTGACGGTTTGAAAGCCAAGCTCGCGCGCAAAGCGCAGATAGTCTTCCGCGATCCTCTCGAAGACCGTCTGGCTGTAGCCGACGAGGTCGATCTTGTTCACTGCCAGCACGACATGGCGGATGCCGAGCAGCGACGCAATGTAGGAGTGGCGTCGTGTTTGCGGGAGAACCCCCTGACGGCTGTCGATGAGGAGCACCGCGAGAGCCGCGGTCGAGGCCCCGGTAACCATGTTGCGCGTATATTCTTCGTGCCCGGGAGTGTCCGCGACGATGAACTTGCGCTTCGAGGTCGAGAAATAACGATAGGCCACATCGATGGTGATGCCCTGTTCGCGCTCGGCCTCGAGGCCGTCCAACAGAAGGGCGAGATCGATGTCGTCGCCATTCGCGCTGCGCTGCGCGCCGACGCGCCCCAGATTGGCAAGCTGGTCCTCATAGACCAGCTTCGCATCGAAAAGCAGCCTGCCGATCAATGTCGACTTGCCGTCATCCACCGAACCGCAGGTTATAAATCGAAGGATCGACTTGTTGTCCTGATCGGCCAGGTGCGCCGCAATATCGAGCGGCGCAAGAGAAGGAAGATAGGACATTAGAAGTAGCCCTCCCGCTTCTTTTTCTCCATGGCACCGGCCTCGTCCCGGTCTATGAGACGGCTCTGTCGCTCGGAGGTCCGTGTCGTCAGCATTTCGCGCAATATGTCGGCGACGGTCGCAGCTTCCGACTCGATCGCGCCCGTCAGCGGATAGCAGCCGAGCGTGCGGAAGCGTACAAGCCGTTCGCTCACGCTTTCCTCCGGCTGAAGAGGCATGCGATCGTCGTCGACCATGATCAGCATGCCATCACGCTCAACGACCGGGCGTTTCGCCGCAAAATAAAGCGGCACGATCGGTACGTCCTCCGTCATGATGTATTGCCAGATGTCGAATTCGGTCCAGTTCGATAACGGAAACACCCGCATCGTCTCGCCCGGACGAATGCGCGTATTGTAGGTTTTCCAAAGTTCGGGACGTTGGTGTTTCGGATCCCAACCGTGCTGGCCATTGCGGATCGAGAATATGCGTTCCTTGGCGCGCGACTTCTCCTCGTCGCGCCGGGCACCGGCAAGCGCCGCGTCAAATCCATACCTGTCGAGCGCCTGCCGCAAGGCAACCGTCTTCATGACGTGCGTGTGGACATTCGACCCGTGCGAAAATGGCCCGATGCCCTGGTCCAGGCCGTCCTGATTGATGTGGACCAGCAGATCGAAGCCGCGCTCCTTCGCCATCCTGTCGCGGAATTCGATCATTTCGCGAAACTTCCATGTGGTGTCCACATGGAGGAAAGGGAAAGGTGGCTTCGATGGAAAAAACGCCTTCATCGCCAGATGCAACAGGACGGAAGAGTCTTTTCCAATGGAGTAGAGTACAACCGGATTTGAAAAGGTTGCAACAACTTCGCGAATGGCGTGAATTGCTTCAGCTTCAAGTCGCCGAAGGTGGGAAAGAGACATTTCGCAATCCCTCTATCAAAAATTTAAAATTTTATACGTGCAATTACTAAGTCGCCCGCGCTCGAAAGCATTGCGGTCTAAAGTATTAAGTGGTCGCAGCCGGCAAAAATAAGGCCGGATCGTCGCGCGGATGTATTTAAACGCTATATCGCTAATATTTCAAGCATCCGGAAAAACGATTCTCGTCCGCTACGGCAGACTAGCAAGCATTTCCTGCGCGCTTGACCTCCCGCGGATTTCCACCGCTTGACCCCGGGAGGAACAAGCGACCGATGCCGCAATATCCCGAAGCGCAGGGCGCTGCTAGACCGGGATGAGGAAAAGTGTGTGCGGTTTTCCGCCCGCATCCCGCGTCTCAACTCATTAGAATCGATCACGTTCATGATTTTAGGTCGATCCGACCTAAAATTCATCGTGATCTAGACGGTCCCGCCAGTAACACGCCTGCCGGTTCAGACGGCACCCGCGGTGCGCGTCTTCAGGATAGCGGAAAAGCGAGGGTCGAAAGTTCGGCTGATCGGCTCCGCGGCGGCACCGATCGCCACGGCCCAAGGGTCGGTAAAGCCCAGTTGCAGGCGCGGCATGCTTCGTGCGCGATGCTCGGCGATCGAAGGCAGCAACGGATGGATGGCCTCGATCAGCAGGCGGGCGAGACCCGGTGGCATGCCGCCACACAGGATGATGGTTTGCGGATCGAAAATGCTCTCCAGCGCCTGAATGGCAGCTTGCAGCTCGAATGCCACGTCTTCGACCCAGGCGGTGACGCGTGCGTCCGGTCCGCCCGCGATCTCGTCGATCCGGCGATAAAGATCCGGATCGGCCGGATCGAGGCCAAGGATCTTGCTGAGCGACGCAATCGAAGCCCGGTGTTCGAGCGGCGCTCGCTGGACGCCGGACGCCGCGCGCGGCTGGCTCAAGATCATGCCGATCTCGCCGGCATTGCCGTTGGCGCCGCGATAGAGTTCGCCATTGAGGATCAACCCGGCCCCGAGGCCATAGCCAAGATAGATGCAAATCGCCTGATCGACCCCGTGCGCTGCGCCGACCATCTTCTCGGCGGTCGCGGCCGCGGCTGCGTCGTTCTGCAAGCGCACGTCGAGGCCGGTGCCGACCGACAGTGTTTCCAAGAGCGGAAAATTCTGCCAGGCCGCCATCATCCAGGGATCGTCGGCGTCCGCCTCGATACCGAACGGTCCGGGCATGGCAACGCCGAGACCGACGAAGCGGTCCCTGGATTGCGGCGCTATCCCCGCCAGGTCGCGACGCGTCCTGGCGATCAAATCCAGAATCGTTGCAACACCCGTCTCCGGGCCACGGGCAGGCAGGTTCGCCTCGCCTCGTGCGAGCACAGTGCCGACCAGATCGACCGCGATCGTGCGCGTGACATGCCGGTCGATCTGCAGGCCGATCGCGAAGGCGCCTTCGGGCACCAGCCGGTACGGCGTCGACGGCTGCCCCCTGCCCTTGCGCACGGCGGCGAGAGACGTGACCAGGCCGTCGCTTTCGAGCTCCTCGATAATGTTCGATACGGTCTGCTTCGTGAGCGCCGTCGCCCGCGCCAGATCGGCGCGCGACAATTGCCCGTTCAACCGCAAAGCGTCGATCATAACGCGGCGGTTGTGCGCGCTGGTCCCCTCCTGATTGGTCCCGCTCTTGGCCCGGATGGGGCGCATGTCGTTCATCCACAAATCCCGCTTGACACTGTTAGAATATTGGCGAAGAAATAAGTCAAGACAATTGACTTAATAAGAGGTCGCAAGAACCTCGGGGGAACGAAGGCGGCCGCGTTACGCTGTCGCAAACGCTCCGATTGATTTGTCGACGGCCGCCGCGCGCTTGCGGCGGGTTCTTCGCATCCGGCGCGCCGATGAGCCGCACCGGCAACTGAAACGATCGGTTATTGGAGGCAACAATGTTGAAATCCACGCGCAACGCATTGCTTGGCGCTGCCCTTGTCGGACTATCCTTCAGCGGCCAGGCTTACGCGGAAACGACGCTGAACGCGCTGTTCATGGCTCAGGCCGCCTACAGCGAGGCCGATGTTCGCGCCATGACGGAGGCGTTCACCAAGGCCAACCCGGATGTGAAGGTCAACCTCGAATTCGTCCCCTATGAAGGACTGCACGACAAGACCGTGCTCGCGCAGGGCTCCGGCGGCGGCTACGACGTCGTCCTGTTCGACGTCATCTGGCCGGCCGAATACGCCACCAACAAGGTGCTGGTCGATGTCACCGACCGCATCACCGACGAGATGAAGAGTGGCGTCCTGCCGGGTGCCTGGACGACGGTCGAATATGACGGCAAGCGCTATGGCATGCCGTGGATCCTCGACACCAAATATCTCTTCTACAACAAGGAGATCCTGGAAAAGGCCGGGATCACCGCGCCGCCGAAGACCTGGGACGAGCTTGCCGAACAGGCAAAGACGATCAAGGACAAGGGACTGCTCGCAACACCCATCGCCTGGAGCTGGTCGCAGGCCGAAGCCGCGATCTGCGACTACACGACGCTGGTCAGCGCCTATGGCGGCAAGTTCATCGAGGGCGGCAAGCCCGCCTTTACCGCCGGCGGCGGTCTCGATGCGCTGAACTACATGGTTTCAAGCTACACCTCCGGCATCACCAATCCGAACTCCAAGGAGTTCCTGGAGGAGGATGTACGCAAGGTGTTCCAGAACGGCGAGGCGGCCTTCGCGCTCAACTGGACCTATATGTACAACCTCGCCAACGACCCCAAGGAGAGCAAGGTTGCCGGCAAGGTCGGCGTCGTGCCGGCTCCGGGCGTCGCCGGCAAGAGCGAGGTTTCTGCGGTCAATGGCTCGATGGGCCTCGGCATCACCTCGACCAGCCAGCATCCGGAAGAGGCGTGGAAATACATCGTCCACATGACCTCGCAGCCGACGCAGAACGCCTATGCGAAGCTCAGCCTGCCGATCTGGGCCTCGTCCTATGAGGATCCCAACGTGACGAAAGGTCAGGAAGAGATGATCGCCGCGGCCAAGCTTGGCCTCGCGGCCATGTATCCGCGGCCGACGACGCCGAAATACCAGGAGCTTTCGACCGCTCTGCAGCAGGCTATTCAGGAAGCCCTGCTCGGCCAGACCTCCGCGGAAGACGCCTTGAAGACAGCTGCCGAGAACAGCGGCCTCTAAAGACGCCAGCGTCACGCTCCGGGCGGCTGGGCCGCCCGGAGCGTGACCGAAGCCCGCAGCCTCTCAAGTCCTCGGCATGGCCGAGCCACAATGAATCGCATGAACGGCCCGGACGGCCGCAAGGGTCTATCCGATGCCCGGTACCTGGATAACAACGCGTGCGTGGCTCCTGATGCTGCCGCTGCTCGTCGTCATGATCGCCGTCATCGGCTGGCCATTGGTCGATACGGTGCGCCTCTCCTTCACCGATGCGAAACTCGTCGGCACCGCAGGCGGCTTCGTCGGCCTCGACAACTACGCAAAAATGCTCGGCGGGTCGAACTTCCAGCGTGCACTGATCACGACGACCTGGTTTGCGGTCGTGTCCGTCGCCGCCGAGATGGTGCTCGGGGTGCTCGCCGCGCTCCTGCTCAACCAAAAATTTCGCGGACGTACGGCGCTCAGAGCCTTGATGATCCTGCCCTGGGCCTTGCCGACGGTCGTCAACGCTACGCTCTGGCGGCTGATCTACAATCCGGAATACGGCGCCCTCAACGCGGCGCTTACCCAGCTCGGCATTATCGACAGCTATCGCTCGTGGCTCGGCGAACCGGGTCTGGCATTGGCGGCGCTGATCGTCGCCGATTGCTGGAAGAATTTTCCGCTGGTGGCGTTGATCGCGCTCGCGGCGCTTCAGGCCGTTCCCCGTGACATCACCGCCGCCGCGCTCGTCGACGGCGCTGGCCCGTTCAATCGCTTTCGCTACGTAATCATGCCCTATCTCGCGGGTCCACTCTTGGTCGCTCTGGTGCTGCGCACCATTGAGGCCTTCAAGGTCTTCGACATCATCTGGGTGATGACGCGCGGCGGACCGGCAAACAGCACGCGGACGCTCTCGATCCTCGTCTATCAGGAGGCCTTTTCCTTTCAGCGAGCGGGCTCTGGCGCCTCGCTTGCCCTCATCGTCACGCTGCTCGTCACCATTCTCGCGGTTGCCTATGCGGCGCTGCTTCGCAAGGCCGCGGGAGCACAATGATGGAACGCCAGAACCCGCTGTTCACCGCCTTCGTCTATCTGAGCGCGCTGCTGCTTGCGGTCGTTATCCTGGCGCCAATCGGCTGGCTCTTCGTCATGAGCATTTCGTCGGCCGCCGACCTTTCCGCGAAGCCTCTCAACTGGTGGCCGGACGAAATCGATCTTTCACGCTACCGCGCCCTGCTTTCGATGATCGAGAACAGCGCCGGCGCCGCCTTCGTCGCCTCGCTCTTCAACAGCCTGAAGGTCGCCGGCATGGCGACGCTCGCCGCGGTTGCCGTCGCCATTCCCGCTGCCTGGGCGGTTTCGCGCACGCCGACGGTCTCCTGGTCGCTTTATGCGGTGATCGCCACCTATATGCTGCCGCCAGTGGCGCTCGCGGTGCCGCTCTATATGGGGCTTGCCTATCTCGGCCTGCTCAACTCGGTCTTCGGGCTGGCGCTTGTTTATCTCACCATCCTCGCACCCTTTACCACCTGGCTGCTGAAGTCAGGCTTCGATTCGATACCCAGGGAAATCGAAAGCGCCGCGATGATCGACGGCGCACGGCTCGACCAGATCCTGCGGCTGCTGACACTGCCGCTTGCCGCCCCGGTGATGGCGACCTCCGCGCTCTTTGCCTTTCTGCTTGCCTGGGACGAATTCTTCTACGCGCTGCTCTTCACCTCCGACCTGCGCGCCAAGACGCTTACCGTCGCCATAGCGGACCTCGCCGGCGGTCGCGTATCCGACTACGGATTGATCGCCACCGCCGGTGTGCTTGCCGCCCTGCCCCCGGTACTGATCGGTCTTGTCATGCAACGGGCCCTGATTTCCGGGCTCACAAGCGGCGGCGTCAAAGGATGATCATGAAGGCTTCCAAGCAAAGGCCCGCCGGGCTCATCGCGATCGACAGGGAAATGGCGCGCCAGCATGCCGATGCCATCGCCTCCTATGAACGGTCGGCGACGCTGGCGCAGAAAGTCGCCATCTCGCTGCGGTCGACAGGCCGCCTCCTCCTGCTGGGCATGGGTGGCTCGCACGCCGTCAGCCGCGCGGTCGAGCCGCTCTACCGGGCGCTCGGCATCGAAGCCGTCGCTCTGCCGCTTTCCGAGCAACTCGGCCAGCCGTTGGCAATCGAGGGAAAGACCGTTCTCATCACCTCGCAATCGGGCGAAAGCGCCGAGGTGCTGCGCTGGTTCAAGGAGACGAACGGCGGCACGCCGGATACGTTCGGCCTGACGCTGGAGGACAATTCCTTTCTGGCGCGCACCGCACCGTCGCTCATCGGCGCTGGCGGCACGGAGCAGGCTTTTGCCGCAACCCGCAGCCTAACGATCAGTTTCGCGCTCCATCTTTCAGTCCTTGCCGCCCTTGGCGATGATCCGGCCGGCGCGCTTCATGCCCTTCGCGAGCCCGAGTCCCCGGCGATCGACGATGCACTTGCAGCGCTCGCCGACGTGCGCGCCGTGGTCACCTCCGGCCGCAGACTGCAAGGCCTTGCCGAGGCGATCGCGCTCGGACTTACCGAACTGGCCCGTATACCCTGCTTCTCGCTCGAGGGTGGACAACTTCGCCACGGCCCCATGGAAATGCTCGGCCCGGATGTCGGCGTTGTGCTTTTCCGCGCCGCCGATCCGACGGCAGATCTCGTCGTCGCGATGGCGACCTCCGCAGCAGAAGCAGGCTCCCCGGTAGTCGTCTTCGATGCCTCCGGTGAACCGCCGGTCGAAGGGATCACGACCATCCGCTTCCAGCGTGCCGCGGGTCTAGCGGCCATCTTTGCCATGCTGCCCGTCGCGCAGTCGCTGATGCTCGCCTTCGCCGATGCACGCGTTGACAATGCCGGCACACCGGTGCGCTCCACCAAGATCACCCGGAGCGAGTGACGCCATGCGACCGCTTGCAGTCATCGGCAACGTCAACATCGACCTGATCCTCGGCCCGGCCGAGCCCTGGCCGAAGGCCGGCACGGAAATCATCGTCGATCATGACGAGCTGCGCGTCGGCGGCTGCGCCGGCAACAGCGCGCTTGCCTGGGATTCGCTCGGCGTCGACTACGCGATTGCCGCGAATGTCGGCAATGACCAGTTCGGCATCTGGCTGAAGGAGGCCTTCGGCGCGCGCGGGCGGGATTGGCCGGTCGAAGCCGTCGGCACGACGCTGTCGGTCGGAATCACCCACCCGGACGGCGAGCGCACGTTTTTCACCACACGCGGGCACCTGCCGCTCTTCAGCTTCGACGAAGTTCGCACGATGCTCGACGGCGAACGTCTTCGCGGCGGCTTTGCGCTGCTCGCGGGATCGTTCCTGACCGACGCGCTGACGCTCGCCTATGACGAGTTCTTCGACTGGGCCGACGCGCACGGCATTGCGGTCGCGCTCGATACCGGCTGGCCCCTCGACGGCTGGACCGGGGCGAACAAACGCAAGTCTCTCGACTGGCTGAAGCGCTGCCATTGCGCACTCTTCAACGAAGTCGAGACGACGACACTGACCGGCGAGACAGACCCCGGCGAGGCCGCCCGTCTCCTGAAGGCACGGATGCCTTCCGAAGCGATCGTCGTCGTCAAGCGCGGGCCCCGTGGTGCGCTTGCCCTCGACCAGACCGGAGCCCAGTTCTCGGTTCCCGCGCCTCGTGTCGACGTCGTCGACACGATCGGCGCCGGCGACGTTTTCAACGCCGGTTTCCTGGCCGCGCTTGCGGCGGATTTGCCGCTCGAACACTGTCTCAGGATCGGCGTCACGGTCGCATCCGAAGCCATTTCCACGCTGCCGCGCAGCTATGGCAAACCCCTTTTGGCCTTCCTTGAGGAAACCAGGAAATGAGTGCACTCGAAATCCGCGACATCCACAAGCGCTACGGCGAGGTGGAAACGCTGAAGGGCATCGACATCGCGCTCGAAAGCGGCGAGTTCCTGGTGCTCCTCGGCTCGTCCGGTTGCGGCAAGTCCACCCTGTTGAACATTATCGCCGGGCTTGCGGAGCCAAGCCGCGGCGACGTCAGGATCGGCGAACGCTCGATCCTGGGCTTGCATCCCAAGGACAGGGACATCGCCATGGTGTTCCAGTCCTACGCGCTCTATCCGAACATGAGCGTCGCCCGCAACATCGGCTTCGGCCTCGAGATGCGCAAGGTGCCGGCGGCCGAGCGCGAGAGGGCGGTCGTGGCGGCAGCAAGGCTGTTGCAGATCGAAAACCTTCTCGACCGCAAGCCGAGCCAGCTTTCCGGCGGCCAGCGCCAAAGGGTTGCGATCGGCCGGGCACTGGTGCGCAATCCGCAGGTCTTTCTTTTCGACGAGCCGCTGTCGAACCTCGACGCAAAGCTGCGCATGGAGATGCGCACCGAACTGAAGCGCCTGCACCAGATGCTGAAGACGACCGTCGTCTACGTGACGCACGACCAGATCGAGGCGATGACGCTTGCGACCCGCATTGCCGTCATGCGCGACGGCCGCATCGAACAGCTCGGCACGCCGGAGGATATCTACGACCGGCCGGCAACTCTCTACGTCGCAGGCTTCGTCGGTTCGCCGCCCATGAACATTCTCGACGCGGAAGTTATCGAAAATGCCCTCAAGCTTATCGGCTCGGAGGAGGCGCTTCCGCTGCCGGTGGATTTCAAAGGAGCCGCGGCCGCGGGCCGGCGCGTCAAGATCGGCATCCGCCCGGAAACACTGCGGCTCGCAAGCGCGGATACACCGGGCGTCCGCATCAAGGCGCAAGTCGAAGTCATGGAACTGACGGGACCGGAGCTTGTGACGACCGCAAAGCTCGGCGAACAGCGCATCACCGCCTGCCTTCCGCCGCGCACGCGTTTTGGCGCCGGATCGCAACAGCTCTTCTCCTTCGATGAGGCGTCGCTGCATCTGTTCGATCCTGAGAGCGGCCGGTCGCTACGGGCGGTATGAAAGCCGATCGGGATCGGTTAAGTTCGCCACAACCCATGATTTGCCGTAGTTCATTTGAGATCACGCAGTTCCGGACGGAAAACCGTTACACACTTTTCCTGGAACTGCTCTAAAAGGAAGTCCGCCGCATGACCCTGCCGATCGAAACGCCCGCGGTGCTGGTCGACATCGAGATCGCCCGCCGCAACATCCGCGCGTTCCAGGACTACGCGGATCGCCACGGCATTCGGGTGCGGCCGCATATAAAGACGCACAAGCTCCCGCAGATGGCCGAGCTGCAGCTTGAGGCCGGAGCAATCGGCATAACCTGCCAGAAGGTCACCGAGGCAGAGGCGATGGTCGAAGGCAGCGCGCAGATCAAGGACGTGCTGATCACCTACAACATCCTCGGAGCGGAAAAGCTCACGCGCCTCGCGGAACTCAACAAACGCGTCACGCTTAGCGTGGTCGCCGACAACCCGACCGTCATCGACGGTCTGTCGGCCCGTTTCGCCCGCGAAGACCAACCGCTGACCGTGCTTGTCGAATGCAACACCGGCGCCGATCGCTGCGGCGTGGCGACACCGGCCGAGGCAGCAGGCCTCGCCCGGCGCATAGCCGATGCACCCGGATTGCATTTCGGCGGCCTGATGACCTATCCGCCGGTCGGAGGAACCGAGCGCGTCCAGGCCTTCATGAGCGAGGCGAAGCGCCTGATCGAAGCGGGCGGCATCGACGTTCCGACCATCACCTCCGGCGGCACCCCGAACATGATGGAGGCGGCCGGCGCATCCGTCGCGACCGAACACCGTCCGGGAACCTATATCTACAACGATCGCTCGCTCGTCGCCCGCGGCGTGGCGACGTGGGACGATTGCGCGCTGACGGTGCTTGCGACCGTCGTCTCGGTTCCCGCCGAAAACAGGGCGATCATCGATGCCGGCAGCAAGGTCCTGACCTCCGACCTTCTCGGTCTTTCCGGCTACGGCCATGTGCTTGGACGCAACGACATCAGGATCGACCAGCTTTCGGAAGAGCACGGCAGGCTCGTCTCCGACGGTCCGATCAACCTGAAGGTCGGCGACAGGCTGCGCATCGTTCCGAACCATGCCTGCGTCGTGACCAACATGGTCGATGCGGTTCATATCGTGGAAGGCAATGAGGCGAGGGCCACTTGGCCGATCGTCGCACGCGGCCGCGTTCTCTAGCAGCGAGCCCTCACCAGGGGATCGGCACTTCGGCCGATCCATCAGACATGGCTTCGCGGCCGCAGCCTCAGAAATGAATGGTCATGACGATGTCCTGGTCGAAGTCGCCAAAGCCTTTGCCGAAGATGTTCAGGCCGCCGGGATTTTTAGCCTTCTCATCGATGCCGATGCGAAACCGGATCGAGTGATGATCCGGAATTCCGAGCGATGCGATCGTCTGGGTCGACACCATGGCGCCGTCGATCCAGGTGCCCCGGTCGTCGATGGTCCAAGTCTTGAGCTTGCCATATTGCGAGCCGCTGAGCTTCCACCAGGCCGGCGAATAGATCCCCCGGCGATCGCCGAAGTCACCAGGCGATGTCCAGTAGCCGGCTTTGACGCCGTTGATCCAGATGGAGATGTCGGACGGCCAATTGGCGTTGGTGGCCGGCGTCTCGGAACTCAGCTCGGCCGAGAATTCGATTTTGCGGATCGGCCGGCCGCTGACCTTGGCATTGTTGGGGAATTTGTACTCGACATAACCCCGCGTGAACCACAGAAGTGCTGCCTGCATGCGCTGCGGATCGAGGAAGACTTCCTGAACGTCGAGCATGCCGATCACATTGTTGACGGAGCAGAGGCCGCACGGCGCCTCGACCTCGAATTCGGTAAAGAGCCCGATCGGCATGCTGACGGTCACGATGTCCGGCGAAAGATTGGTCCGGTTGTCGAACCGGATCAGGATTTCGCCATAGATGCTGGAGCAGATCTTCTGATTGCCCTTCGAGGCCTTCATCGTATGCGTCTGGATCAACCCGGCCTTTTCGAGCGACTTGAGGTTTGTCGCCACCGTCGATTGCGGCATAGCCATGTGGGCGGCGATATCGTTGACGTTCAATGGCCCCTTCAGGCGCAGGAGATTGAGAATTTCGATGCGCGTGGCGGAGCCGAGCGCCTGCACGACCTCGACATCCTTGATCGGATCCACGGTTAAAAGCTTCGTCTCCATTCTATACTACTGAAACTCCGGCTCGGGCGCTGGCTGGTCTGCTGATATCATGCAAATCCGTCAGCTGTCGCATAGTTTTCCTTGTCGAGGGAGCGGCACGCCCCCTCGCGCGATTCATCCTTTTATCCCGGAGGACAGCATCAGCGCCTGCGTCACACGCTTCTGGAACAGAAGGTAGGCGACTGCCACCGGCATTGCCGCGAGGATGGCAACCGCCATGTCGCGGGCGTATTTCACCCCGAAGGCGTCACCGACCTGGGTGATCCCGACCGTAACCGTCATCATCTCCTCCGAACTCGTCACGAGGAAGGGCCAGAGGAAGGCGTTCCACGCCATGATGTAGGTGATGATGGCAAGCGCCGTGGTGATCCCCCAGTTCAGCGGGAGGTAGAGCCGAAACAGGATCTGGAAATCACCGCAGCCGTCGAGTTTGGCTGCTTCCCGCAGCTCCTTCGGCACGGAATCGAAGAACTGTTTGTAGACGATGACGACGACCGGAATGATGAGCTGCGGCAGGATGATACCGCCCCAGCTGTTGATCAGGCCGAACCGGTGCATCAGCACGAATTGTGAAACGACGAGCGCCTGCGAGGGGACCATGAAGCTCGCGAGAATGATGCCGTAGAGCAGTCTGCGCCCCGCAAAGACAATCTGCGACAAGGCATAGGCGCACATCACGCTGATGAGGATGACCACCACTGTGACTGCGATGGAGGTGACAATCGAGTTCACGTACCAGGCGGCGAGTTTGGTCTCGAACAAGGCGAAGTAATAGGCCGAGAAATTGAAGACGTCAGGAATGAACGTGGTCTTGGTGACGACTTCCTGTTCCGGCTTCACCGAGGTGATCACCGCCCAATAGATCGGGAAGGCCCACATGCAGGCAACGCAAAGCGTCAGAACCAGGAGCAGGACGTTGCCGATGGATTTCCGTTGCATGGATCAGCGCCCCCTTACGCGCAAGAGCTGGTATTGCAGCACCGAAACGCTGGCGATGATCAGGAAGAGGAAGACCGCGACCGCGGAGCCGAGCCCGCCGTGATTGAGACGGAAAGCCTCGCGGTAGACGAGCTGGAGCAGCACGTAGGTCGAATTGAACGGCCCGCCCTCCGTCATCAGATACACCTGGTCGAAGATCTTGAGCTGCAGGATCAGTTGAAGCGTCAGCACAAGGGCGGTGACGGGCCAGATCAGCGGCCAGGTGATCCGGCGAAAGCACTGCCAGCGCGTCGCGCCATCAAGCGTCGCCGCCTCGTAGTAATCGGCCGGGATATTGCGCAAGCCGGCAATGAAAAGCAGGAGATTGAAGCCGTTGGTCCACCATACCGTGACAAGCGCCACCATCGGCATCGCCCATAGCGGATCGCGAAAAACACTGATGCGCTTGCCGGTGAAGAATTCGATTGCGTATTGGGCGACACCGAATTGCTGGTCCAGCACCCATTTCCAGATCTCCGTCACGACAGAGACCGGCAGGATGTAGGGCAGGAAGAACAGGACCAGCACAAGGCTTTGCAACCAGCCTCTGAGACGCACGACCATCAGCGCGAGGCCGAGCCCGACCAGCGTGTTCGGCACAACGGTGAGCACGACGAAATAGCCGGTGTTCCAGACCGACGTGTAGAAGAGCTTCTGATTGAGCAGCTTGACGTAATTGTCGAAGCCGACCCACTGCCCCTCGCCAATCAGCGGCGCGTTCGTGAAGCTCAAGGCGAACATCTTGTAGACGGGATAGGCGAAAACCGTCAGGTAGGTGATCACGAATGGCGCGATCATCAAAATGACGGTCAGCGTTCTGCGCCGTCCCTCGCTCGTCAACACGCAATTGTCCTCCGTTACCAATTCGGGGGGGCGGGACCAGCCGATGACAGACCGGCTGGTCCGTCATCACGTTACATCTGGCCCTTGAGCTCCTCGCGCAGCTGCTCGATCGCTTCCTCGGGATCGAGTTGACCGTTCAGAGCCGGTACGATGAAGTTCTGCGTCGCCTCGTAGATCGGCCCGGCGACGCCGGCGAGCGGCGAAACGGGATCGAAGACGGCCGTATCCGCGAGCTTTGCGTAGGTAGCGTTCGGTTGCATTGCCTTGAACTCGGCACTCTCGGTCACGGGCCTGAAGGCCGGGATGTGCCCTGCGTCAGCCCATGAAAGGCTGTGTTCGTTCATCCACGCGATGATCTGCAGCACCGCTTTCAGCTTTTCCGGTGTAATCGGCTTGGCGTCGCTGTTCGGCACGGCGAAGGCGTGGGAATCCGCCCAGGTAGCCGGCTGGCCCATCAACACCGGAATCTGGATGGCGCCCCATTCGAAGCCGAGGTTGCCGTTTTTCGCGAGGTCCGTCATCGTCGGCACTTCCCAGACGCCGTTGATGTGCATCGCCGCCTTGCCCGACGTGAAGAGCGCGATCGAGGCTTCATAGGAAATCAGTTGCGGCGAGTAGCCGGACGAAACCCAGTTCGCCATCGTCGTCAGCGCCTTCATGCCGGCGTCACCGGGAAGGATTTCCCCGCCGTCGATGAATTTGCCGCCCTGCTGGGAAAGCAGCGTGTAGAACACGCGCCACATGGAGCCGCCTTCATCGGTATGCAGGGAGAGCGGATACTGGACCTTGCCCGTCGCCTTGATCTTATCAAGCGCGGCGTTGAAGTTGTCCAATCCGTCGAGGCCTTTCGGAAGGCCGTCATCGCCGAGCAGTCCTGCCTCCTTCAGGATATTCTTGTTGTAGTAGAGGACGATGGCGTGGACGT
Source organism: Sinorhizobium chiapasense (assembly GCF_036488675.1). Classification (NCBI taxonomy): domain Bacteria; kingdom Pseudomonadati; phylum Pseudomonadota; class Alphaproteobacteria; order Hyphomicrobiales; family Rhizobiaceae; genus Sinorhizobium; species Sinorhizobium chiapasense. The sequence continues at coordinate 1,420,272 of NZ_CP133152.1, forward strand.
CGAAGGGAATGCCGTAGACCTTGCCGTCGGCAGAGGCCGAGTTCCAGCTCGCATCGACGTAGTTTTCCTTCTTGATACCCGCCTCCGCGAGCTCCTCGGGCGCCAGCGGCCGAAGAATGCCCGACGGGATCGCCAGCGGGAAGCGCGACAGGTGATAGGTCATGATGTCCGGCTGTTGGCCGACGGCCGTCGACGTCTGCACCTTGGTATAGAAGGGGACGCCCCATTCAAGCGTCGTCGCGTTGATTTTGATGTCCGGATGGGTGTCGTTGAATTCCTTGATCAGCGCCTTCATGCGCACACCGTCGCCGCCGCTCAGGAAATCCCACCAGGTAATGTCGGTCTGCGCAAAGGCGGTTGCCGAAGGCAGGACCGCCAGCGCACCCGCAAGGACTAATTTCAAAAGCTTTTTCACGTCTGTCTCCTCCTCGATACAAGCATGATGCTTCATTGAATCGGCGGATCACGATCGCGCCGCACTGCCTCCCTGTCCGGATGTTTTCCATCCGGCTTGCGAGCATTTCGGCCCGCAATCCACATTTTCCGCTTCATATCCGCATTTCGGATATCAACGCAGCCGCGTGCCCTGCTCGTCGAAGGCGAACATGCTGCGGAGATCCAGACTGAGCCTCACCTCCTGCTTCGGGTGCGGCCGCTCCTCGCCGCGGCATTCGACTGTCATCTCCCCACCTGTTGCCGTCAGCACGTGCAGGTAGCCGGTTCCGCCCAGCTCCTCGATGAATTCTGCCCGCGCCTTGAGCGGCACTCCTCCCTCCCGATCGCCAAGCGTGACATGCTCCGGTCGCACGCCGACGAAGATTTGGCTGCCGACAGGGAACCCTGCCCTTGAATTGATGTCGAAGGTGGCTCCCGGCGCGCCGTGAAGCTCGATGGACAGCCGCGTTGCGTCGCTCCCCGTCACGCGCCCTTTGAGGAAATTCATTCCCGGCGAGCCGATAAAGCCTGCGACGAACATGTTGTCCGGGTTGCGGTAAAGTTCGAGGGGAGCGCCGACCTGTTGAACGACGCCGCCTTTCAAGACGACGATCTTGTCGGCGAGCGTCATCGCTTCGACCTGGTCGTGGGTGACGTAAATCATCGTCGCACCGATCTGGCGATGCAGGCGGGCGATCTCCATGCGCATCTTCACCCGCAGTTCCGCATCGAGATTCGAAAGCGGTTCATCGAAGAGAAAGACGCGCGGCTCGCGGACGATGGCCCGGCCAATCGCCACGCGCTGGCGCTGTCCACCGGAGAGCTGGCTCGGCTTGTGGCTCAGATAGTCGGTCAGCCGCAGGATTTCTGCCGCCGCCTTCACCTTCGTCTCGATTTCCGGCTTCGGCCGGCGCGCAATGGAAAGGCTGAAGGCCATGTTGTCGAAGACGGACAAATGCGGATAGAGGGCATAGGATTGGAAGACCATCGCCACGCCGCGCTTCGACGCTTCCTTACGGGTCACGTCCTCGGATTCGATCCTGATCTCGCCGCCGGTCGTTTCCTCCAGCCCGGCGATCATGCGCAGAAGCGTCGATTTCCCGCAGCCGGAAGGACCGACGAAAACGGCGAACTCCCCCTGCTCGATCTCGATATCGACATCGTGGATCACCTTCATGGCACCGAACGACTTGCTGACGCCGGTCAACTTGATTCCGGACATTGTGCCTCCCGCTAACGCATTAGAATCGATCACGTTTATGATACGGGCGACCTCCTCGGCCGCCCGTACCAGCGGCCGATTCACGCCGACGCAACGGAAAGCAGCACGAAGTGATAGGATCTCGGCGGCAGCGTACCGACGAGCGTGCCGGCATCGTCGACCGCGAGTGTTTTCCCCGCCTTGGGGACGATGCGGCTTTGATCGTCGACCGAGTTGCGCGCCTTGAGGTCCTCACCCTCCAGCGTCTGATGCTGAACGACCTTGGCTTGCTTGAAGCCCTGCAGATCGATCGTCAGGTCGAGCGGTTCGTCGATGCTGCGGTTGATGGCGAAGATCGCAAGCGACTTGCCGTCCTCCTGGAGGACCGCCGAAAGATCGAGATAGGGCACGTCCTGTGCCACGTCGCAGTCGTAGGTCGGGCCGGACGCGGCAACGCTGAGCGCCGTCCCGCGTCCGTATTTCGAGGCATATTGGAGCGGATAGTAGATCGATTGCCGCCAGGCCGGCCCGCCGGCCTTGGTGAGGATCGGCGCAATCACGTTGACGAGCTGCGCCATGCAGGCGATCTTCACCCGGTCGGACCGGCGAATGAAGACGTTGAGAAGCGAACCGACGAAGATCGCGTCCTCGAGATTGTACAGCTCTTCGAGAAGTGGCGGCGCCTCCGGCCAATCCCAGCTCGCGATGCGCTCGCCATCCTGCTTGCGGTCGTGGTACCAGACATTCCACTCGTCAAAGCAGATCTTCACATCGCGCTTCGAGCGCTTTTTCGCTTTGATGTAGTCGATAACGCCGCCGATGGTGACGATATACCGGTCGAGATCGATCGCCTTGGCGTAGTAGTTGAGCGTGTCCTGCTCTTCGTTGCCGAAATACTTGTGGAGCGAGATGTAGTCGACGCTGTCATAGCTGGCGTCGAGGACCGTCGCCTCCCACTCCGGATAGGTCTTCATCTTGTCGTTCGACGAGCCGCAGACCACCGTCTCCAGCGTCTTGTCGAAATATTTGAAAGCCTTGCTCACTTCATTGGCGAGGTGGCCATACTCGGCCGCGCTCTTGTGGCCGACTTGCCACGGCCCGTCCATCTCGTTGCCGAGGCACCAGATCCGCACATTGTGCGGTTCCTTGTAACCGTGCTTGGCGCGCAGATCGCTCCAATAGGTCCCGCCGGGATGATTGCAATATTCGAGGAAGTTGCGGGCGTCGTCCAAGCCGCGCGAACCGAGGTTCATCGCCAGCATCATCTCGGTGCCGGCGCGCTTTGCCCAGTCGGCGAATTCATTGACGCCGACCTGATTGGTTTCGCGGGTGCGCCACGCGAGGTCCAGGCGAACCGGGCGCTCCTCGCGCGGGCCGATGCCATCCTCCCACCGGTAGGCGGAAACGAAATTGCCGCCCGGATAACGCACGATCGGCATGTCGAGATCGCGCACCATTTCGAGGACATCACGGCGAAAGCCATCCGCATCGGCCTCCTCATGACCGGGTTCATAGATGCCCGTGTAAACCGCCCGCCCCATGTGCTCCAGGAAGGAACCATAGACGCGCTTGTCGACGGTCGAGATCGTGTATTCCCGGTTGAGGGTGGCTTTCGCTCGCATGGGCTTCCTCGTTTGTTGAATTCGATTTTGCCCGAAGCTAATCTGTATGATTTTTTAAATCAACTATTTTGTTTTATATCAGAAATACAGATACACATGCCCGATCGCATCTCGCTCGATCAGCGCGAGCATCCGGCTGCCGAATAAACATGCCGACCATCGGCTACCCGGTCATTTCGTCTTCGAAGGATGCAACCGTCCGCGTATCGGCACGAACATGTCAGCTAATGCGCGACGCCAGAAGCTTGTCGATGCGCATGCCGTCCATGTCTACGATTTCGAAACGCCAGCCCTCGAAATCGAAGCTCTCGCCGACATGCGGGAGATGGCCGAGGATCTGCAGTGCGAAGCCGGCGATCGTGTGGAAGTCGCCGTCCGGACGATCGCGGAAACCCAGCCGCTCGAAGGCGTCGTGCGCGGCCATCATGCCCTCGATCAGCATGCTGCCGTCCTCGCGCACCACGATATCGGGCTCGACGGTTTCCGTATCCGGCAGGTCTCCGGCAATCGCCTCCAACAGGTCTGTCTGGGTGACGATCCCCTCCAGGCTGCCGTACTCGTCGATAATGGCGGCCAGGCGTACGGGCGCACTCTTGAATTTTTCGAGCACCCGAAAGACGGCCGTCGACTCGTGCAGGACCAGCGGCTCCCGAATAACGCTGAGGACGTTTAACGACTGACGATCGAGCAGCTGATCAAGTAGATCCTTTTTCAGCACCATTCCCAGCGGGTAGTCGATATTGCCCCTGCCGATCAGAAGCTGTTCGTGATGACATTCCCTGATCGTCCTCAGGATCTCCTCCTGGCTGTCGTCGGCGTCGATCCAGTCGACCTCGATGCGCGGCGTCATGAAGTCGGATATCCTCCGGTCGCCAATGCTGAATATCCGCTCCACCAATTCCTGTTGAGCCGCATCGAGAAGTCCTGCCTCCTGGCTTTCGGCGACGAGGAGCTTGAGTTCCGTCGGAGAATGCAGCGATGCCTCGCCTGCACCCGGGCGCAGGCCGACCGATCGAAGCACCAGATTGCCGAGACCGTTGAGAGCGAGGATCGCCGGACGCAAGAGAAAGAGGAACAGCGCGAGCGGACGGACGACGGCCAACGCCGTGCCCTCGCTGCGCTGCAGCGCCAGGCTCTTCGGCGCCAGTTCGCCGAGCACGATATGCAGCGCCGTGATTATGATGAAGGAAATCGCGACGGCGAGCGCGTGTGATCCGACCGATGCCCAGGCCGCAGGCAAGACTGTCATCAACGGCGCGATCAGATGGGCGAGCGCGGGTTCACCGACCCATCCCAGCGCCAGGGACGATATCGTGATTCCGAGTTGGGTGGCCGCCAGATTGGCATCAAGATTATCGACGGCGTGCTGGAGCGCGCTCGCGTTCATGTGCTTTTGCGCGACCAGTTCCGCCACGCGGCTGCGGCGGACCGAAACGAGCGAAAACTCGGCGGCGACGAAAAAGCCGTTCGCACCGACGAGCAGAAACACGGCAAATACCCCGAGAAAATCGAGAATACTGCCATCGGAACCGGACATGGTCTCCCTTCGGGCGGGCAACGCCTCGGACTGTTGAAGCTCGAACCAGCGTATCACGCTCTTGGCGCCGGAGGCAGACTTGAGATATCCGCTTGACGAAGGTTGGGACGAATGCCGCCTCGGTCGCAGATTTCGTCACGGGTGCATGAGCGCGCCCAAAAGCACCGGCTGCAGATGGGCAATCTCTTCGATTCACATCTAGATTTGCACCCAGGAACTTTTCTAGGATACGTGGACGGAAGGCCGCTTCGTGCCTTCTCGTCACCGACGCCTGCCCTCCCCTTCACTCATGGGATTACCCGATGCCAAAGACATTTCTCTCGATCGGCGAATGCATGATCGAACTTTCACAGGCCGGCGACGGCCATCTCAAGAAGGGTTTCGCGGGCGATAGCTTCAATACGGCGTGGTATGCCCGCGCCTTTCTCGGCGACGACTGGCGGGTAAGCTACTTCACGGCACTCGGAACGGACAGGCTTTCCGACGAAATGCTTGCCTTCATGAACGGCGCCGGCATCGCCAGCGATCACGTGCGCCGCATCGAGGGGCGTAATCCCGGCATGTACATGATCCACCTGAAGGACGGCGAGCGCAGCTTCCAATATTGGCGGGAAACATCCGCGGCAAGGCTTCTGGCCGAAGACCGCGACCGACTGCGCGCAGCGATCGATGGCGCCGAGCTCATCTATTTCTCCGGCATCACGCTTGCGATCCTCTCGCCCGACGATCAGGCCCGTCTGCTGGACGAAATCCGCCGGGCTCGCGAATTGGGGAAGACCGTCGCGTTCGATCCGAATCTGCGGCCACGGCTGTGGCAAGACACCGAGACGATGTGTGCTGCGGTTTCGGACGGCGCTCGCGTGGCGACGATGGTCTTCCCGAGCTTCGACGACGAGCGCAGCTATTTTGGCGACGCCGATCGCCAGGCAACGGTGAAGCGTTACCGCGACCTCGGCGCGGAGTTTGTCGTGGTCAAGGACGGCGCGAACGGCATAACGATCGGCGATGCCGGATCACGCATCGATGTTCCCGCCCATCCCGCCGATCCGGTGAGGGACACAACCAGCGCCGGCGACAGCTTCAACGGGGCCTTCTTGGCGATGCACCTGCGGGGACAGCCCTCTCGCGACGCCGCGGCGTTCGCCGCAAAGGTCGCCGCACGCGTCATAGAGCAGCCCGGCGCCCTCATCGGATCGAAGCATTTGCCGCAACCGGAAGTGGCCTGACGTTCCACCCCCTGCTACAAGGACGGCCGCCGACGGCCGCGATATATGGCGCGATTCTAAAATGCCGTGCTATCTTGCGGCCCCGGAGACACGGACAGGAGAACCAAGCGAGCAAAGAATTTCCGCAAACGCGACATTGGCGACAGAACATTTCGCAAATGCAGTGCGGCGCGTCATAAGTTTGCGTTGTGGTAGTCGATTAAATTGATAGTTTTATCTGGCAAAGGATGGAGGGCGATATGGGCTCGAATAGACTTACCGGAATGATGAAACTAGCGCTTGTGGTCGGCGGCCTGCAGCTTGGCTCCCTTGGCCTCGCTCAAGCGGATACAACAATCCTGAACGTGTCCTATGATCCCACTCGGGAGCTCTACAAGGACGTCAATGCGGCCTTCGCCGAAAAATGGAAGGCCGATACCGGCGAGACGGTGACGATCCAGACCTCTCATGGCGGCTCCGGCAAGCAGGCTCGGTCGGTGATCGACGGCCTCGAGGCAGACGTCGTGACGCTGGCGCTTGAAGCCGATATCGACGCGATCGCCAAGGAGAGCGGGAAAATTCCTGTCGACTGGAAGACCCGCTTCGCAAACAACAGCTCTCCCTACACCTCGACCATCGTTTTCCTCGTTCGCAAGGGCAACCCGAAAGGCATCAAGGACTGGGGCGATCTCGTCAAGGAAGATATCCAGGTGATCACCCCCAACCCGAAGACCTCGGGCGGTGCGCGCTGGAACTTCCTTGCGGCCTGGGCCTGGGCACGGGCCGCCAATGGCGGCGACGATGCCAAGGCGCAGGAATATGTGGCGCAGCTGTTCAAGCACGTGCCGGTCCTCGACACCGGTGCACGCGGCTCGACGACAACCTTCGTCCAGCGGGGCCTCGGCGACGTGCTGCTCGCCTGGGAAAATGAAGCCTACCTCTCGCTGGAAGAACTCGGGCCCGACAATTTCGAGATCATAACGCCATCGATCTCGATCAGGGCCGAGCCGCCGGTGGCGCTTGTGGACGGCAACGTCGACAATAAGGGCACGCGAAAAGTGGCCGAAGCCTACCTGAACTACCTCTACAGCGATGTCGGCCAGAAACTGGCAGCCAAGCACTACTACCGGCCCTTCAAGCCGGAGCTCGCGGACCCCAAGGACACGGCACGCTTCGCCGATGTGAAGCTGGTCACTATTGACGAATTCGGCGGTTGGAAGGAAGCTCAGCCGAAGTTTTTCGCCGACGGCGGCGTTTTCGACCAGATCTACAAGCCGGGACAATAATATTTCATGGCCTTTCGCAGCAGCAGGCGATGGCAGTTTCGGCAGCCGAGCGTCATTCCGGGTTTCGGATTGGCGCTCGGCGTCACCCTGACATGGCTCACCCTCATCGTACTCATTCCGCTTTCCGGCCTCATCTGGCGCTCGAGCGGCCTTGGCTGGTCGAAATTCTTCGCGCTGGCATCTGACGAGCGGACCGTCAACGCTTTGACGATCAGCTTCGGCACCGCTTTCGTCGCCGCCGTCATCAATCTCGTTTTCGGCGTCGTGCTTGCCTGGGTGCTCGTTCGCTACCGGTTTCCCGGAAAGCGTGTCATTGACGCCATGGTCGATCTGCCGTTCGCGCTGCCGACCGCGGTTGCCGGTATTGCGCTGACCGCGCTCTATGCACCGAACGGCTGGATCGGTTCGCTTCTCGCGCCGCTCGGCATCAAGATCGCCTTCACGCCGGCCGGCATCGTCGTGGCCCTCGTCTTCGTCGGCCTGCCCTTCGTCGTCAGAACGGTTCAGCCGATCATGGAGGAAATCGACAAGGAGGTGGAGGAAGCGGCCGCAACGCTTGGCGCCAGCCGCTATCAGACGATCAGCCGCGTCCTGCTGCCGGGCCTCCTTCCGGCCGGGCTGACGGGCTTCGCGCTCGCCTTTGCGCGCGGCGTCGGCGAATACGGCTCCGTCATCTTCATCGCGGGCAACCTGCCTTACGTCTCGGAGATCGCACCGCTCCTGATCATCATTCGCCTCGAGGAGTTCAACTATCCGGCGGCAACCGCGATTGCCGCGGTGATGCTGCTCCTTTCGTTCATCATGCTGCTGGTCATCAACACGATCCAGTCCTGGAGCAGACGGAGATACGGTTATGGCGCATGATGCCGGCACCGCGTCGATTGCGGCGCCATCAAATCTGGTCAAAGCGGCGACCTCGGAGACGCGGTTCGCGCGCATGACCCTGACCGTGGTTGCTCTCGGTTTCGTGGCACTGTTCCTGCTGTTGCCGCTTGCGACCGTATTTATCGAGGCGTTCCGCAAGGGACCGGCGGAGTTCTTCTCGGCGCTGCGTGATGCGGAGACGTTTTCCGCCATTCGCCTGACGTTGCTGGTCGCCGCGATCGCCGTGCCGCTCAACCTCGCCTTCGGGGTGGCGGCCGCCTGGGCGATCGCCAAGTTCGAGTTCAAGGGCAAGGCATTCCTCACGACCCTGATCGACCTGCCCTTCTCGGTGTCGCCCGTGATTTCGGGCCTCGTTTTTGTGCTGCTCTTCGGATCGCACAGCCTGCTCGGCCCCATCCTGCAGAGCTACGGCATCCAGATCCTCTTTGCCGTGCCCGCGCTGGTGCTTGCAACCGTCTTCGTCACCTTCCCCTTCGTCGCGCGCGAACTGATCCCGCTGATGCAGGAACAGGGCACCGCCGACGAGGAGGCGGCACTGTCGCTCGGCGCCACCGGCTGGCAGACCTTCTGGCATGTGACGCTGCCCAACATCAAATGGGGCCTGCTCTACGGCGTGCTTCTCTGCAACGCCCGTGCCATGGGAGAGTTCGGTGCGGTCTCCGTCGTTTCCGGCCATATTCGCGGCCAGACGAACACCATGCCGTTGCAGGTGGAAATCCTCTATAATGAGTACAACTTCGTCGCCGCCTTTGCGGTGGCGGCGCTCCTTGCGCTCCTGGCGCTGGTAACGCTCGTCTTGAAGACGGCACTTGAACTTCGCTACAGCGACGAGATCGCTGCCAGCCGCAGGCATTGAAAGGTCCAGACATTCATGGAAGTCCGCGTCCAGAACATACGCAAGGAATTCGGCCGCTTCCCGGCGCTCGACGACGTCTCGCTCGATATCCGGTCCGGCGAACTGATCGCCTTGCTTGGCCCGTCCGGCTCGGGAAAGACCACGCTGCTGCGCCTCGTCGCCGGCCTCGAGAGCCCGACCGGCGGCATGATCTTCTTCGGCGACGAGGATGCATCGAAGAAGAGCGTACAGGAGCGAAACATCGGTTTCGTCTTTCAGCACTATGCCCTCTTCCGGCACATGACGGTGCTCGACAACGTCTCCTTCGGACTGAAGGTACGGCGCGCCAACAGGCGACCGCCGGCCGCCGAGATCCGCCGCCGGGCCCTTGATCTGCTCGATCTCGTGCAACTCTCCGGCCTCGAAAAGCGCTATCCGGCCCAGCTCTCCGGTGGCCAGCGCCAGCGCGTGGCGCTGGCGCGCGCCATGGCGGTCGAACCCAACGTGCTGCTGCTCGACGAGCCCTTCGGCGCGCTTGACGCGCAGGTACGCAAGGAACTCAGACGCTGGCTCAGGGAAATCCACGACCGAACCGGCCATACGACCATCTTCGTCACCCATGACCAGGAGGAAGCCCTGGAACTGGCCGACCGTGTCGTCGTGATGAGCAAGGGTGCGATCGAGCAGGTCGGCACGCCCGACGAAATCTATGACCATCCGGTCTCGCCTTTCGTCTACGGCTTCATCGGCCAGTCCAACTGCCTCGAAGTCTCGCTTTCAAGCGGCGAAGTCTGGTTCGAAGACCGGCCGATCGGGCTGCGCGCAGCAAGCGAGCCCGACGGGCCCGCAACCCTCTACTTCCGCCCGCATGACGTCGAGCTCATCGACGGCTGCGGCGGCTGTCTGGCCGGCCTCGTGACCGGCAGCCGCCGGGTGGCCGGAACGCGCCATCTCGAACTCGATCTCGGCCGAAAGCACCCGTCCGTCGAGATCGAGCTGCCGCCGGAGCGCGCGACCGCCGCCGATCACGCCCGCATCGCCTTCAGGCCGACCAAATGGAAGCTCTTCCGCAAGGACGAGGCGCTGCCGGAAGTCAAGCGGAGGGTCGAAACACCCACCGGCGAACTGGCGCGCACGGGTACGTAATGTCGGTTATCGAAGATCTGACGCGATCGCTCGGCGAAGCGGTCGTGCTGACGGGTGACCGCATCCCGGAACGCCATCGCAGCGACGCAAGCCTTACCGGGCGCAACCTGCCTAAGGCGGTCTTGCGCCCCGCAAGCGTGGCGGAGGTTGCCGCAGCACTCAAGGTTTGCGACGGCCACCGTCAAAGCGTGGTGCCGCAGGGCGGTATGACCGGGCTCGCCGGCGGTGCCAACCCGGGCGCCGGCGACATCGTCATTTCGATGGAGCGGCTTTCCGGCATCGAGGAGATCGACGCGGCGGCCGCGACGATGACCGTACTTGCCCGCACGCCGCTTGAGGTCGCGCAACGCGCGGCCGAGGATGCCGGCTTCCTGCTGCCGATCGATCTCGGCGCGCGCGGCTCTTGCCAGATCGGCGGCAACCTCGCCACCAATGCCGGCGGTATCCGTGTCATCCGCAACGGGGTCGCGCGTGACAATGTCCTCGGCATCGAGGTCGTGCTCGCCGACGGCACGGTGGTCTCTTCGCTCAACAAGATGATCAAGAACAATACGGGCTATGATCTCCGGCAGATCTTCGTCGGTTCGGAGGGCACGCTTGGCATCATCACCCGCGCCGTGCTGCGCCTGCGCCCGTTGCCGGCCGGACGGCTGACGGCACTCTGTGCGCTCGACAGCTACACGGACGTCGTCGCCTTTCTGAAGCGCGCTCAGCGGGAGCTCTCCGGTCTCTCCGCGTTCGAGGCGATGTGGGAAAGCTATTTCCGCTTCAATTGCGAGGCGGAAGGACGGCAATTCTTCGAGACTTCTCCCGCCTTCGCCGCGATCATCGAGCAGGATGTCCACGGACAGGACGGCGAGCGCGAGCAATTCGAAGTCTTCCTGGGACAGGCCCTCGAAGACGGATTGATCGGCGATGCGCTGATCGCCCAGTCGGAGAAGGAGGCCCAGGCCTTCTGGCGCGTGCGCGAAGGCCATGCCATGGACAGGTTACTGCCTTCCCTCGTCAATCTCGATGTCAGCCTGCCGATCGGCGATATCGGGCGCTTTGCCGAGGAATGCGGTAGGGCGCTTTCCACGCGGTTTCCGTCGGCGCATGTCTCCTTCTTCGGCCATGTCGGCGACAGCAATCTCCATATCGCCTTTTCGGTTCCGGACGCCGACGACGAAACCGCGCATCAGGTCGATGCGATCGTCTACCCGCTTGTCGCCGCCTACCACGGATCGATCTCTGCCGAACACGGGATCGGCACGTTGAAGCGCGACTTCCTCGGCCACTCCCGCAGCGAGGCCGAATTGGACGTCATGCGCCGGATCAAGAATGCCCTCGACCCGAACGGCATCCTCAATCCCGGCAAAGTGCTGCGCTAGATCATTTCATTGTTTCTTTGAAACAGTGAAATGATCTAACTCTTTGAAATTACGCAATTCCGGACGGAAAACCGTTACACACTTTCCTGGAATTGCTCTAGTTCGAGCTGCCTCCACCCGTGGACTTTCGGCCAAGGCACCCTTCCGCATGGAACGATCAGCAATGTGCAGCATCAACGGCGCACACTGTTCCTCTATAGCCAGGAGGCCGGCGACTTCGGCAGCCTGCCTTCGGGATCTATGACCTCAAGGCGTGGCCCACCCGCGCCGTTCCAGCGCCAGAGCGCGACGCAAGTGCCGCCGGGCGACATGAAAGACGGGTAGATCACGCCGTGGAAATTACGAGCCGAGAGATCGGCCTGCACCTTATGGGTCTGCGGCACCGCGCCCCTGTCGAGGTCGTCTCGCCATTCGCATCGGTGGATGGCATCCGTCAGTCCAAGCTCCGCAAGGACATTGGCGTCCGTGAGATCTGCCAGCCGCGCATCGTAAAGCTCGAGCCGCACGATCAGCGCCGGATGTTGCACGAAACCCTGATTGTATTCCGCCCAGGCCGTCGATAGCTCGCGCGCGGCATAGATCGTCGGCGTGCCCACCGGATTCCATCGGCCGCCGAAGCGCGCCGCACCTTCGCCGGAAAGCGGGACATGGGCCCAGCGCGGCACGAAGGCGCGCCAGAGCGGCATCGGTGCGGCAGGCGGCAGCTCTAAGTTGGAGCGGGATACGGACGGAAAACCGCTCACGCTTTTCCTCATCCCGCTTTAGGCGTAGACGCCGGCGCGAACAGCTTCCAGATAAGCGAGTACCTTGTCGGCCTTGCCGTCGCCGACGAGATCGAACGCCGTCTTTCCGGCCCATCCGGGGATCGGCTGGTGCTTGAACCAGATGACGGCGCGGGCCTCGTCGCCCGCCATTTCGGACGCCATGGCGAGGATGCGGACGACCTTGCTGAGAGCGCTATCGACCTTGCGGGCGCCGGTCTTGGCCGTCAGCGTGTTCCGCGCGACGCTAATCAGCTTGGCGAGTTCGGCAAGCGTTATGCCCAAACGGTCGGCGACAAGGCGCGCCGACAGAAACGGGGATTGATCCTCCCCGAAACGGGCGGCGGGAATGTCCAGGTTGAGAGCGACCATGGCAGAACTCGATCTTGTTTTGATCAACACATGGATAAAATAAGATCATTCCGTGATCATTTCAAGCTCAGCTCTACTGCATGTTTCCTTAAGTCGTAGCCGATTTAAGGATAGAAACATACAGCAATTCAAAGTGCTACCGCATCCTTTGCGCGTCTGATAAGACGCGCGGTGCTGTTGCTCATCGCTGCCAGGAGGGCGTCCGCCGGTCGAAGAAGGCCGAGATCCCTTCCCGGGCTTCCTCCGTTTCCCAGGTGTCGGCAAGCTGCTCGATCGTCGCTGCGATGACTGCATCGGTGATCGGCATGCCAAGCGAGCGCGCCAAGCGCTTCGCCCTTCCGGCCGCTTGTGGTGCGGCGGAAAGATAGGGCGCGATTTCCGCATCGACAGCGGCGTCCAGGTGTCCATCGTCGACCACGACCGTCGCAAGACCGGCGGCAACCGCCTCTTCGGCGCCGAAAAGCCGGGCCGACATGAACAACGGCCGCGCCCTCCCTTCGCCGATCCTGGCGACGACATAGGGACTGATCGTCGCCGGGATCAGCCCGAGCCTCGCCTCCGTCAGGCCGAACTTTGCGCCCGCCGCCGCGACGACGGCGTCGCAGACGCTCATCAGTCCGACGCCGCCACCAAAGGCATTGCCATGCACCCGCGCGATCAGCGGCTTCGGCATTTCGTTCAGCGCCTTGAACATCATCGCGAGACGCGTCGCATCGGCGATCCGCGCCTGCCGGTCGGCGTCAAACTGCTGGCGCATCCAGTCGAGATCGCCGCCCGCACAAAAGCTCTTCCCCTCGCCGTCGAGGATGACGACACGGACCGCCTTGTCGTCGCCAAGCCGGACCGCCGCATCCGTGAGCTCGCCGATCATCGCGGCGGAAAGCGCGTTGTGCTTTTGCGGACGGGCGAGCGTAAGGCGGGCGACGCCCCGTTTGTCGACGGCGCACCGGATCGTTTGCTCAGTCATGCGGCACTCCTCAGCGATCGGGCGAAGGCCGCGGCGCGATCGAGCTTTTCGGCGTCAAGCCCGGTCGAAAATCCTCTTTTCCGCAGGTAGCCATCCACCGCAAGCGTATCGACGTTGCCGGCGGCGCCGGGAGCGTAGGGGCAACCGCCGAGCCCTCCGGTCGAGGCATCGAACACCCGCAGACCCCGATCGAGGCCGACAGCGATATTTTCCAGCGCTCGGCCGGACGTGTCATGGAAATGACCCGCAAGCTTTGTCGCCGCGACGTCACCGAGCACCGTCGCCAGCATGGTATCAACGGCTTCCGGCGTGCCGCGCCCGATCGTGTCGCCGAGACTGATCTCGTAACAGCCGAGCTCGGAAAGAAGGCGTGCGACGCGGGCAGTGGCCTCCGGCGCGATCGGTCCCTCGTAAGGGCACTCGACGACACAGCTGACGTAGCCGCGCATCGGAATCCCATGCTGCCGGCTTGCCTCCGCGACCGGGCGGAAGCGCTCGATGCTTTCGGCAATCGAACAGTTGATGTTCTTCTGAGAGAAGCTTTCGGAGGCGGAGGCAAAAATCGCCACCTCGTCGGCGCGGGCGGCGCGGGCGGCCTCGAAGCCCTTGATGTTCGGCGTCAACGCGGCGTAGCGAATGCCCGGGCGCCGCGCGATGCCGGCCATGACCGCCGGGGCATCGGCCATCTGCGGCACCCATCGCGGGCTGACGAAGCTCGTCACCTCGATGCGCTCGAAACCGCAATCCGACAGCAGGTCGACCAGCCGGATCTTGTCATCGGTATCGACAAGCCGGGACTCGTTCTGGAGGCCGTCGCGCGGCGCCATCTCGACGATCGTGACGTGCTCACTTGCCGACGACGTCACTGCGCGGCCTCCTCACTGAGCGTTACAAGGACGGTGCCTTCGCTGACCTGCGTACCCTCGGCGACGTGCACGCTCGCGACCGTCCCCTCCCGCGAGGCCGAAAGCGTCAGCTCCATCTTCATCGCCTCCATCACCACCAACGGCTGGCCCTTGGCGACGGCCTCGCCGGCGCCGACACGGACCATCTTGACGAGCCCTGGCATCGGCGCGACGAGCTCGTCATCGGCAATTTCCCCGCCATGTCCGCCGGACAACCCATCCGGCAGATGAAACACCAGGTTCCGGCCACCGAGAAACAATGTCAGCGTCTCGCCCTGCCGAAGGAAGCGAAGCGTTCGCCTCTGCCCGGCCACTTCCAGCCGCGCACCGTTTTCGAAGCGTTCGAGCACGAGTGCCGGCAGGGTGCTCGTCCCGGCGCGAACCGCGAACTGATCGCGGCCGCGCGACGCGAGCGTGACAGCCGCGCGCCCGTTCGCGTGGTCGATGGAAATCGTCCGGTGGGCATCGCCCCAGATCTGCCAGTAGCCGAGCGAGGCCCAGGGATCGGTGGACGTCATCGGCTGAAGGACGCCGGTGGAAACAATCGCCACCAGCGCCAATGCTTCGTCGTCCGGGTCGCTCGGCGCCGCCAGCCGCTCGACCGCTCGGTCGATCAGTCCCGTATCCGGCCTGCCGGCGCGGAAATCCTGTTCGTCCGTCAGCCTGATGAGAAAATCGAGATTGGTAACCGTTCCGCCGATCCGGACTTCCTTCAGAGCCGCCTGCAGCCGGGCGAGCGCTGCCGAGCGTGTGCCTCCATGCACGATCAGCTTGGCGATCAGCGGATCGTAAAAAGGCGTTATCGAGTCCCCCTGGGTGACACCGGAGTCAATGCGCACGTTGCTGTCCGGGAAGCTTAGATGTGCGAGCCGCCCGGTCGCCGGCAGGAAGCCGCGCGTCGGATCCTCGGCATAGATGCGCGCCTCGAAGGACCAGCCGTCTATGCCGATCTCGCCCTGCTTTTTCGGCAGCGGCTCGCCGTCTGCGACGCGCAGCTGCCATTCGACGAGATCGAGCCCCGTGACCGCCTCCGTGACCGGATGCTCGACCTGCAATCGCGTGTTCATTTCCATGAAATAGAACTGGTCCGGCCAGAGGCCATTGGTTACGTCGGCAATGAACTCGACGGTGCCGGCGCCGACATAGCCGATCGCATGCGCGGCCCTGACCGCGGCGTCTCCCATGGCGCGGCGCACTTCCGCGGTCATGCCCGGCGCCGGCGCCTCCTCGATCACCTTCTGGTGCCGGCGCTGCAATGAGCAGTCGCGTTCGAAAAGATGAACGATGTTGCCGTGCCGGTCTCCGAAAATCTGGACCTCGATGTGGCGGGGGCGGGTCAGATACTTCTCGATCAGAACCCCGGCGTCGCCGAAGGATCCTTGAGCTTCCCGCTGCGCGGCTTCCAGCGCCGAACCGAAATCCTCTCGCCGTTCGACGCGCCGCATGCCCTTTCCGCCGCCTCCGGCGCGCGCCTTGATCAGCACCGGGTAGCCGATTTCCGCGGCGCGGGCCGCCAGGAACTCAGGATCCTGCTGATCGCCGTGATAGCCCGGCACGACGGGCACGCCGGACTGCTCCATCAGCGCCTTGGCCGCGTCCTTGAGCCCCATGGCCCGGATCGCCTCCGGAGGCGGCCCCACGAAAACGATGCCGGCGGCCTCGACGGCCTCGGCAAAATCGGCGTTCTCGGACAGGAAGCCATAGCCAGGATGGATGGCGTCGGCGCCGACAGCCTTCGCGGCCTCGATGACGCGCTCGATCGAAAGATAGCTTTCGGCCGCATTCGCGGGGCCGATCCGCACCGCCTCGTCGGCGAGCGTCACGTGAAGCGCGTCGCCGTCCGCATCCGAATAGACGGCAACGGTGCGGATGCCGAGACGCCGGGCGGTGCGAATGATGCGGCAGGCGATCTCGCCGCGATTGGCAATCAGGAGTTTGGAAAACATGCCCCTCGGTTCCGCTTCTATTCTGCCGCCACCACTTCGACTTCCAGGAGCCAGCCGGAATCGAAGATTCCGGCAATCACGACCGTCATCGCCGGTGCCAATGCACCGAGATAGTCGCTACGGATCTCACGGTTCGCGAGGGTATGGTTCCTGTCGGCGAGGTAGGTCGTCACCTTTACGATATTGGACTTGGTCATGCCGGCGGCCTTGAGCTGGGCGTCGACATTCAGCCAGACCTGGCGTGCCTGCGCCTCGAAGCCTTCCGGCAAGACGTCATCGGAGGTCATGGGTATCTGGCCGCTGACGAAGAGCAGACGTTGAAAACTTTCGACGCTGACGGCCTGCGCGTAGCCGCCGCGCGGCTGCGGCGCGTTGATCGCGTTGATGTTGTCGCGCTTCATGCCGGCCTCCCTACATCCTGAACAATCCGAAACGTGTATCCGCGATCGGGGCGTTGAGCGCGGCCGACAGCGACAGTGCGAGCACGTCCCGGCTTTTGCGCGGATCGACGACGCCGTCGTCCCAAAGACGCGCCGAGGCATAGAGCGGATGGCTTTGCCGGTCGAAAAGATCGAGCACCGGCTGACGGAAGCGCGCCTCCTCCTCCTCGCTCCATGGCGTGCCGGCCCGCCTCAACGCTTCGCCGCGCACCGTCGAGAGCACGCCGGCCGCCTGTTCGCCGCCCATCACCGAAATGCGGCTGTTCGGCCAGGTCCACAGGAAGCGCGGTGAAAACGCCCGCCCGCACATGCCGTAGTTGCCGGCTCCGAACGATCCGCCGACCAACATGGTGACCTTGGGCACTTTCACCGTGGCCACCGCCGTCACCAATTTGGCGCCATGCTTGGCGATGCCTTCGGTTTCGTATTTGCGGCCGACCATGAAGCCGGTGATGTTCTGCAGGAAAACGAGCGGGATCTTGCGCTGTGCGCAGAGTTCGACGAAATGGCTCCCCTTCAGCGCCGACTCCGAAAACAGCACGCCGTTATTCGCGACAATGCCGACTGGTATTCCATGAATATGGGCGAAGCCGCAGACCAGCGTGGTCCCAAAACGCGCCTTGAATTCGTCGAAACGGGAGCCGTCGACGATCCGGGCGATCACCTCGCGAATCTCGTAGGGCGTCCTGAGGTCGGCCGGCACGATTCCCGCGATCTCCTCCGGATCGTAGAGCGGCGGCTCGGGTGTGCGAAGCTCCACCGGCGATGATTTTTCGCGGTTCAAGGCTGACACGGCGCGCCGCGCCAGAGCCAGTGCATGCGCATCGTCACGCGCCAGGTGATCGGCAACGCCCGACACCCGCGTGTGGACGTCGGCGCCGCCGAGATCCTCGGCCGAGACCACTTCGCCGGTCGCCGCCCGCACCAGCGGAGGGCCGGCCAGGAAGATCGTGCCCTGCCCCTCGACGATGATCGCCTCGTCGGACATGGCGGGCACATAGGCGCCGCCCGCCGTGCAGGATCCCATGACGACGGCGATCTGCGGGATGCCGGCAGCCGACATATTGGCCTGGTTGTAGAAGATCCGTCCAAAATGCTCGCGATCGGGAAAAACCTCGTCCTGGTTCGGCAGGTTGGCGCCGCCGGAATCGACCAGGTAAACGCAGGGAAGCCGGTTTTCGGCAGCGATTTCCTGGGCTCTCAGGTGCTTCTTGACGGTCATCGGGTAATAGGTACCACCTTTGACGGTCGGATCGTTGCAGACGATCATGCACTCGCGCCCGGCAATCCGGCCGATGCCGGTAATAAGCCCGGCACTCGGCGCGTCGCCGTTGTACATGCCGTGCGCAGCCGTGGCGCCGACCTCCAGGAACGGAGTGCCCGGATCGATCAGCGACGCGACCCGGTCGCGCGGCAGCAACTTGCCGCGGCTGACATGGCGTTCCCGCGCCGTCTCGCCGCCGCCGTTGACGGCGAGCCGCACCGCCTCCTCGATCGTCGCGATGGCCTCTGTCATCGCGGCGCGGTTGCTCCTGTAGACGTCGGAGGATGCCGAGATATGCGATCTCAAAATTGTCATGAAGCCCTCAGGCACGGGATTTTGACCAAGATGCGCGAAGAACGGCCGCCGCCGTTCGTCTATTTCGTTTCCGCGAACAGCTCGCGCCCGATCAGCATCCGGCGGATCTCGCTCGTGCCGGCGCCGATCTCGTAGAGCTTGGCGTCACGCAACAGGCGGCCGGCCGGATAGTCGTTGGTGTAGCCGTTGCCGCCGAGCGCCTGGATTGCCTCGAGCGCCAATGCGGTCGCCTTTTCCGCCGCATAGAGAATGCAGCCGGCGGCATCCTTGCGCGCGGTTTCGCCTCGGTCGCACGCCGCCGCCACCGCATAGACATAGGCGCGCGCCGCATTCATCGTCACATACATGTCGGCAAGCTTTCCCTGCATCAACTGGAACTCGCCGATCGGCTGGCCGAACTGCTTGCGTTCATGGAGATAGGGGACGACGACATCGAGGCAAGCCGCCATGATGCCGAGCGGCCCGGCCGAAAGCACGACACGCTCATAGTCGAGGCCGGACATCAGCACGTTGACACCGCGGCCGTCCGCACCGAGCACGTTTTCTTCCGGCACTTCGCAATCCCTGAAGATGAGCTCGCAGGTGTTGGAGCCGCGCATGCCGAGCTTGTCGAGCTTCTGGCCGGTCGAGAAGCCGGCGAACCCCTTGTCGACGAGGAAGGCGGTGATGCCGCGCGGGCCGGCGGCCGCATCGGTCTTGGCATAGACCACCAGAACATCGGCGTCCGGACCATTGGTGATCCACATCTTGTTGCCGTTCAGCACGTAGCGGTCGCCACGCCTGTCGGCTCTCAGCGTCATCGAGACGACGTCGGAGCCGGCGCCAGCTTCCGACATGGCGAGCGCGCCGACATGTTCGCCGGAAATCAGCTTCGGCAGATACTTCGCCTTTTGCTCGGGGCTGCCGTTGCGGTTGATCTGGTTGACGCAGAGATTGGAATGGGCACCGTAGCTTAGGCCCACCGAGGCGGAGGCGCGGCTGATTTCCTCCATCGCGATGCAATGGGCGAGATAGCCCATGCCGGCGCCGCCATAGGTCTCATCGGCGGTGATGCCGAGCACGCCGAGCTCTCCCATTTCCCGCCAGAGGGGAGCGGGAAAGGCGTTGCTCCGGTCCGTCTCTTCCGCAAGCGGCGCGATCCGTTCGCTCGCAAACCGGCGCACGCTGTCGCGCAACGCGTCGATGTCATCGCCAAGGGCGAAACTCAGTCCACCTTGATACATGTCTTTTCTCCTCCGCATGTCTCCGGCGGCGATCTCCTCATCGCCGGCAGAAACAGGCCTCGCGGGCATCTCCCCCGCTGCATGTCTCCTCAAATCGCACCCGATTTGAGGATAAAAAACCATGCCGCAAGTCAACGTGCTACAGCGTCCTCGCGGTGAATGAGACGCGCGGCGCCGTAGTGACACAACCGCTCGGCGCATCCTACCGCTCCACGGCCATCGCTGCGAACGATAACATCGCCGTTCGCTAATTTCCTTCCAAAGAGCCGCCCGGCCAAGCACGATATGAAAACGCACGCGCCGGAATGCGATAAATCGATGCTTCGACACCGGCAGGGCTTCGCCGATATCTGCGGCGCCGATTCGAGGGCTCGTTCCTTCCTTAGCGAGGCAATGGAGAGAGCCTCAATTTTTGTTAGGCCAGACTTCCCACGCGGTGGTGACGTCGGCAAGCCCGCGCAAGGCATCGCGATTGCCGGTCGCCGCGACCGCTTCGAAGATCTGCTTCGCCTCTGCGAAGCGTCTAAGCTGCAGATATGCGTAACCACGAAGAACCATCAGGTCAGAGCGATCGGACGCTATCCGGCTCAACCGGTCGAGCAACAGCAATGTCTCGGGATAGCGCCCGGCATCGAATGCGGCGATCGCCCGATCGGCGAGGATTGCCGTCTGCAGTTCATCGACGCGGGCACGGGGCTGGGGCGATTTCGTCGCCGCGACCGCCGCCCTGTCGGTCAGGCCGGCGCGCAGATAGGCAAGGCTCTGCCCATAGGCGGCATCCTCGCGCAACCGCGACTGCGGCGCGCGCAGCGCGACTTCAAACGCCTCTGCGGCTTCAAGCGGCCGGTTCAGATCCATCAGGCACCACCCGCGCGCCAGCGCCGCCGCCGGCGAGAGCCGGCCCGGATCGCGCGTCGCGCGGCAACCGGCGGTGCTTCGGGCTGCCGCCCGCGGCGCGGTCCCGCGATAAACAGGCTGAACGCCCTCGCGTCGGGGTGTCGTAACCGCCGCAGGCCGCTGCGTAACCGTCGCTGGCTGTGGCGCACCGTTTGCCGTCGGCGTCGGCAATTGGGTTTGCGGCGTAGTTTCCGTCTCCGTTAGCCGTGCGATCCGTTCCGATCGCCCGGCCCAAAGGCGTTGAATTTCGGCGACGCCCGCTTCGTCGCCGAGTTGATGACGGCTGAGCGCCAGACCATAGGCTGACGGCTCGTCATCCGGTTTCCAGCGAAGCGCAGCGGAAAACCATTGGGCGGCCGTTTGGTGCTGTCCGAGCGCCCGGGCATACCAGCCGAACTGCTGTGCGGTTGCCGGGTCGCGGCCCTTCATTGTCTCCACGGAGATACGCTGGAGGACATCGGCTGAAAGCGCGACGGGAGGATCCATCGCCAGCAGATTGGCCGCCGCTGCCATGTAGGTCGCGTGTGCGTCGGCCGATGCATCCCGCCAAGGATAAAGCACTTGTTCGGCTTCCTGAGGCGCCTTGCGATCGATGAGCGCGAGCGCCAGCCCCTGGGAAGCCTCGGCGGAATCCTGCTTGTCGTGTGCCCGGCGGAACCACTGCTCTGCCGCGCTCATGTTGTTACGGCGCAGTTGATACCAGCCGAGCAGCAACGCGTCCGACGCCAGGCCTTGCGTTTCCACCAATCGCTCGACGCGTTGCAGATATTTCGGATCGACGGCAAGCGCGGCATCGTCGTTACCTTCGGCAACGAAACGTCGTGCGAGATCGTCGCGGATTGTTTCGAATTCAAGCGTTCCCGCCGCCGTCGTCCTCTCGAAGGAAAGCAGTTCCTGGACGGTCGCGTAGGGTAGCAGGGCCGCCGCCTTTTGCAGCGTCGCAAGCCGCTCCGATTGGTCGTCGCAATTCTTCAAGATATAAAGATAGGCGTCACGCGCCCGGTCATGCCTGTCCGTTTGCGCAAAGGCCTCGGCGACGCGCCACAGCACGTCGACTTCGCTGCAGGTCAGAAGGCTTGGCGTGCGGGCGCCCACCTGGATGACAGTCTCGTATTGCCTGAGGTCGGACGCGTTGATAAGCCTCGCGCGCGCCTCGGCGATGTCGAGGCGCTCGATCAGATCGGCGGGCGGCTGCCAGCCGGGATCGTTCGACTGCCGTTCGGAGATCGCCCTGCGCACCTCACTGTAGCGCCCCTCCGAATAAAGCTGCCACATGGTTTCGAGTTGCGCGTCGGCGTTGCGCGGCACCGCCAGCGGATTTTCCGGAGGCGTCCAATTCGGATAAAGCGTCCGCAAGCGCGCTATCTCGGCCTCCAGACGCGCGGTGTCGCCCTTGCTGGCGAAATAGCGTAGTGCAGATTCATCGACGACCGGCTCCTCGGGCTGCGCTTCGGCCTCCGGTGGGCTTGCCGCCTGGGCGATCTCTTCCGCCGCAGCCTTGCCGGGGAGGCTGTCGCCCAGGACGAAAGCAACCCGTTCGGGGACGGTGTGCTTGATCAGTTCCCCGATGTCCTGCCGCAGATGCCTGTCGTCGGCGAGGCCGGCAACGCCGATCGCCGCGATCAAGACAGCCACGGAGGCAACGATTGGGGTCTTCATAAACACTCCGGATGATTTTGCTCCACAAAGGACAACCCCAGCAGGTGAAGTGTCGAAGGATAATATTGCGTGGGGCTGAACAACCTGGCGGTGTCCGGCAGCTTCGCTCCGTCAAGGACACAGGCCAGAATATGGTTAACAATTCGATAACCCGGGTCGTCCAGCGCTTTGATCACGGTCCCGCCATCGAGATCGATGATGGCGATTGCTCCATCCGGAGTACCCATGCCGTCCGCCAATCGCGAGAGGAGTTCGCGATCCGTGTAGCCTGCGCGCGCAAGGTAGAGTGGAATGCGCAGTGCGTTGTAACCGAAGTGAGCCGGGAAGCCCGCCGCCGGCTTCAGCATCGTCCGGGCGCTCACCCAGTCCGCCGGCATCTTCCTCGGGCCGAACTGCAGACCCTCAATCATCGCCTCTCCTTCCTCGGAAAGGGTCTGCCACTTGGGTGAAGGGGCGACCCGGTTCAGGACCGGGAACGCCTCGAAGATCCAGTAGGACGGGTTGATGACCGGGCCATCGGCACGATCCGACGCCGAGAAGCCGGAAACTCCTGGCGTGAGCAGCGTCCTGCCGCCATATTCGACTACGGCATTGTCAAGAATCGCCTTCGCCATTGCAGACGCAGTGCTCAGGTAATCGCTTCGCCCCCAGCGCTCGCCGGCGAGCGCCAGCGCATAGGCAATCAGGATATCGCCATCGGTCGCATTGTTGATGTCGACAACATGCGGCGTATCGACCGGGCTCCATTTCCAGGCGGCTAGCCCATCGTCGCGAAGCAGGAGTTCGCGGCGGGTAAAGGACCAGATCTGCTCGAAGTCGGCCGGATTGTCGGCAAGAAATGCAAGAAGGAGGCCGTAACCCTGTCCTTCGCTATGGCTGATATTATCGTTGCCGTCATCGACGATGCGGCCGCTCGGATCCAGAAACCTCGCCTTGTACTGTGTCCACGCATCTTCGCTCACGACCGCGCGCACCTCCTGCGCCTGTACAGCGCCACCTGAAATCGCCAGCAAAAATACGAATGCGACCAACCACTTCATAGGCGACGCCCCAGCTTGCCAAGCAGTCCTGCTGTTGAAATGCCGAGCAAAATGGCGAGGCCGACGAGCAACAACGCGTAAAGAAGGACGTTCGTCGACAGCCAGTTGGCGCCGATCAATCGATAGTTCCAGAGAGACGGAGCCTGTGTCGGCACGAACTCGAACTGCCTGGCCGGGATCGTTCTGACCAACTCATTGAGCGGTTCGAAGGTCGCAATGTGACCGGATAACTGGTTCCATCTCGTGATATCCGCGATCGCCGAGACGCCCTCTTCGAGCAGCTTTGGTGTCGGCGAAGTCACAACGGTCCACGTCGCGGTCCCTGCGGGATTGGCTGCCTGAGCAATGAGCAGGGTTGCAGCGTCGAGCGGTGCAAAAATGCTCTCCTTCCCCGGCGTGATCGTGAGCGAAGTCAAGGAAATACCAAAGGTCTCCCTCATCCAGTCTTCAATATTTGCAATCGGCATCCGCCAGCCCCCGCCTCGCAATCGCGCTCTCCACTCATCGAACGCTGTCTGTGTCACCGTGCGCGAAACCGTATCCGGGGCACTGCCCCACGAAACCTTGACGCTTGCGTCGATACCGACCTGCGTCAGCACCGAGTCCGGCAGCTGCGGCAAAGCACCGATGAAGAGCGCATTGCGATCACCGACCTCCAAAGGCGTGGCGATGCGCTCGATCTGCGCTAAGCTTTCGCCTGCAAGCGCCAGCCGTGACACGAAAGTCGCGGCGGCCGAAAGTGTCTCCGTGTCGCGCCGGTCGAGATAGAGCGCAACCGGTCCCGCATCGGCGCGGTAGGGATAGCCGACGCCCGACATGGCGTCGAGGTTCGGACGCAGGCCGATGCGTGCGAAATCCGGCATGCGAAACTCGGACGTATCGAACAGGGCGAATCGCGCCTCGGTCGATGCAGTAGTTCCCGGTGCGCAGACGCTATCGGCTTCGGTCAGCAAGGCAGCCTCCAACTCGATGAGGTTGGGACCGGGCCGGAAGTGGCGAAGGGTGACGCTGATGGGCAGGTGGCGGACAAAGCGGCCGCTTGCCGAACCTAGCGGCACCGTCGAAGCGATGTTACCGTTGACATAGATATCGATCCGGCTGCCTGAACGCACCGCTTCCGTATAGGCCGCGTCAAGCAAAATGGTGGCCTCGCCATAGGCGCCCGCGTAAAAATCCGAAGGGAGGGAGACGCTGAATGGCGTGCGAAAGCGGCGCCCCGAGAACTCGGCCGTTGTGACCCCGAGCTCCGAGAACCGGAGCGTTTTGGCTGAAACAAACAGGGGCGGCTGAGGCAGGCGCCAGCGTTCCGTATTGATGACGTCACGTGGCACGTCCGACGGGCGTTCGGTTATTTTGGTGACCTCTTCGATTGCAGCTTCGACGGCCGACCAATCCGGCCCCGTCAAAACCAGGAGCGGCGCGCCGCTGGCCTCGTCTTGTACGAAGGTAGCAACAGATGTCGCCGACGCTCCGTCCGGCATCGACGGCAGAAGGGGTGCCAATTCGGATACCGTGCCGGCCAGGACCGTCAACTCTCCGGGCTGGCCGAGCACAGGCATGTTCTCCGTCACGAGAACGCTCTGAGCGGGCATGTGTCCAAGCAGAGCCAATCCCTGTGCAAGCCGCATGACTGTGCCGGTCCTGCTCGGCTGGTTGAGCGCAGGCATTACGATATTGAACCGCGTGCGGCCATCGCCGTTGTTGCCGGTCGCGCGTATATCGTCGATCGTCGACAACCGGCCCGCGTCCCGCCCCGCGAACTCGATGAAGGCGGTCTCGGACGGAATTTCCGTCCAGAGTTCATAGGTCGACTGGATGGTGCAGTCCGTACGGTGACGTTGGTGGACACGAAAGCGGACTTCGTTGGACCCCGCCCGCAACAGATCCGGCGGGAGCTTGTAACTCCGTGTTTGTGGCGCCTCGGTCGCGCGCACTGGCCCTTCGCCGATGAGCCTGCCGTTCACGATCACGGAAAGAACGGAAGCCTCGGGCGCAACGACTATTGCATTCTGATAGGCGAAGGTGAGCGTGTTTCCCGCTGCCGCCTGACCCGGCGTCAGATAGACGGACCATGTCCGCTCATCGAATTCCCCCGTCAGCGAAAGCGTCGAAAATGGGATGATATGGCGACGGAATGCAATCGGCTGCTCCGCTGGTGGGGTCGCGGCGTCATCAGCCTGCCGGTCTGTCTGGCCGGGCCTCGCCGGAGGTTGTACCGGGGCCCGCTCCTCGGCGGGACGTTCGCCCGTCATGTCGAAGGGTGCCGGCTGGGCCAGGGTCGGCCCGCACACAAGCACCGAAATCACGAATGCGAGCATCCTGATCATCGCGCGCGCCCCGGTTCACGTTGAGCGGAACCCATGCTGCGGAAGAGATAAACAAGTCCTCGGTTCATCTGATAAAGCGAGAGCCACCAAAACCACAGCGTTCCGCGCACCAGCCCAGGATTTGCGCGCCGCAGGCGCTGGAATTCGCTCCACTGCTGCGAATTTGCAAAGATCAGGTCGGCAACGAGGCTATGGTGACGGGCCACCTCCGGCAGGTACCGGCAGCCGACGATCGTTATGTCGCCGCCGGATTCGACGTTCTTGATCGCAACCGGCAGCGTATCGAGCGTGCCGCCCCCGCTATAAGGCTCGAAGCGAATCTGGGCCTGCGTGTCGATGACGAGATTGCCATCACCCAACCCATACACCTGCACGCGGGCGCCGTTTGCCGAAACGTTCTCGATCGTTGCCGGATACCACTTCTCATTCAGTCCGAACTCGCATCGGCGACTGACCTTGACCCGCCTCGACCCCGATCTTTCACCCCGCTCGGACACGACGCCGAGCGCGCAACCGGCCAGGACCAGATTGAAGAAATTCCAGCCACCCACAACAAGGGTGATATCCGCCTTGTAGGGTTCCGCATAGACGCGATAGGCGGTGATCAGGAGGGCAATGAACAGCACGGCGAAGATGACGAAGAACGGCCGGCTGATCTCCGAAAGTCGGCTTTCGAATATCGACTCGTCCTTTGCGGTCACCTTGAAGGTGGGTTTACGCGGACTCGCCAGAACGGAAAACACTGCCGGCAGGAGATGCACCGCCTGCACATATTCGTAGAGCTCCGAGATCCACGGCCAGCGAAACGATCCGTAGAGGTAGTTCTGCATCATCAGGTTCACGAGCATGTAGGCGAGCGTATAGGCCAGGAACTCGCCGCCCGATGCCGTGAATATCTCGAGATCGAAGAACAGATAGCAGAGCGGCGCGAACAGGAAGATCGTGCGCGACAGCGGGAACATCCAGAACAGGGCGGACGACATGTAGCAAAGCCGCTGCGGCAGGGACAAGCCGCGCTTCAACAGTGGGAAATGGAACATGAGGATCTGCATCATGCCCTGCGCCCAGCGGCTGCGTTGACCGATGAAGCTGGCAAAGGTCGCCGGCTGCAACCCGGCGATAAGCGGACGATCGACATAGACGCTGTTCCAGCCGCGCCCGTGCAGCGCCAGCGCCGTTTCGCAGTCCTCCGTGATGCTGGAGCCGCTGAACCCGCCCGCATCGTCGAGCGCCGCTCGCCGCAGCACCGCCGCCGAGCCGCAGAAAAAGGCGGCGTTCCACTTGTCGAGGCCGCGCTGGATGATCCCGTAGAACATCTCGTTTTCGCTCGGCATTTTTTCGAACGTCCTGAGGTTTCGCTCGAGCGGATCCGGATTGAGAAAGAAATGCGGCGTCTGCACCAGGAAGAGACGCGGATCGTCCTCGAAATAGCCGACCGTCTCCAGGAGGAAATCACGGGCCGGCGCATGATCGGCATCGAACACCGCAATCAATTCGCCGTCGGCGTGCAGCATTCCGTTGTTGAGATTGCCGGCCTTGGCATGTTCGTTGCGCTCGCGCGTCAGATAGCGCACGCCGAGATCGGCGCACAGTTCCTGCAATTGCAGATGACGCGCCGCGGCGCGCTGCGCCTCGACGAGGCTGGCGGAGTCGCGCTTCTGCTGGGTCCCGCCATCGTCGAGCAGCCATACCGTCAGCTTGTCGGCCGGGTAGTCCATGCCTTTCGCTGCCGCGAGCGTATTGGCGAGAAGCGATGCCTCCTCGTTGTAGGAGGGAACGAAGACGTCGACCTTCGGGGATTTTGCTGCCGTGGCGGCCCGGGATGGTCGAGGCGGGAGCGGCATGGCCACGACGAAAAGGCTGAGGGCCAGCATCATCACGCTGTACATTTCGGCGAGGTAGAGCAGGAAGCCCGGAATGAAGTTTTCAGGCTGGTTGACGGGCGGCAAGGTGTTGGTCGTCCGCCAATAGACATAGCGCAGCACGATTGCCGTACCGAAGGCAAGCGCGATCAGCCGCCATCTGCCGCCGGCGTTCACGAGCTTGATCAGCGCCATGAAGGTCACGACGACAACACTTGCGATCAGTTGCGTCTGCAGATTGACAGGCAGCGTGATCAGGGCGACGACGCAAAGGGAAAGAAACGCCCACACGGCAAGGGCAGCAACTTTACTCATTCATTCGCCTTCCAGCAGACGGCATCATGCCGCTGGTTTGACCAAAACAGGTCCTTAAAGTTCGACCAGCCTCATACCAAACGTTGGTTACAGGCTGATCAAGGACAATCGGTTCCGGCCTGCGCGTCGCAGGTCGGCATTGGTACCACAACCGTGCTCCCCGCCCCCGCCGGCGTTCCCGTCGGCGTTGGCAGGCCGCTTGCAGCCTGGTCCGGCGGCCCGGGCACCGCAGCCTGCTCCCGCACTTGCGGCCTCCCCATTCCGGCCCCTACTGCCGGACGGACGATCCTTCTCTCGACCACGGTAACACGCTCGATCGCGGGTGGCTCCTTTGGATAGATGGGACTGCCGGTACGACCAATGCCGGGATCTACCGCGGGCGGTTCGCCATAAGGATTCCACCTCGGATCGGGAAAGGTGCCGCTGATTGTGTAGCCATAAACGGGCGCGAGAAGTTCTCTTTCCGTGGCTCCAGCCGCACAATAGCGCACCCGGACCTGTATTGTGCCATGGTTCTGCAGCGGCGAGCGGCGGTGTTGCGGCGGGCGAATCTGCTGCCAGGCATAGAGGCAGGCATCGTCCCCGCGACCGCGCCCGAAGGCGTAACCGAAAGGTCCGTAGCTGTTCTGAAGGAAATAGGGCGATTGCGTCAGTGCCGCTCCGGGCACCGCCCGCCGCGCCTCGCGCATCATCTGCGAGCTGCGAACAGGGAGGTATGCGCTGCTCTGCTGGCCGAAAACCGTTTCCATCGGCCCGAAAAACTGGGCCTTGAGAAAATTCTGTCCGGGCGTCGAGGCGGATGTATGGAGAAAGACGTCCTGTGCTATGGAGTTGGCGAAACGGCGTTCGACGACGTTGAGGACCGCCGGGCCGCCGGGCGGCGGCAAGATGAGCGCATTCTCCGTCGGCACAAGGGCCGCGCCTGACATCGTGCGTACGCCTTCGCGCGCCGCGCACCCGACCAGCAGAAGGCCCAGAATGGCAAGCATGCCCGTGGGACCGCCCGTGCATCGGCGGGCGGCAAGCGCCACCCCTTCCCAAAAAAGGCCGAATCGCCGACTCAAGAACCGCTTTGCCATGCGGAATCCATAGTCGATCCGTGCCGTTTATCAAACCTTAGGGAATAGGGGGGCGCGTGCGGCTACATCTTGCCGAGGGCGGTAAGCGCCTCATCGACGATCGCAGCCAGCGGTTGGTCGATGTCGATCGCCACGGTGTTCACCTCGCTGGTCGGATCTTCCAACGTCGCGAGCTGGGTCTTCAGCAGGGACGGCGGCATGAAGTGGCCGGTGCGATGCTGCATGCGCTCCGCCAACACCGCCTCGGTTCCATGGAGATGGACGAAGGCCAGCCCCTCCGGCGCGCTTTCACGCAGCTTCTGCCGATAACTGAGTTTGAGCGCCGAACAGGCAACGACGGCCGGGCCCGAGTTTTCCGCGAGCCTACGGCCGATCGCCGCCAGCCATGGCCAGCGGTCATCGTCCGTCAGCGGAATGCCCTCCGACATCTTCTTGATGTTCTCGGGTGGATGGAGCGCGTCCCCCTCGATGAAGGGATAGCCACAGGCCTTCGCGATGTGTTCGCCCACGGACGATTTTCCGCTGCCAGACACGCCCATCACGATGATCGAGCCTGGAAATCTGTGTGCCGGTGCCGCGGGCCTGTGCCTCTTGTCGATCATCATCCTGGACCTGGCATCCCTGTCTGTGGGCAAGCGATTGCGCCTCGCTCTTAACTTCCGCGGCGGCGGTGGGCAAGCGGCGCGAAGCGCACGTCGCCGCTGCCCCGGCCATTTGAAACGACGAAATCCAAAAAAACAGTTGAATTTTCTCATAACGCCACGTATTTTTCCGAAATGGACGTCACAGACAGAAAAATCATTGGAATCCTTGCGGAGGATGCCCGCACATCGTTGACCGACATCGGCGCGGCGGTCGACCTTTCGCCCTCGGCGATCAACGAACGCATCCGCCGTCTCGTCGCCAGTGGCACGATCCGCCGTTTTACGCTCGACGTGGATCATCGCGCTCTTGGCCTCGACGTTCTCGCCTTTGTCTGGATCGCCCTCTCGGCCGATGCCGATGAAACCGAATTCCGTGCATTCATGGCAACGCACCCGGTTGTCGCCGAATGCCATCACGTGACCGGCTCATGGTCCTATTGCGTCAAGATCCGCATGCCGACGCTCGGCGACATCGAGCCTTTTCTCTCGGAGCTGAAAGCACGGCGATACCTCGCCCGCAGCGAGACCGTCATCGCGCTTTCGACCGTTGCCGATAACCTCTTCACGGGACCGGAGGTCCGATAGACATGTCTGTACTGCTTTTCGGAAAAGGCCTCCTGCTCGGCCTTGCCATTGCCGCGCCGGTCGGGCCGATCGGCGCGCTTTGCATCAGCCGTACGCTGACGCGCGGCTTTTGGGCCGGCGTTGCCGGCGGCCTCGGAACGGCCCTCGCCGACGCGACCTACGCGATGCTTGCGGCGGTCGGTTTCGCGGCATTCGCTGCCGTGCTTTCCGTGATCGCGACACCGCTGAGCCTGGTGGGAGGCCTGTTCATGATCTGGCTCGGCTGGCGCGGACTCGCGCCGAAACCCGTTGCCATGGCCGCCGAGATCGACGCGCGCGATCTCGTTCACACAACGACTGCGACCTTCTTCCTGACGATCGCCAACCCCACGACGATCCTGTCCTTCGCCGCCATCTTCGCGGGGCTCGGGCTTTCGACGGTCGGCGAAGGGATAAAAGGCGCGATTGCCGTCTCGGGCGTCTTTCTCGGTTCGCTTGCCTGGTGGTTCTTCTTGAGCGGCGGCGTCGCGCTTGCCAAGGCGCGGCTCCCGGACGGTTTCGCCACCTGGGTGTCGCGCATTTCCGGGCTTCTGCTCATCGGATTTGGCGTAACTGCGCTCGTCTCGAGCGCAACCCGGTTTGTCTGACGCCCTCGCGGTCGCCGGTGCCGAAGCCTTCGCGGCGCCGGTTTCAGGGCGAACCAGCCGTCTGGTGAGTCACAAGGCGGCCAACGGGCGGTCGTATGCCGGCGCGCCACAATCATAACGCGACACAATCACAAAATGTGTTTCGGCCCATGGATTCTGGCGCGCCATGATTGCATCGCAACACTTATTCGAGCAAACTCATACGCATGAGGTCGCACCGCTCCGAGGAGAATCATTGAGATGAACAAGAAGGATCCAAACCCGATTGATACCTTCGTCGGTTCTCGCGTCAGAATGCGCAGACTGATGGTCGGGCTGAGCCAGGAGAAGCTGGCCGATGGCCTGGGCATCACCTTCCAGCAGGTACAGAAGTACGAAAAGGGCACGAACCGCATCGGCGCGAGCCGGCTGCAGGCGATTGCCGATATCCTGGGCGTCCACCCAAGCTTCTTCTTCCAGCGCGACGAAGAAAGGCCGTCGGGCCGAGAAAGCGCCGGCGACATGCATGAGTCGAACGAGATTTCCTCCTTCGTCGCCTCGAAGGAAGGCATCGCGCTCAACAGGGCGTTCCTGAAGATCGCCGATCCCGTGTTGCGGAAGAAGATCATCTCGCTCGTAGCCGCGATGGCCCAGACACCAGATACGGAGTCAACGAGCGTCGCCGCTGGCGCGCGCCGCACAGAGCCCCTGCACGGTTAAGAGCTAGCCTTACCGTCAGCGAGGGGGCCGCATGACCTACAGGTTGCAGACTCTGGGACGATTGCGCCTGCTTAATGAAGCGGGCCGCGAAGTCGCATTCCCCGAGAAGGGCCTGCTCATCCTGTGTCTCGCGATTGCCAACGGCCATCGCGAGCAGTCCCGGGCGGAAACGGCCAAGCTGCTGTGGGACGGGGTCGAGCCCAGCCAGGCCTATGTCAACCTGCGCAAGACAATCTCCCGCATCACCGCCCAGCAGATGGAGCTCGGGCGCACCTTTCTGACCTTTTCGCAGTCGTCGATCCTGCTCAATCCGGGAACCCTGACGAGCGATCTGGATGCCGTGACGGACGATGGCGGCGACGCCGTGGCTCGCTTCTGCCGCATTGCCACTGTGCTGCGCGACGATTTCCTGAAGGACGCGAAATCGCACGGCAAGGCGCTCGATGCCTGGATCAGCCACCAGCGCGAGACGCATATGTCGCTGCTCAGGGAACGCCTGCTTGCCGCGACGCCCGCCGCCGCCGGCAAACATCGCGAACTTCTCAAGTCGGCGGCAATGCGATTGCTCGAACGCAGTCCGTCGGACGAGGAAGTCCGCGCGATCTTGAAGAGTGCGCTGGAATCCGAAGGGCGGCATCATGATGCGCAGGTCATCTTCGACAGCGTCAGCCGCTCGGTGCCTGTCATCGGCAGCCTGCCCTCCGCACCGGTCGAGGTCCTTGTCGGGGATGACCATCAGCAGAGAAAGCCGCCGCGGCTCGTGCTGCTGCCGCCAAACTCCGAGCGCGCGGATAGCGCCGCGGCAATCTTCGCAAGCTCGCTCATCGAGGACGTGACGATCGGCCTCTGCGCCCTTCGGTCCGTCAGCGTCATCGCGCCCTATACCGCGGCGCAGATCGGCCTTCAGGCCGACAAGGCGAACACCTACGAACGGCACACCATCAGCTATATCCTCGACACACGATTGACTGACGAGGGCGATCGGCAGAGCCTCTTTGCCCAATTGATCTTCTTTGCGAGTGACGAGGTCATCTGGGCCGACCGGTTCAATCTCGTCGGCGATGGGCTGATGCAGTCGCGCAGGGGCATTGCGCACCGGATCGCTTCGGCGATCGCAAGCCAGGTCGAACGGAATGAAGCCGCCCGACACGCCTACGAGCGCAATGGCGAGTCCTATCGCAGCTATCTCCTCGGCCAGCGGTATCTCAAGCATCTCAACCTTCCGGAGATCCGCCGCGCGCGCAAGAGCTTCCGCGAGGCGTTGAGCGACCAGCGGGACTTCGCCCCCGCCATGAGCGGGCTTGCCAGGAGCTATTTCGTCGAATGGCTGCTGACGGCGCGCGGCGATCGCGAGCTGCTGACGCTGGCCGAAAGACATGCGCGTGACGCGATCGCCGCCGACGAGACGCTCGCCTCCGGCCACCGGGAACTCGGAGTCGTCAAGCTCTACCTCCGCGAATTCGACGAAAGCGTCGAATTCCACGACCGGGCGGAAGAGCTCAGCCCGCACTATGCCAATGTTATCGCCAGCTATGCCGACACCCTCGTGCAGGCCTCCCGTCCCGGCGAGGGCCTGCAGAAGATCGAGGCGGCGATCGATCTCAACCCGATCGCTCCGGACGAATATTTCTGGACGGCCGCCGGCGCCAGCTACTCTCTTGGCCACTACGAACAGGCGCTCGCCTATATCGACCGGATGCGGGACCGGACACCGGCCGACCGGTTGTCGGCCGCGAGCTGGGGCATGCTCGGCGACCGCAGAAAGGCTCGCCAGTTCGTGCGAAAGACACTCGATGTCCATCCGGACTTCGATCTCGACCGCTGGATGGCGATCGTGCCCATCCGGGAGGATTGGCAGAGGGAGCATTACCGCGAGGGCCTGAAGAAGGCGGGTTTTTGAGGCGCAATTCCGCGCGAGAGCAAGAGGGGTGAAATAATGGCTGAGGTTGTTGTTTTCGGCATTGCCGGAGAGGATCATTTGTGGCTCGCGGATCTCAGGGCGGGGACAGTCACCAGGATCGATCCGCCCAAGCAGGGTGCGCTGGCAGACGCCGACGCATTGCGCAAGGCAGGGTCCACCGTCATCAAGACTGTCAATCTGGCCGCTGCGGCAAGTTCTGCCGACCGCGTTTTCGGGGGGTTCCTGGACGGCTAGCCGGGTATTGCCACGGGCGGCAGGCCAAAGGGGCTGTCGCCCGTGCGACCCCTCGATAGCCATGTCCAGCTCAATTCGCTATTCCGATCGCATCTGTGCCGCCGAAACGACCTTCGGCCGGATCGAACCGCTTTTGCCGGAGTTCGGCATCACGCGGCTTGCACGCCTGACCGGACTGGATTGCATCGGCATACCGGTCTGGAATGCCGTGTCTCCGAATTCGAAGTCGCTGGTCATCAATCAGGGCAAGGGCATAACGGACATCGACGCCAAAGTCTCGGCCGCCATGGAGGCGCTCGAGCGTGCCGTCGCATGCGCGCCGCGCGTGCCGACGAGAGTTGTTAACCGCAGCGAGCTATTGGCCGAAGGCGATCAGGCCCTGCCTCTACCGGGGCTGATCGCCAGCGCGCGAGCCGATCTTGCCGACGATGAACCGATCCGCTGGGTTCTCGGCCGCGACCTCGACAGAGGAGCGCCGACATGGGTTCCGCTGGAGGCCGCGCTGCTCGACAGGACGGTGGAGAACTGCCGGTACTGGCAATCGTCCGATGGCCTCGCCTCCGGCAACACCGAGACTGAAGCGGTGCTACATGGGCTCCTGGAGCGGATCGAACGCGATGCGGAGGTGCTGTGGCGCCTCACGCCATTGGCAACGAGGCTTCGACGCTGCGTTGCACCGCAGGCGCTCGGCGATCCGGTGCTCGATGCGATGGCCGCAAAGTTTGCCGCAGCCGAACTCGAGCTGCGCCTTTTCGACATCACCAGCGACGTCGGCATACCGAGCTTCACCGCTGTCGTGGCCGGGAAAGACATTCTCACGGCGAAGGCGCCGCTTTTCCATCACGTGACGGTCGGACATGGGGCACATCCGACTGCAGCACGGGCGGCCATCCGCGCCGTAACCGAAGCGGCCCAATCGAGGCTCACCTACATCAGCGGCGCGCGCGACGACGTCTATCCGGAGACGTTCGTTCGCCCCTTGCCGCAGCAGACGCAAAAACTGTTCGAGGCTGTGCCGCAAGCGCCGACACGCGTCGACGCTACCCAGGCGGGGGGACCGGACGCGCTCTTGTCTTTCGTCCTGCAGCGGCTGCGGGACGCCGGCATCGGTCAGGTCATCTCCGTGCCGCTGCTCGGGGATGACCTGCCCTTTGCGGTTGTGAAAGTGTTCGTTCCGGAGCTGGAAAACCCGGAGGGCGAGCGCAAGCGCCGCTTCGGCACACGGGCACTCTCCCGGGCGCTGGAGGTGGCATGAAGATCGTCTTCGTCGGCCCGACCGTCCCGGATGCGCGCGCGCTCGCCGGTGCGGCTTTCGCGGTCCATCCGCCGGCGATGCAGGGAGATATCCTGCGTGTCGTACGCGCCGGGGCGACGATCATCGGCCTTGTCGACGGCAACTTCGAACATGTGGCGCCGGTCTGGCACAAGGAGATCCTGTTCGCCCTTTCACAAGGTGTACAGGTCTTCGGGGCGGCGAGCATGGGTGCCTTGCGCGCCGCTGAGTGTGCGCCGTTCGGAATGGTGGGGATCGGAGACATATATCGCCAGTATGCCGCAGGCGAGCTTGCGGACGACTCGGATGTGGCCCTGCTTCATGCGCCCGCCGAGCTCGGCTATGCGCCCCTGACGGTCCCGCTGGTCAATGTGCGCGCGACGCTTGCGCGCCTCAGGCAGGGCGGCTCGATTACGATTGCGGATGCCATGCGGATCGAAGCGGCAGCCGGGCAGATATTCTACAAGCGGCGCACATGGGCGGCGATCGTTGCCGATGCAGAACTTCAGGCGGATGCCGATCGCGCCGCCTTGGCGGCAAGGCTTCATCAGGAGATGGTCGACCAGAAGCGCATCGACGCCCTCGCGCTTTTCGACGCGGTCAGCGCCCAGCCGGAGGAACGGCGCGGCGAAAGACCCGGCCGGGCATTCAATTCGACAAGTATGTGGAAGGTTTTGCTTAATCAACCTGAGACGTAGGACCGGTTGCATTTCCCATTCAGCGTGTGTCACGCCCGTGTCACGCCCACGGCGCCAAAGTCACGCTATATTTGCTGCGGAAAGCGGGTCGCAGTGACCCCCGAGTGACACTGGGGAAAATCATGCAGCAATCCATCAAGCTACCTATCGACGTGGAAGACAAGGAGAAGGAACTTCTGGCCCTTGCCCGCCTCGTCAGCTACGCACGAGACTCCGCCAAGACTTTGAACGTCGAGGGCGTGCAATATTGCCTGGAATTGGCCTTGGCCTCCCTGCTTCAGGAAGTCGAATACATCAGCGACAAGAACGTTCTTCCGACGGTCGATCTGGTGGCTCTGGGCAGCCTGGGCCGCTGCTGACTGAACGCGTGGGGAGCGGTTTCCAACCGGAACCCGCTCCCACTGCTCAGCCATCGCGGGCGGCCAACACAGACCGCTTACGATCGAGCGACGGGCACCAAGGTCCTCTTTTCAATCTTGCCTGCCACCGAAAAGATCAGGAATTCGGTGGCCTGACCGATTTTCTCACCGTCCATCAGCCTGACGACGTCGTCCACGCCGCCGACCGGCTTGCCGTCGATCGCCAGGATATAGTCGCCTTCCCGAAGACCGCCGCGCTCGGCCGGACCGCCGGGTTCCAGCCGTCTCAGCCGGACGGATGTCGTCCGGTCAGACCCGGCCGCGAGCGCGATCCTGCGGGGCAGTTCGATCGTGTCGCCGGCTATGCCGATGTACGCCCGCCTGACATGACCGTATCTCAGAATCTCGGAAATCACGAAATTCGCCGTGTTCGAGGCGACCGCAAAGGCGATGCTCTGCGCGCCCTGGATCATAGCCGTGTTGACGCCGATGACTTCGCCGCCCGACGAGACCAGCGGCCCTCCGGAATTCCCGGGATTGAGGGCGGCGTCCGTCTGGATCACGTCGTCCATCAGGCGTCCGCTCGCCGCCCGCATGGTGCGACCAAGCGCCGAGACGATGCCCGCCGTGACGGTCCACTCGAAGCCCAGCGGATTGCCGATGGCAATTGCAATATGGCCCCGTCGCAACCGCTGCGAGTCCCCTAGTCGCGCCCAGGCGCCGACGCCCGAGTTCGCTCGTATGAGCGCGATGTCGGTGTCGACGTCGCGACCGAGCACACGACCTTCCGTCACGAAGCCGTCCGGTGTCGTGATGCGAACGGCCCTCGAATCCCCGACGACGTGATTGTTCGTCACGATCAGCCCGTCGGAAGAAATGGCGAAGCCCGAGCCATGACCGGCCCTGCCGCCAACGCGCTCGATGCGGTTGACCGCGGGACCGACCACGTCGACCGCGCCGGCAATTGCATGCGAATAGGCATCCGTCAGCGCGCCGTCGTCGACGGGCGCTATTTCCTTGTCGATGAAACCCATGATCTGATCCTCAAACGGCGGCGACCATCGCCGCCGAACCAACGGACCGAAACAATTTGGTACTGTTGTTCAAAATAGATGGAGGGGCCTGCAGACCGGTTCAAGCCTCGGCTGATTAGAGGCACTTCGCACTCCAATATCGCCTTAAATTCATGCAATTCTCGGCTGCGCAAATTTTTTAGGCAAATGTATTGCGAAATTTGCTGCGCTGCATCATGATCGCCGCATGACCCGCCGCGACCTGACCATTCTTGTGATTGACGAGAACGCCATCCGCGCCTCGATCATCGAGGAAGGCTTGCGCGATGCGGGCCACAACCGCGTGAGCATCGTGCACGATGTCCATGGCGTCGGGCGCGTGATCGAACGGCTGCAACCGGATGTGATCGTCATCGATCTCGAAAATCCCAATCGCGATTTGCTGGAGAGCATGTTCCAGCTCTCTCGCTCGGTGAAGCGCCCGATCGCCATGTTCGTTGATCGATCCGACAGCAGCATGATCGAGGCGGCGATCGACGCCGGCGTCTCGGCCTACGTCGTCGACGGACTGCGGCAGGAGCGCGTGAAATCGATCCTCGACATGGCGATCAGCCGTTTCAATGCCTTTTCACGCATGGAGCGCGAGTTGGCGGAAGCGCGCAGCGAGCTTGCGGACCGCAAGGTGATCGACCGCGCCAAGGGCATCCTGATGAAGTCGCGCGGCATCAGCGAAGAAGAGGCCTACAAGCTCCTGCGCACCGCTGCGATGAACCAGAACCGAAAGTTAGCCGAAATCGCACAGAGCCTGGTGCTGGCGGCGGGATTGCTGGAGGACCTGTGAATGGCTGCCACCGCCGACATTACCCTTGGCTTCATGCCGCTCTTCGACAGCGCCGTGCTGGTCGCCGCCAGCGAAAAGGGCTTCATCGCCGACGAGGGCCTGTCGGTGCAACTGGTCCGGGAAACCTCCTGGGCCAATATCCGCGATCGGATCGCCGTCGGCCATTTCCAGGCCGCCCACATGCTGGCACCGATGCCTATTGCATCCAATCTCGGCCTCACGCCACTGTCGCTGGACCTCGTGGCACCCTTTGCGCTTGGACTTGGCGGCAATGCGGTGACGGTCTCGCGCGGCCTTTGGGATCGCATGGTCGCCGACGGCGCCGGACCCGGCACCGACCCGACCGCCAATGGCGCGGCGTTGAGGCGCGTCGTCCAGCGACGCCGCGACGCCGGAGAACCGCCACTGCGTTTTGCCGTCGTCCACCCTTTCTCCGGCCATAACTACGAGCTGCGCTATTGGCTCGCGGGCTGCGGCATCGATCCGGAAAGCCACGTCGAGATTGTCGTGGTTCCGCCGCCGTTGATGGCCGATGCGCTGTCGACTGGCGCCATCGACGGCTTCTGCGTCGGCGAACCGTGGAACAGTGTCGCGGTTGCAAGGCATGCCGGGCGTATTGCCACCACCAAGGCGTCGATCTGGCGGCTGAGTCCGGAAAAGGTGCTCGGCGTTTCGGCCCGGTTTGCCTCCGAACACCGCCCCGCGCTGGACGCGCTGCTGCGTGCGCTCTACCGAAGCTCGATGTGGTGCAGCGAAGCCGCAAACCACGAAGAACTCGCGGCACTGATGAGCACGCCTGCTTATCTTGACCTGCCGCGCCAGAGGCTGATGCCGATCCTCACGGGCCGACTGATGCTCGGCGATGGCGCGACCGGCGACATTCCGGAGTTCTTTGTCCCGCACGCCAAGGGCGCGAGCTTTCCCTGGCAGAGCCACGCCCTCTGGTTCTATAGCCAGATGGTGCGGTGGGGACACACGCCGCATTCGGCCGCGCTTGCTGAGCGCGCGCGTGACACCTACCGGCCCGACATCTACCGGCAGGCGCTGAAGCCGATCGCCGCGCCGATGCCTGGCGCCAATATGAAGGTCGAGGGCGCCCTGACCGTGGCGGCACCGGTCGGAGCTTCGGAAAAAGGGCTCGTTCTCGGCCCCGATGGTTTTTTCGACGGCCGGATCTTCGACCCGGACCGGCTCGACGACTATCTGGCGAGCCAGCGCTGAACCCGCGCCGGCACTCTGCTCGATTATTGTGCACTGCGCAAAATTTATTCAAGCAACAGCTTAATCGCCTTTCATCAGCGGAATGCCCTTCGGGCTTCATCACTGAAAGATCATGAGAATCCGGCCATCCGCGAAACTGGCACGGTTCCTGCATTGAGGAAAGCGTAGGGCCAGTGAGGGTCCGCTCGAAATAATTGGCGCCCAATGAAGGGCGCAGAAGGCAAGGCTGCCAAACCGGGAACGCGCTCTGAACGAGGCAGAGCGTTGGACTGCGGTTTGGCAGCCTTTTCTTTTTTGCCCGAACGTCGCAACCGCAGGCGAACCTCCCATCGCCGGTACACAGGAGAAAAGCATGAGCAGGCCTTCCACCGGAAAATTCGCGAAGTGTTCGACCGTCGCCGCCTGGGCGGTAACCATCTATGTCGGCGTTGGCTCTTTCGCGTCTGCCGAGATGCTGGTGCCCGAGAAGGACGAGCTCAAGCTCGGCTTCATCAAGCTCACCGACATGGCGCCTCTGGCGATCGCCTATGAGAAGGGCTTCTTCGAAGAAGAGGGGCTGTTCGTCACGCTCGAGCCGCAGGCCAACTGGAAGGTGTTGCTCGATCGCGTGATAACCGGCGAACTGGACGGCGCGCACATGCTCGCCGGTCAGCCGCTCGCCGCCACGACCGGCTTCGGCACCAAGGCGCATATCGTGACGCCCTTCTCCATGGACCTGAACGGCAACGGCATCACCGTCTCGAATGACGTCTGGGCGATGATGAAGGAGAATATTCCGCTCGGCGAGGACGGCAAACCGCTCCACCCAATCAAGGCTGACGCGCTGAAGCCCGTCGTCGATGCGTTCAAGGCCGAGGGCAAGCCGTTCAATCTCGGCATGGTGTTTCCGGTTTCCACCCACAACTACGAGCTTCGCTACTGGCTCGCTGCCGGCGGCATCCATCCTGGATTCTATTCGCCGGAAAACGTCACGGGACAGATCAGGGCGGACGCGCTCCTGTCCGTGACACCCCCGCCGCAGATGCCGGCGACTCTCGAAGCCGGCACGATCGTCGGCTACAGCGTCGGCGAACCGTGGAACCAGGCCGCGGTCTTCAAGGGCATCGGCGTTCCGGTGGTGACCGACTACGAAATCTGGAAGAACAATCCGGAGAAGGTCTTCGGGCTGACCAAGGAATTCACCGAGAAATACCCGAACACGACCCTCGCGCTGACGAAGGCGCTCATTCGCGCTGCCAAATGGCTGGACGAGAACAACAACGCCAACAGGGCCGAGGCCGTCGAAATCCTGTCGCGCAGCGAATACGTGGGGGCCGACGCGGCCGTCATCGCAAACTCGATGACCGGCACCTTCGAATACGAGCGGGGCGACAAGCGCGACGTTCCCGACTTCAACGTCTTCTTCCGCCACAACGCGACCTATCCGTTCTACTCCGATGCCATCTGGTACCTGACGCAGATGCGCCGCTGGGGCCAGATCGCCGAGCACAAGGACGATGCCTGGTACGCGGAAACGGCAAGGTCCGTCTACCTGCCTGACATCTACCTGAAAGCGGCAGGGATGCTGGTCGAAGAGGGCAAGGCCGACACAAGCGACTTTCCCTTCGGCACCGACGGCTACAGGGCGCCGACCTCCGACTTCATCGACGGCGTCAGCTTCGATGCCAAGGCGCCGAACGCCTACATCGACTCCCTCAAGATCGGGCTGAAGAACGAACAGACGATTTCCGGGTCGGATGTCGTCGGCGGCTGAACGTCGAGCCGGCGGCGCGAAACCCGTGGCCGCCGGCTCCCGGATCACAATTCCAACAGATGAGACAAATCCATGACTCAAGCGATTACCCTGGCTGACCCGAAACTCGCGCGACGAGAGCGCCTGTTTCAGCGGATCAACAAAGCCGCCGGCTGGCTCAATGTGCTTGGCCTCGGCTGGGTGACCCCGATCCTGCGGATGGCGGCTGGCGACAATGTCGCCGAACAGATGTCCGAGATTCGCAAGGTGCTGCTGGTGCCGCTCGCCGGCATCCTGTGCTTCCTCGCCCTCTGGGGCTTTCTTGCGCCGAAGGTTCAAACCTCGCTTGGCGCCATTCCCGGCCCCGCCGCCGTCTTCGGCCAGGCGAACGTGCTGCTCAAGGATCATTTCGCGGAACGGAGCAAGGCAACGGCTTTCTATGCCCGGCAGGACGAACGCAACGCCAAGCTCGTTGCCGACGGCAGGGCCGATCAGGTGAAGCATCGGGTGTTCACCGGCAAGCCGACCTACATCGACCAGATCACGACATCGCTGATGACCGTCGGGCTCGGCTTCGTGATCGCGACGATCGTCGCCGTGCCGCTCGGGATAGCCTCCGGGCTCTCCAAGACGATCAACGGCGCCATCAACCCGCTGATCCAGATCTTCAAGCCGGTCTCGCCGCTGGCGTGGCTGCCGATCGTGACCATGGTCGTCTCGGCACTTTATGTCGATCCGTCGAGCCTGATGCCGAAGTCGCTGGTGATCTCGGCCGTGACCGTGACCCTCTGTTCGCTGTGGCCGACGCTGATCAACACGGCGCTTGGCGTCGCTTCGATCGACAAGGACCTGGTGAACGTCGGCAAGGTCCTGCAGCTCTCGACGGCAACGACGATCCGCAAGCTGGTTCTGCCCTCCGCCCTTCCGTTGATCTTCACCGGCCTGAGACTCTCGCTGGGTGTGGGCTGGATGGTGCTGATTGCGGCTGAGATGCTCGCCCAGAACCCCGGCCTCGGTAAGTTCGTCTGGGACGAATTCCAGAACGGCTCCTCCGACTCGCTCGCCCGCATCATGGTTGCGGTGCTCACAATCGGTATCATCGGCTTCATTCTGGACCGGGTCATGTATGCCCTCCAATCCGCCTTCACCTTCTCGACGAACCGATAGGAGGCGCGCGTGGCAATTCTTCAACTCAGCGATGTCTCGAAGTCCTTCGGCGAGGGCAAGTCGCGCAACGATGTCCTGTCGGGCGTGAACCTCAAGGTCGAGGAAGGCGAATTCATTGCCATCGTCGGCTTCTCCGGCTCGGGCAAGTCGACACTGATTTCGCTCCTCGCCGGCCTGACGATGCCGGATCGCGGCGCGGTGCTCTTCCGCGACAAGGAAGTGTCAGGGCCCGGGCCCGAGCGCGGGGTCGTCTTCCAGTCCTATTCGCTGATGCCCTGGCTCTCGGTCCGCGCCAATGTCGCCCTTGCCGTCGATGCCGTGCATTCCGGCAAGAGCAAAGCGGAAAGGGCGAGCGTCGTTCAATACTATATCGAAATGGTAGGTCTCTCCCATGCGACGGAGCGCCGGCCCGCCGAGCTCTCGGGCGGCATGCGCCAGCGCGTGGCCGTGGCAAGAGCGCTCGCGATGCGGCCCGACGTGCTCCTGCTCGACGAGCCGCTCTCAGCACTCGACGCGCTCACCCGCT
Source organism: Sinorhizobium chiapasense (assembly GCF_036488675.1). Lineage (NCBI taxonomy): Bacteria > Pseudomonadati > Pseudomonadota > Alphaproteobacteria > Hyphomicrobiales > Rhizobiaceae > Sinorhizobium > Sinorhizobium chiapasense. The sequence continues at coordinate 1,462,705 of NZ_CP133152.1, forward strand.
CGAAGCTGCAGGACGAATTCGCCGAGATCTCGTCGAAGGAAAAGAAGACCATCGTCCTCATCACCAACGACGTCGATGAGGCGATCCTGCTTGCAGACCGGATCGTTCCCTTGGCGCCCGGCCCGAATGCCTCGCTCGGGCCGAGCTTCGAGGTGAACCTGCCGCGCCCACGCGACCGCGCGGAAATGAACTCGAACGCCGAGTTCATCCGTCTGCGCGGCGCCGTCACCGAATATCTGATGGATCTGGGCGCCGGGCGAAATACCGGGGAGAGCGGCGCCGTCGCCTTGCCCAACGTCGTGCCGATCACGCAGAAGCTTACCGGCACCAAGCTGCCGGACGCCTATGCCCGAAAGGCGCGTTCCGCGATCGAGAAGAGCTACGTCGAGTTTTTCGAAGTCCGAAAGGTCTATCCGACGCCGAAAGGTCCGCTGACGGTGGTCGACGGCTTCAACCTCAAGATGAACAGGGGCGAATTCATCTCGATCATCGGCCATTCGGGATGCGGCAAGTCGACCGTCCTGTCGATGATGGCCGGCCTCAACCCGATCTCGTCCGGCGGCATCATCCTCGACGGACGGGAAATTTCGGGCGCCGGTCCGGATCGGGCAGTGGTCTTCCAGGCCCCTTCCCTGCTTCCCTGGCTGACCGCCCGCGAGAACGTCGCGCTCGGCGTCGACCGGGTCTATCCCGACGCGACGCCTGCCGAGCGCCGCGACGTCGTCGAATATTATCTGCAGCGCGTCGGCCTCGGCGATGCGATGCATCGGCTCGCGGCGGACCTGTCGAACGGCATGAAGCAGCGCGTCGGCATCGCCCGGGCGTTTGCGCTTTCGCCGAAGCTGCTCCTCCTCGACGAACCCTTCGGCATGCTCGACAGCCTCACCCGCTGGGAACTGCAGGAAGTGCTGATGGACGTGTGGAAGCGGACCCAGGTGACGGCGATCTGCGTCACGCACGACGTCGATGAGGCGATCCTGCTCGCGGATCGGGTGGTGATGATGTCGAACGGCCCGAACGCGCGGATCGGCAATATCATGGAAGTGAACCTGCCGCGGCCTCGTTCGCGCAAGGAGCTGCTGTCGCACCCCGATTACTACGCCTATCGCGAGGAGCTCCTGGACTTCCTGGAGGCCTACGAAGGCGGCGCCAGCCCCGCTCCCGAACATCTCGAAGCGATCCGTGCGAAGCGCGCCGCCCGAACGATGTTGTCCGCCCAAACCCTCAAGAAACAAGCCGCGGAGTAATGGAATGACCGAGAAGCTGGTTATTGTTGGCAACGGCATGGCGCCCGGCCGCATGCTGGAAGAACTCTTCGAAAAGGCCCCCGGGCGCTACGAGGTGACGATCTTCAACGCTGAGCCGCGCGTCAATTACGACCGCATCATGCTCTCGCCGGTGCTTTCCGGTGAAAAAGAGTACGAAGAGATCATCATTCATGGCGACGGATGGTACATCAAGCACGGCATCACGCTCTACAAGGGCCATAAGATCATTGCTATCGACCGTAACGCCAAGACGGTCACTTCCGATCACGGGGTCACGGAAAGCTACGACAAGCTGGTGATCGCCACCGGTTCGGTGCCGTTCATCATTCCCGTGCCAGGCAAGGATCTGCGCGGCGTCATCACCTATCGCGATCTCGACGACGTGCAGGCGATGCTGCTCGCCGCCCAGTCGCGCGAAACGGCGGTCGTCATCGGCGGCGGTCTGCTTGGCCTGGAAGCGGCTGCCGGACTCAAGGCGCGCGGCATGGATGTCACCGTGCTGCACGTCATGCCGACGCTCATGGAGCGCCAGCTCGACCCGGCCGCCGGATACCTCTTGCAGAAGGCGGTCGAGGAACGCGGCATCAAGGTCATCACCAAGGCGAATACCAAACGGATCGTCGGTGAGGAGAAGGTCGAGGGCATCGAGCTCGACGACGGCCGGATCATCCCGGCGACATTGGTGGTGATGGCCGTCGGCATCAGGCCGAATGCCGGTCTCGCCAAGGAAGCTGGGCTCGCCGTCAACCGCGGCATCGTCGTCGATGCCGGCATGCAGACCTCCGACGGGGACATCATGGCACTCGGCGAATGCGCCGAGGTCGACGGCATGGTCTACGGCCTGGTGGCGCCGCTCTACGAGATGGCACGGATTGCCGTGCGCCATCTGGCCGGCGATCGCAGCGCCGCCTTCGTCCATTCCGATACACCGACAAAACTGAAGGTGACCGGCATCAACCTCTATTCGGTTGGCGACTTCGCCGATGGCGATGGCCGCGAGGAGATCGTGCTGCGCGATGCCACCGCCGGCATCTACAAGCGGCTGGTGCTCAAGGACAACCGCATCATCGGCACGGTGCTTTACGGTGAAACCGGGGACGGCGCCTGGTTCAACGATCTGTTGAAGCGCGGCACCGACATAACCGAGATGCGTGACACACTGATCTTCGGCCAGGCCTATCAGGGAGGGTCCCCGCTGGACCCTATGGCGGCCGTTGCAGCCTTGCCGGATGATGCGGAAATCTGCGGCTGCAACGGCGTCTGCAAGGGCAAGATCGTTTCGACGATCACTGGAAAGGGCTTGACGTCGCTCGACGACGTGCGTGCCCACACCAAGGCTTCGGCCTCCTGCGGTTCGTGCACCGGCCTCGTCGAGCAGTTGATGTCGCTGACGCTTGGCGACGCGTACAATCCGGCCGCCGTGCAGCCGATGTGCGGCTGCACGGAACTCGGGCATGACGACGTCCGTCGGTTGATCAAGGCGAAGGGCCTGAAGACCATTCCCGCCGTCATGCAGGAGTTGGAGTGGAAGACCTCTTGCGGCTGCGCAAAGTGCCGGCCGGCGCTGAATTACTACCTCGTCTGCGATTGGCCGGACGAATACGCCGACGACTACCAGTCGCGCTTCATCAACGAACGCGTCCACGCCAACATCCAGAAGGACGGCACCTACTCGGTGGTACCGCGCATGTGGGGCGGGGTGACCAATTCGAAGGAATTGCGGGCCATCGCCGACGTCGTCGACAAGTTCGATGTCCCGCTCGTCAAGGTCACCGGCGGCCAGCGCATCGACCTGCTCGGCATCCAGAAGGAGAACCTGCCGGCCGTCTGGGCCGATCTCGGCAAGGCCGGTTTCGTCTCGGGCCAGGCCTATGCCAAGGGGTTGAGGACGGTGAAGACCTGCGTCGGCTCCGATTGGTGCCGGTTCGGCACACAGGATTCGACCGGGCTCGGCATCCGCATCGAGAAGTTCATGTGGGGTTCGTGGACACCCGCCAAGGTGAAGATGGCCGTCTCCGGCTGTCCACGCAATTGCGCCGAGGCGACCTGCAAGGACGTCGGCGTCATCTGCGTCGACTCCGGCTACGAGATCCATTTCGCCGGCGCGGCCGGACTCGACATCAAGGGCACGGAAGTTCTGGGGCTCGTCAAGACCGAGGACGAGGCGCTGGAGCACATCGTTGCCCTGACGCAGATGTATCGCGAGCAGGCCCGCTATCTCGAGCGCATCTACAAATGGGCGAAGCGCGTCGGCCTCGCCGAGATCCGCCGCCAGATCATGGACGATACGGAGAAGCGCAAGGCCTATTTCGACCGCTTCGTCTTCAGCCAGAAGTTCGCCCAGGTCGATCCCTGGTCGGAGCGCGTCTCCGGCAAGGACAAGCACGAGTTCCGGCCGATGGCGACGGTCGGTTTCAATCAGGCAGCGGAGTGAGGTAATGGAGATGAACTGGATCGCAATCGGTAACGTTTCCGATATCCCTCTGCGCGGCGCCCGCTGCGTGAGGACGCCGCAGGGTAAGATCGCCGTCTTCCGCACCGCGGAGAACGATGTCTTCGCGATCGAGGACCACTGCCCCCACAAGGGTGGGCCGCTCTCGCAAGGGATCGTCCACGGCACTGCGGTGACTTGCCCGCTGCACAACTGGGTGATCTCGCTCGAAACCGGCAAGGCGCTCGGCGCAGACGAGGGCGCGGTCCGCACGATCCCGGTGAAGAACGACAACGGCGCGCTCTTCATCGCACTCGAGACCCTGACACTGGCAGCGGCGGAGTAGGCATGGCGTGCGAGGTCAAAACCACCTGCCCCTATTGTGGCGTCGGTTGCGGCGTCATCGCCCGCGTGGACGATGAGGGCTCCGTCAGCGTCAAGGGCGATCCCGAGCATCCGGCCAATTTCGGCCGGCTCTGTTCCAAGGGCTCGGCACTTGCCGAAACCCTCGATCTCGACGGTCGCCTTCTCCATCCGGAGATCGGCGGTCGCCGCGCAGGCTGGGACGAAGCGCTGAACCTCGTCGCCCGCCGCTTCGCGGAAACCATTGCCGAGCACGGCCCGGATTCTGTCGCCTTCTATGTCTCCGGCCAATTGCTGACCGAGGACTATTACGTCGCCAACAAGCTGATGAAGGGTTTTATCGGTTCGGCGAACATCGACACAAACTCACGCCTATGCATGTCGTCCTCGGTCGCCGGTCATCGCCGCGCCTTTGGGTCCGATACGGTTCCGGGCGCCTACGAGGACCTCGAGCTTGCCGATCTCGTCGTGCTCACCGGTTCCAATCTCGCCTGGTGCCACCCGGTGCTTTACCAGCGTCTCGCCGCGGCCAAGGCAAGCCGACCCGAAATGAAAGTTGTCGTCATCGATCCACGCCGGACGATGACCGCCGACATCGCCGACATGCATCTGGCGCTTGCTCCGGACAGCGATGTCGCGCTTTTCAACGGCCTGTTCGCCCATCTGGCGGTGAGCGGAGCGGTCGATCAGAACTATATATCGGCGCACACAAGAGGCTTCGCCGAGGCCTTTGCAGCGGTTTCCGCGCTGGATCTCGCGGAGCTCTCGGCCCTGACCGGACTTTCGCAGGCGCAATTGCGCGATTTCTTCCGCCTGTTCGAGACGACCGAAAAGGTCGTCACCTGCTACAGCCAGGGCGTGAACCAGTCGGCTTCCGGCACCGACAAGGTGAACGCCATCATCAACTGCCATCTCGCGACCGGGCGGATCGGTCGGCCGGGAATGGGTCCTTTCTCGCTGACGGGCCAGCCCAATGCCATGGGTGGGCGCGAGGTCGGCGGGCTCGCCAACATGCTCGCCGCCCACCTCGACATCGAAAAATCCGTTCACCGTGATCTCGTCCGGCGCTTTTGGGGCGCGCCCGCGCTCGCGGGCAAGCCGGGCCTCAAGGCCGTGGACATGTTCCGTGCCGTCGCCGACGGGCGGATCAAGGCGCTCTGGATCATGGCGACGAACCCGGTCGTCTCGATGCCCGACGCGGACGCGGTCGAGGCCGCGATCCGGGCCTGTCCGTTCGTCGTCGTCTCCGACATCCTGCGAGAGACAGACACGGCCCGCCACGCCCATGTGCTCCTCCCCTCGCTCGGCTGGGGCGAGAAGGACGGCACGGTCACCAATTCCGAACGGCGCATCTCGCGCCAGCGCGCCTTTCTCGACGCTCCCGGCGAGGCACGCCCCGACTGGTGGCAACTGGCCGAGGTCGGACGGCGCATGGGCTTTTCGCAGGCCTTCGCCCACGCCTCTCCTGCGGAGGTCTTCGCCGAACATGCCGCCCTTTCCGGCTTTGAAAACGACGGCCGCCGTGATTTCGACATCGGCGCTCATGCCGCAATCGATAAAGCGGCCTACGACGATCTGAAGCCGTTCCAGTGGCCACAGCCACGGGGCACGCAGCCCCGTGAAAGGCGGTTTTTCGCCGAGGGCGGGTTCTACCATGCGGACGGGCGCGCCAGTTTCGTCGCCGTCGACGCTTCGGTCTCCAGGCGGGCAAACGACACCTATCCCTACACGCTCAACACGGGCCGGGTGCGCGACCATTGGCACACGATGACGCGAACCGGAAAGAGCGCCCGGCTCTCCGCCCATATCGCGGAACCGTTTGCCGAAATTCATCCGCGCGATGCCGAGAAGCTTGCCGTCGCGGATGCCGATCTGATGAGGATCGAGAGCCCCTATGGACGGGCGATCGTCCGCGCCCTCATCACCGAGCGCCAGGCGGAGGGAAGCCTCTTCGTGCCTATGCACTGGAACGACCAGTTCGCCTCGAAGGGCCGCATCGACGCGCTGGTGCCGCCGGTCACGGACCCCGTTTCCGGGCAGCCGGCGTCGAAAAACGTGGCGGTAAAGGCTACGCGCTTCGAGGCGCGGGCCTATGGTTTCGCAGTCTCCGCCGAGAAACCTCAAGGCGTCGATGCCGCCTACTGGGCGATCGCCAGGGCCGAGGGCGGCTGGCGCCTGGAACTCGCCTTCGCCGAGCAGCAAGCCGACTGGATCGGGTGGTGCCGGCGGGTCTTTTCCATCCCGGCCGGAACAGAGCCGATCGGCTACACCGATCGTCAGTCCGGCGAGCTCCGCCTCGCCTTTTTCGACGGTGAAAGGCTACTTGCCGCCCTGTTCCTGGCAACCCGCCCGGTAGCGGTCGCCCGCAACTGGGCTGTCTCGCAGCTTCGTGCCTCGCACACCGACCTCGGGACGCGCTTCGCCGTGGCGGCGGGTCGTCCGGGCGCCGGCAGAGAGGACCCGGGCGCCACGGTCTGCTCCTGCTTCAGCGTCGGCGTCAATCAGATCACCGCGGCCATCCGGGACGGCTGCCACAGTGTCCAGGCTATCGGCGAGAGGCTCAGCGCCGGCACCAATTGCGGCTCCTGCCGCGCAGAGATAAGGGGGATCATCGATGGATGCCTGGCCGCTGCCGCCGAATGACCGGGTCGCAAAGCCGTCGCCGCAACGCGTCGCTCCGCTTGCCACCCTGCCGCTGTTCTGGACGTTGAAGAGGAAGCGCGTCGTCGTTGCCGGCGGCAGCGATGCCGCTGCCTGGAAGGCGGAACTCTTGGCAGCCTGCGGCGCGGATGTTGATGTTTACGCACCGGGCTCGCAATTGAGCAACGTCTTTCTCGGCCTGATGAAACGTGGCGCCGCACATCAGGATGGCAGCTTCGTCCATCACGATGAAATCTGGCATGATGGCATCTTTGCCGGCGCCGCCCTTGCGATTGGCGATTGCGACGACAATGCCGAAGCCGAGGCGTTCTTTGAGGCGGCGCGTTTAGCCGGCGTTCCCGTCAATGTCATCGACAAGCCGGCCTTCTGCCAGTTCCAGTTCGGCTCGATCGTCAATCGCTCGCCGGTCGTCGTGTCGATCTCGACCGACGGCGCCGCGCCGATCCTGGCGCAAGCGATCCGCCGTCGGATCGAGGCGCTGCTGCCGCCGGCGATCAAGGGCTGGGCAGCGATCGCACAGGCGATCCGCGAAAGGGTCAACGCCCGGCTGAATCCGGGCGCGGCGCGCTGCGCCTTCTGGGAGCGGTTCGTCGATCGCGCCTTTTGGGATACACCGGAGGAGGGTGTCGAGACGCGGCTGATGGAGGAGCTGGATTGCCTGTCCGCGACCCGCTCCGCCATCGGCCGCGTCGCGATCGTCGGCGCGGGCCCGGGCGATGCCGAACTCCTGACGCTGAAGGCCATCCGTGCCTTGCAGGCCGCCGACGTCATCCTCTTCGACGAACCGATCTCGAACGACGTGCTCGAACTTTCCCGCCGCGAAGCAAAGCGCCAGTTCGTTGGCGGGCCGAACAGCCGCGTCGCCGATGGCCGGAGCGGTATCCACGATGCCGTGGTGGAGCTGGTTCTGTCAGGCAAGCGCGTGGTGCGCCTCAAATCCGGCGACCCCACCGCTTCGGCCGGAATGCGTAAGGAAATCCGACGGCTGGAAAGCGAAGGCATTCCCGTCGAGATCGTGCCGGGGGTACCGGCCGAGCGCCATTACTCTGGAGTGCAGGGGCCGGCCAAAATCGACGGGCTCGCCAATGTCGGTATTGCGGCCGGCCTGGCTGTCGCGGTCGCGACCCCGGCCGCGCACATCGCCAATCATTGACCGTGCGAGCCTTCGCCGACTTTCCGAAGGTCATTCGGGCCGAAGGTCATTCGGGCCAAAGGTCATTCGGGAGACAGCGAGGCTTCGAGGCGATCGAGAAATGGCCGTTGTGACGCGTTTATCTTCTCCCGAGCGTCCGACAGGCTGAACCATCCGGCGCGATCGACCTCCGGGAAAGCTTGTGTTTTGCCGCTGTGCGGCGGCCATTCCATCTCGAACAGATTGCTGCGGATCTTGGTGATGTCGAAATCGCTTTCGCTGGCATAGGCGGTGACGAGCTTGCCGCTTTTCTGACGAAGCTCGCCAAGAAACGCGAGGGCGCCGTCCACTGCAATGCCGGTCTCCTCAAGGAACTCGCGTCGCGCCGCCGCTTCCGGCTGCTCGTCGGGGCCATATTCGCCCTTGGGGATGGACCACGCACCAAGGTCCCTGTTGCTCCAGAACGGACCGCCAGGGTGAACGAGCAAGACGAAAAGTGCCCCGCCATCGTATTTGTAGAGCAGGATGCCTGCGCTTCTTTTCGGCATTTGCGATCCTTCCGGGGTCGATGGCGGTCTTGATGAAAAAGGCTCTTCGATGTGGAGGGAACAGGACTATCCGGCGTCCCTGGCAAGAGGATATCATTGCTGAGCCTCATTTCGAACAGAGCGAGCAGCAATCGCGACTTGTGCAACTTCAGGGAGGCAAAGGCTGATGCGCGCGATGGTCCTTGAGAGGATCGGGGAACCGTTGAAAGCGGTGGAGCGGCCACTTCCAGAACCGCTCGCCGGCGAAATCCGGCTGCGCGTCGAGGCCTGCGCCGTCTGCCGCACCGACCTGCACGTGGTCGACGGCGATCTGCCGCGGCCAAAGCTGCCGCTCGTTCCGGGCCACGAGATCGTCGGCATCATCGAGGCGGTCGGGAGTGGCGTCGATCCGGCACGCATCGGTCGGCGCACCGGGATCCCTTGGCTCGGCCATACCTGCCAGCACTGCTTCTATTGCCGGTCGAACGCGGAAAACCTTTGCGACGATCCGCTGTTCACCGGCTATACCCGCGACGGCGGCTTCGCCACCGGCGTCATCGCGGATGCAGACTATGCCTTCGATCTGGATCCCCAGGGCGATCCCGTATCGCTTGCGCCCCTCCTCTGCGCGGGTCTCATCGGCTGGCGCTCGTTGAAACGGGCCGGCGACGGCAGGAGAATCGGCATCTACGGGTTTGGCGCCGCTGCGCATATCATAACGCAGGTTTGCGTCTGGCAGGGCCGGCAGGTCTATGCCTTCACCCGCCCGCACGATAGGGCAGCGCAGCGCTTCGCCCTCGACCTCGGCGCGCTTTGGGCCGGCGGTTCGGACGAGCCGACACCGGAGCCGCTCGACGCTGCGATCATCTTCGCGCCGGTCGGAAACCTCGTGCCGGCGGCGCTGAAAGCGGTGCGCAAGGGCGGACGGGTGGTCTGCGGCGGGATCCACATGAGCGATATCCCCGCCATGCCCTATGCTGTGCTTTGGGGCGAACGCGAACTGGTTTCGGTCGCGAACCTCACGCGTAGGGATGGCCGCGAGTTTTTCGCAATCGCCGCAGAAGCAGGCGTCAAGGCGCACACCATCGTTTATCCGCTCGATGAAGCCAACCGCGCCCTCGCCGACCTTCGCGCCGGCAGGCTCAGCGGAGCGGCCGTACTCGTTCCTTAACCAGGCGGCGTGACAGGCCCACCTTCCGCCGATTTCAGATAGCTGATGACTGCATCGGCGATCATCGTGCGATGCCGTTCGATCGTCGCCTTTTCCGAGAGGTCACGGCGGAAGATCGTGCCGAATGTGTAACGGTTCGACACGCGGAAGAAGCAGAAGGCGCTGATCAGCATGTGAACATCGATCGGGTCGGCCTTGCGGCGAAAGGTACCGTCTGCGAGACCGCGCGCGATGATGGCCTCTATCATCTGAATGACCGAGACATTGAGCTCGCGGATCGCCTCCGAACGCAGCATATGCGCCGCGTGGTGGATATTCTCGATGCTGACCAGACGGACGAAATCCGGATTGGTCTCGTCGTGATCGAAGGTGGTCTCGATCAATGTTCTGAGCGCCTTTTCCGGCGGCAGGTTGGCGAGTTCGAGATCGGCCTCGAGAGTGCGGATCCTGCGATAGGAGCGCTCGAGCACGGCGAGATAGAGCCCCTCCTTGCTGCCGAAATAGTAATAGATCATCCGCTTCGAGGTGCGCGTGCGCTCGGCGATCGCATCCACCCGCGCGCCGGCCAGGCCGTGCGTCGAAAATTCTTCCGTCGCTACCGCAAGGATATCCTCCTGCGTCCTCTGTGGATCGTTCTTTCTGCCGTTCCCCTGCCGCTCCGCCATTTCCGCACTGCTTCCCGGCCCGACAGGCCATTGAATCATCATGCCTATTTCCTGCGGCTTCGCGCGCCTCGATGAATGTCCGAAACGTTCGTCTCACGATCCGAGACTGCCTGCCTCGCCCAAAATCACCTGCCGATTTTCGACCCGAAGCTGTGCCCCGCAAGAGCAATGCCTCAAGTCATATTCACGTTGTCATCCTCTTTCAATAGCATGGCGCTTGACATTCGAACTAGTTAGTACATTTTATAAACCCACTGCCGATCCGTGCCGAGGAGCGCGGGGCGGCCGCCGGCGAACCGCCGTGCGTTGGAAGGAGGAGGCCTGCCACAGACGCGTCGTCGCGACGTGCCGCCGGTACGCCCGATCGCTTTGGGAGGAGCGAATGGCCCGCATCATCGATTTCTATTTCTTCGCGCTGAAGGTGACGATCGCGCTGCTGCTCGCCGGCATGGTCGTGCTCGTCTTCGGCAATGTCGTCCTGCGCTACGCCTTCAACCAGGGGATCACCGTTTCCGAGGAGCTGTCGCGGATCTTCTTCGTCTGGCTCACCTTTCTCGGCGCCGTCGTTGCCATGCGCGAGCATGGTCATCTTGGCGTCGACTCCCTCATCAAGCGCTTGCCGCCGTTTGCCGCAAAGGTGGCCGTGCTTTGCGGCCATGCACTGATGCTCTATGCCACATGGCTGGTGATCAGCGGCAGCTGGACGCAGACGCTGATCAACCTCCATGTCGGCGCGCCGGCCACCGGCATTCCGATGGCCGTCTTCTATGGCGCCGGTCTCGCCTTCGGCATCCCGGCCTTCCTGATCCTGCTTTCCGACGCCTTCGCGATCGCGACGGGCCGCATTGACGTGACGACGGTCGACCTCGTGCGCGAGAGCGAGGATGAGGCCGCCCTCGACGATCTGCCCGAGCCCGTGCTCGGCCAGCTCTCGCCGAAGCATTGAGGAGGCGACGATGACGGTCACCATCTTTCTCGGCGCGCTTCTCGGACCCATGGCACTCGGCGTGCCGATCGCCTTCGCGCTGATCCTGAGCGGCGTGGCGCTGATGCTCTATCTCGGGCTCTTTGACGCCCAGATCGTCGCGCAGAACGTTCTGAATGGCGCCGACAGCTTCCCGCTGATGGCAGTTCCCTTCTTCCTGCTCGCCGGCGAGGTCATGAACACCGGCGGCCTTTCCCGCCGCATCGTCGCGCTCGCAATGGCAATGGTCGGCCATATCCGCGGCGGTCTCGGCTTCGTCGCGATCTTTGCGGCCTGCATCCTTTCGAGCCTTTCGGGCTCTGCGGTCGCCGACGCGGCCGCGCTTGGCGCTCTCCTCTTGCCGATGATGCTGAAAAGCGGCCACGATCCGGCGCGCGCCGGCGGGCTCATCGCCTCTGCCTCGATCATCGGCCCGATCATCCCGCCATCGATCGGCTTCATCCTCTATGGCGTCGTCGGCGGCGTCTCGATCACCAAGCTTTTCCTTGCCGGCATCTTCCCCGGGCTGATGATAGCCGTGGCGCTCTCCGTCACCTGGCTCATCGTTGCCCGCAAGGAGCAGTTCGAGCTGCCGCCGAGAGTGAGTGGCGCCGTGCGCCTCAAGGCTTTCGTCGACAGCTTCTGGGCCCTCATGCTGCCGGTGATCATCATCATCGGACTGAAGTTCGGCGTCTTCACGCCGACGGAAGCGGGCGTGGTGGCGGCCGTCTACTCGCTCTTCGTCTCGATGGTCGTCTATCGCGAATTGCCGCCGGCGCAACTCTTCCATGTCTTCGTCGCGGCGGCGAAAATCACCGCCGTCGTCATGTTCCTGGTCGCCTGCGCGGCAGTCTCGGCCTGGCTGATCACCGTCGCCGACGTGCCCGGCGCGCTCGCCGCGCTCGTCGAGCCGCTGATGGACAACCGGACGGCGCTCCTCGTCGCCATCATGGTTCTGATCGTCGTCGTCGGCACCGCCATGGACATGACGCCGACCATCCTGATCATGACGCCGGTTCTGATGCCGGTCATCAAGCAGGCGGGCATCGACCCGGTCTACTTCGGCGTGCTTTTCATCATCAACAATTCGATCGGCCTCATCACGCCGCCCGTCGGTACGGTCCTGAACGTCATTTGCGGCGTCTCGAAACTGTCGATGGAAGACCTGATGAAGGGCGTCATGCCGTTCATGATCGCCGAACTGATCGTCCTTTTCCTGCTCGTCTTGTTCCCTGAGTTGGTGACCGTTCCGGTCTCCTGGTTCGGGCACTGACGGGCGCGACTTCTGACTGTCAACACGGCCGGCCTGAACGCCGGCCCAACCTGGGAGGAAAACATGTTGAACAGAATGACGAAACTGGCGCTCGGCCTCGCCCTGCCCCTGGCGCTGCTGGCGGGCGGACCGGCAGAGGCCGAGATCCGCGACCAGGCCATTAAATTCGCCTCGGCGAACAACAAGGGCCACCCGCAGGTGACCGGCATGGAGAAATTCGCCGAACTCGTCAACGAGAAGAGCGGCGGCAAGATCAATGTGAAGCTCTTCCCCGGCGGCACGCTCGGCGGCGACGTCCAGACCGTCTCGGCGCTGCAGGGCGGCGTGATCGAGATGACCGTGCTCAATGCCGGCATTCTTGCAAGCAACGTCAAGGAGTTCGGCGCCGTCGACCTGCCCTTCCTGTTCAACAGCGGCGAGGAGGCCGACAAGGTGATGGACGGTCCGTTCGGCACCGGCCTGATGGAGCGCCTCTCCGACACCGGCCTCGTCGGCCTCGCCTATTGGGAGCTCGGTTTTCGAAATCTCACCAACAACCGCCATCCGGTGACCAAGCTCGAGGACATCAAGGGCCTGAAGATCCGCACGATCCAGTCGCCGATCCCGGTCGAGCTCTTCAACTCCCTCGGCGCCAACGCCGTGCCGCTGCCCTACACCGAACTCTACACCGCGCTCGAAACGGGAACCGTCGACGGCCAGGAGAACCCGGCCGCCAACATCCTCAATGCGAAATTCTACGAGGTGCAGAAGTACATGACGCTGACCCGTCACCAGTACAACCCGCAGATCGTGCTGATCTCGAAGAAGTTCTGGGACGGCCTCAATGACGAGGAGAGGGCGGTCCTGCAGCAGGCTGCGGTCGAAGCACGCGATTTCCAGCGCAAAGTATCGCGCGAGCAGGATGCCGCAGCGCTCGAGGAAATCCGCAAGACCGGCATGGAGGTGAGCGAGCTCAGCCCCGAGGAAACGCAGCGCCTGCGCGATGCCGTCAAGCCGATGATCGACAAGTTCAGTGCCGACATCGGCCAGGAGACGGTGCAGGCCCTCTTCAAGGACATCGGCGCCGTGCGCGGCCAGTAACGGGAGAAAACCGCCGGCCCGTCTGATCCGAAAGGCGGGCCGGCTTCAGCGGCGGCGCGAATGCCGCCGGCGCGGAAAACACATGGAACGGGAAACCATGACCGATACGCTCGTAAGATCCTTGAAGGCCGGCTTGATCGGCTCTGGCATCCAGGCCTCGCTGACACCGGCAATGCATATGGCGGAGGGCGCGGCGCAGGGGCTTCGTTACGAATACGAGCTGATCGATCTCAATGCGCTCGGCGCAACGGAAGATGACTTGCCGCGTCTCATCGCCGATGCCGAGCGGCGCGGCCTTGCTGGGCTCAACATCACCCATCCCTGCAAGCAGGCAATCATTTCCTTCCTCGATGAGCTCGCCCCCGACGCCCGGCGGCTCGGCGCCGTCAATACCGTCGTCCTCAAGGGCGGCCGGCGCTACGGCCACAACACCGACTGGTGGGGTTTCGCCGAAGGCTTCCGGCGCGGTCTGCCGGATGCGGACCTCGGCTCGGCCGTCCAGCTCGGCGCCGGCGGCGCGGGCGTGGCGACGGCCTATGCCGCGCTTTCGCTCGGCTTGCGGCGGCTTACCGTCTTCGACCGCGAGCCGGAGCGCGCGCAATCGCTTGCAGAGATGCTGTCGCCGATCTTTCCTGAGGCCGACGTTTTGCCCGGCACGGATCTCGCCGCCGCGATGCAAGACGCATCGGGTCTCATCCACGCCACACCGACCGGGATGACGAAATATCCGGGGCTGCCGCTCGACGCTAAACTCCTCGACCACCGGCACTGGGTCGCCGAGATCGTCTATTTCCCGCTGGAAACGGCGCTTCTTAAGGAGGCGCGTCGGCGCGGCTGCCGCACCCTCGACGGCGGCGGCATGGCCGTTTTCCAGGCCGTCGGCGCCTTCCGGCTCTTTACCGGGCTCGAGCCCGACGCTGCGCGGATGCTCACGCACTTCAAGGCGCTGACCGGGTGAGGATCGGATCCGTGGGCTTGGCAGTGGGGGGGTATCACCGCCCGCCTCCCGATATCGCAAGTCAGAACCGAGGACAGGACGATGAAGACCTCGATAGCCACCGTTTCTCTGAGCGGCGATCTCAAGGACAAGCTGCAGGCGATCGCCAAAGCCGGCTTCGACGGCGTGGAAATCTTCGAGAACGACTTCCTCGCCTTCGACGAAGGCCCGCGGGAGGTGGGCCGCATGGCACGCGACTTCGGCCTCGAGATTACGTTGTTCCAGCCGTTCCGCGATTTCGAGGGCATGCCGGAACCGCTTCGCACGCGAACCTTCGACCGTGCTGAACGCAAGTTCGACGTGATGCAGGAGCTTGGCACCGATCTCGTGCTCGTCTGCTCCAACGTTTCACCGGCCGCCCAGGGCGGCATCGACCGTGCAGCCGCCGATTTCCGCGAGCTCGGCGAGCGGGCAGCGAAGCGGAACCTCAGGGTCGGCTACGAGGCCCTCGCCTGGGGCCGGCACATCAACGATCATCGCGACGCCTGGGAGATCGTCCGGCGCGCCGACCACCCCAATGTCGGCCTCATCCTCGACAGTTTCCACACGCTTTCCCGCAAGATCGACGTCAATTCGATCCGGTCGATCCCGAAAGAAAAAATCTTCATCATCCAGCTCGCCGACGCGCCGCTGATAAACATGGACCTGCTCTACTGGAGTCGGCATTTCCGCAACATGCCCGGCGAAGGTGATCTTCCGGTCACCGACTTCATGCGCGCCGTCGCCGCGACCGGCTATGACGGCTACCTGTCGCTGGAAATTTTCAACGACCAGTTCCGCGGCGGCAATGCCGGCGCCATCGCCGTCGACGGGCGCCGCTCGCTGATCTATCTCGGCGACCAGGTCAAGCGCGCCGAACCGGACACACCCTTGTCGGTACCGGCGATGCCGGCGCCCGTCGAGGTGAAGGGTGTCGCCTTCATCGAATTCGCCGCCGACGAAGAGCAGGCGGCTGAACTGGAGGCGCTGATCGGAACGCTCGGCTTTCAGAAGACCGCGACCCACAAGAGCAAACGCGTCGCGCTTTATCGCCAGGGGGCAATCAATCTGGTCATCAATACGGAGCGCGAGGGGTTCGCCAACGCCTCCTACCTGGTGCACGGCACGTCGGCTTATGCCTTCGGGCTGATGGTCGACGACGCCGCGGCGACGGTCGAGCGCGCAAAGGCGCTCGGCGCCGAACCGTTCGCACAGGCCGTTGGCCCCGGCGAGCTATCGGTGCCGGCGATCCGCGGCGTTGGCGGCGGCGTCATCTATTTCCTCGACGAAAAGTCCGACCTCGCGCGCATCTGGGAGATCGAATTCGAGCCGGTGGAAAATGACCTATCGACGATGCCGGCCGGCCTCATCTCCGTCGACCATGTCGCCCAGACTGTCAAATACGAGGAAATGCTGACCTGGCTCCTCTTCTACAACTCGCTGCTCGACGTGCATAAGACGCCGATGGTCGACATCATCGATCCGGCCGGGTTGGTGCGCAGCCAGGTGGTGGAGAATGACGCCGGGTCGCTGCGCATCACTTTGAACGGCGCCGAAAACCGCAACACACTCGCCGGGCATTTCATCGCCGAGACCTTCGGCTCCGGCGTCCAGCATCTCGCCTTTGCCACGAACGATATCTTCACGGCGGCCGAGGCATTGCGGGCAAACGGCTTCCGGGCGCTGCCGATCTCGCCCAACTACTATGACGACATCGAGGCGCGTTTCGCGCTCGAGCCGGAACTGATCGAGCGCTTGAAAGAAGCCAATATTCTCTACGACCGCGACGAGCACGGAGAGTACTTCCAGCTCTACAGCCCGACCTATGGCGAGGGTTTCTTCTTCGAGATCGTGGAGCGACGCGGCTATCGCGGCTACGGTGCCGCCAATGCCATCTTCCGCATCGCCGCGCTGAAGAAACAGCTGCGGCCGGCAGGCCTGCCTAAAGACTAGAACAATTCCAGGAAAAGTGTGTAACGGTTTTCCGTCCGGAATTGCGTAATTTCAAAGAGTTAGATCACTCACTGTTTCAAAGGAACAATGAAATGATCTCGGGAAAGCGCGGCGCCCCGCCTTATTGCGAAGAACCGCCCGTCTTCGCCGCGAGGATGTTCGCCAGTTCCATCGGGAACGGGAAGATGATCGTCGAACTCTTTTCAGCGGCGATGACGTTCAGCGTGCTGAGATAACGCAGTTGCATCGCCTGCGGCTGCCGGGCGAGAATTTCCGCCGCTTCGAGCAGTTTCGCCGCCGCCTGCTGTTCGCCCTCGGCGTTGATGACCTTCGCCCGCCGTTCGCGTTCCGCTTCCGCCTGGCGCGCGATGGCCCGGATCATCGATTCATTGATGTCGACATGCTTGATCTCGACGGTCGCGACCTTGATGCCCCAGGCATCTGTCTGGACGTCCAGTATCTTCTGGATATCGTCGTTGAGCCTGTCGCGTTCGGCCAGCATCTCGTCAAGGTCGTGCTTGCCGAGCACGGAGCGCAAGGTCGTCTGAGCGAGTTGGCTCGTCGCCGCCATGAAGTCCTCGACCTGGATCGTCGATTTTTCCGCGTCGATCACCCGGAAATAGATGACCGCGCTGACGCGGACCGAAACGTTGTCGTGGGAAATGACGTCCTGGCTCGGCACATCGAGCACCCGCGTCCTGAGATCGACCCTCACCATCTGCTGGACATAGGGAACGAGCAGGATCAGCCCCGGCCCCTTGACGCCGGTGAACCGGCCCAGCGTGAAGATGACGCCGCGTTCATATTCGCGCAGGATCCTGATCGCGTAGGCAATGACGATGAGCAGCACCACAAGCGCCGCGATGAACGGGGCGAGACTTCCGACTATGTCCATGACCTTCTCCCTGCCACTTTCCAGGAATCGCCCTACAGCGCCGTGCGTCTTTCAGGACGCACAAAGGACGCTGTAAGTCTTTGAATCTACGCATCGTGCTTTCCGAAAATCGATTCCGATTTTCGGGCCGATGCGCTAGGTTTGCGACGCGCTGCGCGCGACTTTCAGCGTCAATCCGTTACGGTCTATGACCGTCACGTCTTCCCCGGCTGCGAGCGGCTCGCCGCTGACCGCCTTCCAGCGTTCGCCGCGGGCGATGACGTAGCCTGTGCCGCCCGTCCAGCTATCGACGGTGCCGGAGATGCCGATCATCTGCTCCGCACCGGTGACGACCTTGTGCCGGCGCGAGATGAACGCAAGCCGGGCAACGAGAGCGCTGAAGGCGAGGCTTGCGATGGCGACGCCACCGAGGACCGGCCAGGAGACCTGCAGACCCGGCACGTCCGTGTCGAACAGGATGGCGGCGCCGAGCACCAGCGCGACCCCGCCGCCGAGCCCAAGCGCCCCGAATGACGGCGCATGGGCCTCGGCCACCAGCAGCCCCACGCCGAGGATGATCAGTCCGATGCCGGCATAACTCACCGGCAGCACCGCAAGTGCATAGAGCCCCAGCAGAAGGCTTATGCCGCCGACTGTGCCAGGCAGGACCGTTCCGGGTGTCAGAAACTCGAAGATCAGCCCATAGATGCCGACGATCATCAGAAGCAGGGCGACATTCGGATCGGTGATCACAGACAGGAGGCGGGTCCGCCAATCGGGCAGAGCGTCCTCGACGGCGAGCCCCGCGGTGTCGAGGCGAATATCCGCCTGGCCGAGACGAACTGTTCGGCCGTGCGCCTGCTTCAACAGATCCTCGATGCTGCCGGCGGTGAAATCGATGACCTTCTCACGGACGGCCGCCGTCGACGATAGGCTCGCAGCCTCGCGCACGGCGCGCTCACCCCAGTCGGCGTTGCGGTTGCGCAGCTCGGCAAGGCCGCGGATATAGGCGACCGCATCGTTTATCATTTTCGCTTCGCCGGCATTGGCCGGCTGCTTCGCGCCGCTCTGCTTGTCAGCCTCGCCGGAACCACCCTTGTCGCCCTCGTCGCCGCCGAACAGACCACCGCCGATTGCAATCGGTGTCGCGGCACCCAGATTGGTACCCGGGGCCATCGCCGCGACATGGCTGGCATAGAGAATATAGGTGCCGGCGCTCGCCGCCCTCGCCCCGCTCGGCGCCACGAAACTCGCAACCGGTACGGAAGAATCGAGGATAGCGCGGATGATGTCGCGCATCGACGTGTCGAGGCCGCCGGGCGTGTCCATCTGCAATATGACGAGCGAGACGCCACGCGCATCGGCCCGCTCAAGGCCGCGCGTCACATATTCCGCAGTCGCGGGGCTGATCGCGCCGTTCACATGCAAGACCATCGCCAGGCGCTCGGCGCCGGATGCAGACGCGGCAGGAAACGCGAACGCGGATATCAATGCCATGAGCAGGATGAGGATTCGGGACATTCGCCGCCACAACCTCTGAGTTCCATTGGACCGCGATGATTCTGCGCCGACGCGATCCAAATGCTTAAATGTGATCGCTCTCTAATATAGGCCAGAACTGCCGAAAGGGTAAGGCGTTCCGCAACCTGTCGTGGAAGACGCGCCGCAGCGTTCGCCCGGTGCCGTCGGCTCGCACCGGCGGCCGAGCAGGCGTCCGATCGCCTTGCCGAGCGTCACCAAAGCGTCGTCTCAGGAACCGCTCGAGAAGCGAACGCCCGCCTTGCGCAAGCCGGCTTCGATCAGCGCCGCGAGCTCGGGAGAGAAATGCTGCGCCCACATCTGCCGGCGCAAGACGGACTCGAATCTTTCGACACGGCCGCGCAGTTCCTCCATGGCATCGGTCGCCTCCTCCTGAAGGCCCAGTTGCCCTGCGGCCGCGATCCTCAGGATGTTGACCATAGTATCCGACGGGCTCGCCAGTTGGCGGACCCGCCGCAGCGCCTCGTCGTAGTTGCCAATTCTGTAGTCTTCCAATGCCAGCGTCAGCACCGCGGCGCGCTGGACATATTCCTTGTTCTGCCCGGCAGAGCGCGCAAGCTTCACACCTTCCTGCCACTCGCCGCTGACGAACAACAGGTAACCGAGCCTGGCGAGGACGGAGTCATCCAGCGGGTTCAGCGACGCGGCGCGTCGGCCGGAAAGAAAAGCGGCCTCGGTTTCGCCGGCGGCAAAGCGCGCCATCATCTGCGCCGCATAGCTCTGACTGGACTGCGGGGCGAGTGCCGTTGCCCTGTCTGCCAGCTTCAGCGCCCTCTCGGTGGCGACCGAGGAATTGCCCGTCGCTCCCGCGACGAGAACCGTGGCGAGGCTTGCCAGAACCTCGGCATCGTTTTCCTGGTAGGTCAGCGACCGCTCGAGGCAAGTTCGTGCCGCAACCATGCTTTCGCGGTCGGCGCGCGCAAGCGCAGTGTCGGCAAGCAGCACGCAGCCATAGCCAAGCGAAGGGTTGGTGAGCTGACGTGCGGCTTCGAGGCTGGTGACGATTCCCTGATCGCCGGCGAGCGCGCGGGCGAGCTTGACGACGACATCCTGGTGCTCCCCGGCCGCCTCGCTGTTTCCGCTCTCGGCTTCGGCGACGCCTGACCGCAGCGTTTCATTGGTCTGCATGTCGATAACCTGCCAGGAGAAACCGCCGGAACCGGCCGCGTCGCCATAGCTCACCGAAAGCCGGTAGACGTTGCTCTTCGGCGGCAGCGGACGGCCGGCCGATATGTCTCCGGTGATCGCTGCCGTATCCACATCCGCCTGCCGCGGCTGCGTGAACGTCCTGACCGTGGAGAATTGCGAGAGCGCGTGCACGAGCGACTCTTCGAGCCCCTGCGCAGCCGACGCCGCCGTGGGCTCGCTCCGTACATCGACGATGATCGTCGGTTTCACGGAAAGCGCAGGCGGCCAGCCGAGATGCCCCGTGGCGATGCCATAGACCGCGGCGAGAGCCGTGACCGTGAGGCCGGCGCAGGCGGCGAAGAGGCCCGGGCGGATGGTCCTCGGTCGTTGCGCGGGCGCCTCCTGTGCTTCATCCTGCGCCCCGGGCTCGAACGACGGCGCATCCTCTAGTTGCACCGATCCCCCCGGTCCCGAAAGCGCGATGAACCGCGGTCTGTAGTTGCCGCGCGGAAGCTCGATCCTGAGCGGCGCCTGTTGGCCCACGGTTTCATAATATCGATCCAACGCCGCGCGCAGGCGGGAGACCTCAACGCGAACGATCGGGTCGACATTCGGGTCGAACGAACTGGGCCGACCGAAGACATCGACCGCGATGGAATAGGCCTTTACAGTCGCCGAGCGGCCGGCAAGAAACTCGTCGACGAGATATTTCAGAAGCTTCCGGTGGCGCTCCGTCGCGTGAAACCGAGCGTCGTCCAGCAGTCGCTCGGTCTCGACGCGCACGTCGCTCTCGGCAACCATGCACTGCGCGGCGTGTTCGCTGTCTTCTCCGGCGTCCATTGCTTCCATCCGGTTGTTTGACAAACGGCAAGGGAGTGCAATTGCGGAAAGAACATTAGACCGTTACTACCAGAACGGGAAGCGGATTCTTGATAAAGATCAGGACGTTTCGCGATCACATCATGTTGAATACATGAAACGACGATGTCGCCACCGCGGGGAAGCCGGCATCCCGCTTCTGCCGCAGGCGGTCATCACCGCTCAGGCCCTGGGCGTGTCCTGATCTTCATTGAAGAGACAGATCGCGATGACCTCCTCCTCGATTTCACGGCAGATCAGCTCGTATTCCGCAAGGACGGCCTTGTCCTGCAATTGGCCACTGCGCTCCCGGTCGAGCATGGAAGTCGCTTCGTCATAGGCTTCGCAGAGACTATGAAGCGACGAATCCTTCGCGCTCAGCAACTGGAGCTGGCCCCGGAGCACGGGCAACTTCAGCATCAGCTTCAGCAATCCTCGCTGTCTGTGTTCGCCGGACATTGGCATCTACCAAGCTGCGCCGCGTTCGCGTTGTCCCGAGTTCCTGGCACACGCCGCGTGTCCGGTAGGCGCGATCCTGAGCGCGCACCGGTCGCCGGAAGGCCGTGTCGGATCGAGGGATGCCGACACACGATTCAAATCGAGATGCCAAGGGGTCTCCGAGAGACAGATGATGGCCGATGCAACGGTCCGCATGGAAGTACGTAACGGTAACGCAGATGCAAACGGGTCCGGCCACGACGGTGCTGGAGGGCGCGCGCCTCGCATATGGCGGGGCAAAAAGGAGGAGATGGTTGCGAACGGGATGGATGGCAATGGCGATCCTCCCTCGACAGGATCTCAGCCGATCGCCGCTACCCCTGCAAAGCACGCGCTGTAAAAGAGCCCGGTCCGGATTGGAGAAGGCGCGCGGCCGTCCTATTTCTCGAATGCGTATACGCGGTTCCAGTCGGCTTTCATGTCGACCAGTTGCCAGCCGCGCTCAGGAGCCTCGGTCAAAGCCTTGTCCAGCTTGCCGACATGCGACTGGCGGTCATAGGCCCACTCGCGTTCGCCGTCGGTGTGATGCACGATCAGCCCGAAGCGGGCTCTGGGGGCCGACGTCACCCAGCGAAGCATTTCGTAGTCGCCGTCGGAATTGCCGGCGGCGAAGATCGGACGCCGGCCGATGAACTTGTTGATGCCGACAGGCTTGCCGGGACCGTCGTCGATGAAATCGATCGTCGGTTCACGCATCAGCACCGGCGTATCGCCCTCGAGTTCGTACTTGGTCGTGATGCTGCTGCCGATGACCTGCTCGGGCGGAATCCCGTACATCTGTTCCGTCATCGGCCGCATGAATTCGATTCCGCCGCCCGAGACGGTCTTGAAGCCGTTCGCCCTGAGGTAGTCGAGAAGTTCCCGCATCGGCAGAAAGGTGATCTCGTTATACGGCCGATCGAAGCGCGGGTGTCTGGCCGTAGCGAACCAGTCGCTGACGATCTTGTTGAATTCCTCCGTCGTCACGCCGGCATGGGTCGCCATGGCGAGTTCGACCAACCCCTTCTCGCCGGATGCGGCGACGCCGGCCACGTCGCCTTTCAAAAGCGAGGCAAAGGGCTCCTTCTCCTTCCAGTCGGGATGTTCGGGTGCCAGCGCCCTGACGCGATCGTTGATGAACAACGCCTGGAAATAGGCGGGCTGCTCCGTCCAAAGGGTGCCGTCATTGTCGAAGACGGCGATGCGGTCGGGCACGGCGACGTAATCGGGCCCGCCCTCCGTCGTCACGCGCGTGACGAAATCGACGATCGCCGACTTCACGTCGCCGTCGTTCCATGAAGGCAGATTAGCGGGGGCAGCATCCGCCGCGAGCGCCGCCGGCATGACAAGCACCAGCGCCAGCAGTGCAAAAAAGGTCGCGAGAAGCGGCGCCCGACGATCACCGATGGAGGCGGTCGCGACAGCCGACATTCCCGATCTGGCATCTGCGATCATGGTGAGTTCTCCTCGAGTGAATTGCGCGTTCGGGAACCGGCGTTACGACCGTCGGACGCAGCGGAACCCGATATGGGTGGTCGCCGAGTTCTCTTCCTGTGCGTGGCGCGCCGCCGGCCGGTAACGCCGGCAATAGTTGGGCGCACAGAGGTGCGATCCGCCCTTGACCGCCCGCCTGGCGATGCGGATCTTCGGTTGCGTCGGGTCGAAGCTTTCTTCCGCGCTGCCTCCGCGCGGATTGGCGGGGATGCAGCAGGCCTTTTGCGCCGGTGTGGGATGAGCGGAGGACCAGTAGTCGCTCGTCCATTCCCAGACATTGCCGATCATGTCGTAGAGCCCGTAGCCGTTCGGCGGAAAGCTGCCGACCGGCGACGTTCGCTCGAAGCCGTTGGGCTTGAGATTTTCGGTCGGGAACGCACCGTGCCAGGTATTGGCCATGAACCGGCCGTCCGGGACAAGTTCATCGCCCCAGGCGAATTCCGCGCCTTCGAGGCCGCCCTTGGCGGCAAACTCCCATTCGGCTTCGGTCGGCAGATCCTTGCCCGCCCAGGCCGCATAGGCCTTGGCGTCGGCATAGGCGACCTGAACGACCGGGTGGTCGAGTTTTCCACGCAGATTGCTCAAGCCCCCATAGGGCCGTCGCCAGTTGGCGCCGAACTTGAAATTCCACCATTGCGAATGATCGCGGCCGGTTATCCGCTTCGGCGGATCGAAAACGACCGATCCGGCTTTCAACATATGCGCCGGCGCGCCCGGATAGTCGTTCGGGTCGGACGGTCTTTCGGCCAGCGTCACATAGCCGGTCGCCTCGACGAATTCGGCGAACTGCCGGTTGGTAACCGGCGCGACGTCGATCCAGAATCCACCCACCTTCACCGGATGCGCCGGGGCCTCTTCAGGGTAGTGGCGGTCCGATCCCATGACGAAAGTGCCGCCTTCGATCCAGACCTGTTCGCGGGCAGCGATCGCCATCGGCGATTCATCGCCCGCCGATCGATTGAGCGGAATGTTCATGCGTTACCTCATCGACCTTGCAGCAGATAGTCCGACCTCACCACTCTTACTCTACGCGCGATCGCCTGCCCTCCAAGTACGTTACGGTTACGAAGGTCAGGAGCGACTGACCGAATGCCCAAAATTGAACGTTCCCCCGGCCTTCGTTACTGTTACGTTCTTCCGATCCGTTCTCGGCTCGCTAAGCTCTAAGATAATGAAAGCAAAACCGGTGGCAATTGGACGAAGGGGCATAGTCTGATGGGTGCGCGCGACGACATCGAGCAACTCGGCAAGCGGATCGGCGCGGCGATCATCGGTCAGCAAGGCATGATCGAGCGTCTGCTGCTCGGTCTCATCAGCAACGGCCACCTGCTCGTCGAAGGACTGCCTGGCCTCGCCAAGACACGCGCGATCAAGAGCATGGCGAAGAATCTCGATGCCAGGCTGTCGCGCATCCAGTTCACACCCGACCTCCTGCCGGCCGACATCACCGGCTCCGAGGTCTATTTCACCGAAGGTGGCAAAGGGGAGTTCCGCTTCCAGGAGGGGCCGGTCTTCGCCAACCTGGTGCTTGCCGACGAGGTCAATCGCGCGCCGGCGAAGGTGCAATCGGCATTGCTCGAGGCGATGGAGGAGCGGCAGGTCACCATCGGCGGCAAGAGCCACGGCCTGCCCGATCTCTTCCTGGTGATGGCGACCCAGAACCCGATCGAACAGGAGGGAACCTATCCGCTCCCCGAAGCGCAGCTCGACCGGTTCCTGATGCATGTGCAGGTCGACTATCCGGACGCGAAGTCGGAAGCCGACATCATGCGGCTGGTGCGTTCCGAGGAGACAGCGACAAAGGGCAACGGCCACGCGATGCAGAAGCTCGCGCAGGATGCCGTCTTCGCCGCCCGCGAAGAGATTTCCGCCCTCACCGTGTCGGAGGCGATCGAAAACTACATCGTCGCCCTGGTGATGGCGACACGCTATCCGGACAAGCTCGACAGCGAGCTTAGCAAATGGATCCAGGTCGGGGTCAGCCCGCGCGGCGTCATCGGCCTCGACAAGGTGTCACGCGCACATGCCTGGCTGAAGGGGCGCGACTTCGTGACCCCGGACGATGTGCAGGCCACCGTCCACGACGTCTTCCGGCACCGCCTCGTGCTCTCCTACGAGGCGCATGCCGGCGGCATTTCCGCCAACCAGGTCATCGACAGGATCGTTGAGCAGGTGGCGGTTGCATAGAGCAGGATAAGGAAACGTGTGTGCGGTTTTCCGCCTGCATCCCGCTCTGACTTTACCTGATCCAGGATGGGAGAATCCCAATGGGCATATCCATACCTGCTTTTGCCCGATCGAAAGGCATCACGCGGACGCGCAGTGAAGCGGGTTCGGGCGTCTACACCTCGATCGACGAACTGATCGGGCTGGAAGCGACCGCCTGCGATCTGGCTTTCCTGCGCAAGGCACCTGTTCGCCGCCTGCTCGCCGGACGCCATGAATCGCGCATGCGCGGGCGCGGTCTCTCTTTCGAGGAGTTGCGCGACTATCTGCCCGGCGACGACATCCGCACGATCGACTGGCGCGTGACGGCCCGCACCGGCAGGCCAGCCGTCCGTGTCTACGACGAGGAGAAGGACCGGCCGGCGCTGGTCGTCGTCGACCAGCGAATGAACATGTTCTTCGGCAGCCGCCGCGCGATGAAATCCGTGGCAGCGGCACAGACCGCGGCGCTTTGCGCCTGGCGGGTCATGGCGCTTGGCGACCGCGTCGGTGGCTTCGTCTTCGGTGACGAAGCGGTCGACGAGATCCGTCCCCACCGCAGCCGCGAGGCCGTCATCCGCTTTGCGAACGCGATCGCCAGGCACAACGCGTCGCTTCATGCTGCGTCCGAAACTGCTCGGGGAGCGGACCAGCTCGATCTCGTTCTTTCGACCGTCGCCGCCATTGCCAAGCATGATCACCTCGTCATCGTGATCAGCGACTTCGACGGCTATGGCCTCGACACGCGCGAGATGCTGCTCAATCTGTCAATGCACAACGATGTCGTTGTCATTCTGATCTACGATCCATTCCTGCTCGAACTGCCACGCAAGGGCGACCTCGTCGTCAGCGGCGGCGCGCTCCAGGCGGAGCTGCAACTCGGCCGCGGAAACGTGCGCGAAGCGATCGACAGCTTCGCCCGCAAGCGCGGCCGGGCACTCCGCGCCTGGCAGCAGGAAATGGGCCTGCCGATGCTGCCGCTCTCGGCCGCCGAAGAGGTCGCACCCCAGCTCCGCCGTCTTCTCGGGCAGCTCGGATGGCGGCAACGGAGGCGATAGCAATGGAACCCAGCATCCCCGTCACAACCGATCCTGCCCTTGCGGCAACGTTGCGGGGTCTGGCGGACGTCGCGCTGCCGGCGCCGGTCTCAATGCTGCCGCAGACATGGGCTTGGGGTGTGCTTGGCGCCATCATCGTCTTGGCTGTCGCCACGGCGTTATCGCTGTGGTTCCGCCGGCGCGCCGCCAATCGCTATCGCCGCGAGGCACTGTCCGAGCTCGCCGCGATCGAACGGCGTCTCGCCGACCCCTCGACACGCGGCATGGCGCTTGCCGCACTGCCTCCCCTCTTGAAACGCGTGGCGCTCGCCGCCTGGCCTCGCGAAACCGTCGCGGATCTGAATGGACCGCTCTGGGTCAGTTTTCTTGACGCGCGCTCCGGCGGAGCGGGCCTTTCGCCTGAATTCGCCCGGTTCTTCGAGGAGGCGGAATATCGTGGCGAGGACACGCTGCGGCTGACCGACGAGAAGAGGGCGCGAGCCTATGCGGCCGCGGCCAGGCAATGGATCGAGGGCCACGATGTACGTGCTTGACTATCCCTGGCTGCTCTTGCTTCTGCCGCTGCCGTTCCTCGTCTGGTGGCTTCTACCGCCTTACCGTGAGCAAACGCCGGCCGTCCGCATCCCCTTCTTCAAGGATGTTACCGAGGCGGCCGGAGTCGGCGCGACGGAAGGGTCGGTGGTGCCGCGGTCCAATCTCGGGCAGATGCTGATCGCACCCGTTTGCTGGGGGCTGATCGTGTTGGCGCTGGCGCGCCCGCAGTTCATCGAGCCGCCGATCGAGAAGACCGAGCCGCAGCGCGATCTGATGCTTGCAATCGACCTCTCCCAGTCGATGGACACTCGCGATTTCCGCGATCCCGACGGAACCCTTGAGGCCCGCGTCGATGCGGTTCACAAGGTGGTCGCCGACTTCATCGGCCGCAGGCCGAGCGATCGCCTTGGCCTCATTGCCTTCGGCGATGCCCCCTATCCGCTTGTGCCCTTCACGCTCGACCACCGGACGGTCAAGGCGATACTTGCCGATAGCCTGCCCGGCATGGCCGGCTCTCGCACAGCGCTCGGCGACGCCATCGGCCTCGCCATTAAGATGTTCGACCAGAGCCAAGCACCCGACAAGGTCCTCATTCTCTTGACCGATGGCAACGATACCGCCAGCAAGATGCCGCCGGACAAGGCGGCCGACATCGCCGGACAGCGCCACATCACGATCCATGCGGTCGGGATCGGCGATCCCCATGCCGAGGGCGAGCAGAAGCTCGACACCGCCGCGCTCCAGCAGATCGCAACGAGGACGGGCGGCCACTACTTCTTCGGACAGGATCAGGTCGGGCTCGAAACCATTTACGGGCTGCTCGACCAGCTGACGCCGGCTAATCAGAAGACGCTTTCCTGGCGGCCGCGCATCGAACTGTTCTACTATCCGCTGGGCGCATCACTGCTCATCGTCGTCGCCTATCACGCCATCATGTGGCTGCTTTCATCAAGAGGCGCAGCGCGCCGGGAAAGCGAGGTTGGCAGATGATTGCTGACTTCCACTTCCTCAGACCCTGGTGGCTTCTCGCCCTGCTTGCCGCGCCGCCCCTCATCCGGCTGATCGGCCGCCGCACCGATATGCGCTCGCGCTGGGAAGGAATGATTGCGCCGCACCTGCTTGACCACCTGTTGATCGATCGCGGCGGCTCGCATCGCTTTCGCCCCGTACACCTGACCGCCGCGCTGATCGCCGTCGCAGCAATTGCGGCGGCCGGCCCCACCTGGGAGCGCGAGCGCCCGCCTTTCGTCGAGGATACGGCACCGCTTGCGATTGCGATCGATCTCACCGCGACGATGTATGCGACGGATGTCTCGCCGACGCGGCTTGAGCGCGCCAAGCTGAAGGTGCAGGACATTCTCGATCTCAGAAAAGGCGCGCGCACGGCACTCTTCGCCTATGCCGGTTCGGCCCACATGGTGCTGCCTTTGACCGACGACGCCGCCCTCGTCAGAACCTACCTTGCTGCGCTTTCACCGGGCATCATGCCGGTTGAGGGCAAGGACACGGCGAAGGCGCTTCGGGCCGTCGAAGCTGGCCTCGCCAACGAGACCGTTCCGGGCACGATCCTCTTTTTGACCGACGGCGTCGAACGCAAGGCGTTTGCGGCTTTCGAGCAATATCGCGGCCGCAACGATGTGATCGTGCTCGCGGTCGGCACGGCGGAGGGCGGTCCGGTCAAGACGGCCGGCGGCGGCTATCTCACCGATGCGTCCGGCGCGCGTGTCCGCGCGAGCCTCGATATCGATGCGCTCAAGGCGCTGCAGAACGGCGCGAACGTTCAGGTCGCGACCGTGACGCTCGACGACAGCGATGTCCGCTGGATCGCCCGGCGCATCCAATCTGCTTTCGCGCAGAAGATAGCGGAGGGACAGACCCGCTGGCGCGATGCCGGCTGGTGGCTGACAATCCCGATCGCCCTTTTCGCAGCGCTCTGGTTCCGGCGCGGCTGGACGGTGCGCTGGGCCGGCTTCCTGCTGGTTGCGGGATTGGCCCTTGCCGGCAGCAAGGCCGAGGCTGCCGAGAGCCGCTTCAGCGACCTGTGGTTCACGCCGGACCAACGGGGCCGCCGCGCATTCGAACGCGGAGACTTCCAGCGTGCGGCCGAGCATTTTGCCGATCCTGCCTGGCGTGGCGTCGCGCTCTACCGCGCCGGGCGTTTCCAGGATGCAATCGACGCCTTCGCCCAGGAGGACACGGCCGAGAGCTACTACAACCAGGGCAACGCGCTGATGCATCTCGACAAGCCGAAGGAGGCTGTCGCCGCCTATGGGCAGGCCCTGAAGCTGCGCCCCGATTGGGCGGAGGCAAAGGCAAATCTGGCGCTCGCCGAAAGGCGGAACAAGCAAAAGGAGAAGCAGGAAGAGGACGAGCAGCAAGAACAGGGGGCGGACCTGCCTCCCGACCAGGTCCAGATCGACGAGAAGGGCGAAAAAGGCAAGGAGGGCACGGTGCAGGCTGGCGAGCAGACCGCTGACATGTGGATGCGCAACATCCAGGTGTCACCGGCCGACCTGCTCGCCCGAAAGTTCGCCATCGAGGCGAAGGAGGGTGCGCCATGATCCGGGTCGTGACGGGTGTCTCCGCTTTGATGCTCGCCCTTCTGGCCTGCTTGTTGATGCCCGCGGGTCCGGCCGCTGCCGCCGATCCCTTCGCCCGCGCGACGCTCGCGACGAAGGGCACGCTCTATACCGGCCAGGAAGTCCATATCGACGTCGATGTCTTCGTTCCCAACTACTTCCTCGCCCCGCCGCAGTTTCCGCTGTTCGATCTTTCCGGCGCTGTGGTGACGATCCCCGACGGACGTGGAATGAACCTCAACGAAACCGTGAACGGAGAGAGCTTTTCGGGTATCCGCAAGAGCTATGTCGTGACGCCTCAGACCGCCGGGGACTATACCTTGCCGCCGGCCGAAATTCCCTTCGGCTACGCCGCCGTGCCGGGCCAGCTCACCGAGGGCAAGGTCACGCTTCCGCCGCTCAAGTTTACCGTTGAGGCCGCGCCGGGCGGCGCCGGCGGCGAGGCCGGCGTGACCGCCGTGAAAGTCACCGTCGACCAGGCGCTCGACCGTGATGCGAGCGGCCTGCATGCGGGCGATGCACTGGTGAGAACCATCACTGTGCGGGCCGAGGGGCTCGATGCCATGATGATTCCGGAACCGAACTTCGGATCGCCGGTGGGCGCTCGGGTCTATGTCCACGACCCGGCGCTTTCGGAGGAACGAACGCCCCGAGGAGAGCCCGTGGCCGGGATTCGCAAGGACGCGGCAACCTATGTCTTCGCGCAAGCCGGATCCTATCGGCTCCCGGCGATCGACGTCGAATGGTTCGATCCTCAAACGGGAAACATTGAGCAGGCGGAAGCGCCGATGGTCGCGGTCACTGTCGCCGCCGCGCCGACGGTCGACACGGCGCTTGGTCCGCCAGCGCCGGAGCCGCAGAAGCCCCCATTCGATTGGCAGTTGTGGGCCGGCGTCGGCGCCGCGACGGTTATTGCCGCCGCACTCATCTGGCTGGCTGCCCGCCTGCTCAACCGCGTAGAGTCCTGGGGCGAGGCCTGGCATCGCCACCGCCTCGACTCGGAGCGGGAATATTTCCGGCGCATCGAGCAGGCTTGCCGGGACCACGATCTGACGCGCCTTGGCCGAACGCTTGATGCCTGGTCACGGAAGACCGGCAACGCGCCGCTTTCGCGCTGGCTCGACCGCTTCGCGGATGCGGCGACGCAGCGCCTCTTCGCCGAGCACCAAAGGCTCCTCTACGGCAAGCCGTCCGAGGGTCGGAAGAAGACTGATTTCGGAGCGCTGCGGAGCGGGCTCAGGAACGCCCGCCGGAACTGGTTGCGCTCCGGCCCGAGCGCGACCGCCAGACCCGCGGCACTGCCGCCGCTCAACCCGGATTTCGCCCGACCCGTAAATCGCCTGCCATTGCAGGGTTAAGCACGCCGCGAACGGTCTTCGTAACCGTTACGTACTTATCGTCGCAGGCGTTCGCGCGCACATTTCCCGGGCCAATACTGAAACTGCGTTTGCCGGTTCCGGCAAACCACGGTGGTCTCAGGGGAGACATATTATGACTATCGATTTGAAGAGGGCGTGTAGCCTGTTGGCCGCTCCCGCGGCCGGGGCGTTGAAGCCTAAAGCGCTGGCGCTTGCCGGAACGGTGCTGGCCTCGACGATTTCCATGTCGGCCGGCCCTGCCCTCGCGCAGGACGCCGCGAAACCCAACATTCTGGTTATCTTCGGCGACGATATCGGTCAGACGAACATCAGCGCCTATTCGTTCGGCGTGATGGGCTACAGGACGCCGAACATCGACCGCCTCGCCAATGAAGGCATGATGTTCACCGATTATTATGCGGAGAACAGCTGCACCGCCGGACGCTCGACCTTCATCACAGGTCAGACGGTGCTCAGGACCGGCATGTCCAAGGTTGGCGTACCGGGCGCACCCGTCGGCATCCAGGACCGCGATATCACCATTGCCCAGGCGCTGAAACCGCTGGGTTATGCGACTGGGCAATTCGGCAAGAACCATCTGGGCGACCAGGACCGCTTCCTGCCGACGGCCCATGGCTTCGACGAGTTCTTCGGCAACCTCTACCATCTCAACGCTGAAGAAGAGCCGGAGCGGCCCTATTGGCCGAAGAATGATCCGACCTTCCTGAAAAGCTACTCGCCGCGCGGCGTGCTGCATTCCTTCGCCGACGGCAAGGTTCAGGACACCGGTGCGCTCAACACCAAGCGCATGGAAACGATCGACGACGAGACGACATCTGCCGCGATGGAGTACATCAAGAAACAGGTCCAGGAGAAGAAGCCCTTCTTCACCTGGATGAACACGACACGCATGCACCTCTTCACCCATATCCGGCCGGAATATCAGGGCCAGAGCGGCATGCCCGGCAACGACTATGCCGACGGCATGATCGAGCATGACAACGATGTCGGCAAACTTCTGAACCTGCTCGACGAATTGAAGATCGCCGACAACACGATCGTCGTCTATACGACCGACAACGGCCCGAACCAGTTCTCCTGGCCGGATGCGGCGACGACGCCCTTCCGCAGTGAAAAAGACTCCAACTGGGAAGGCGCCTTCCGCGTGCCGGCGATCATCCGTTGGCCTGGCAAGGTCAAGCCGGGCACCGTCAGCAACGAGATGTTCTCGGGTCTCGACTGGTTCCCGACGCTGCTTGCCGCCGCCGGCGACACCTCCATCAAGGAGCGGTTGCTGGAGGGCGCCGACGTCGGCGGCAAGACCTTCAAGGTGCATCTCGACGGCTACAACCAGCTCCCCTACCTGCTTGGTGAACAGCCGAAGAGCGCCCGCAGCGAGTTCTTCTACTTCAACGACGACGCCAAGCTTGTGGGCATGCGCTGGGATAACTGGAAGGCCGTGTTCTGCGAAATGCAAAAGCCCGGCGGCTTCGATGTCTGGCAGGAGCCGTTCACATGCCTGCGCGTTCCAAAGATCTTCAACCTGCGCATGGATCCCTATGAGCGCGCCGATATCGTTTCGGATCAGTATAACGACTGGCGCACGAAGAACGCCTACCTCTTTGCCGACGCGACCATCAGGGCCGCTGGCTTCCTGGAAACCTTTGTCGAGTATCCTCCGAGCCAGAAGCCCGCGAGTTTCAGCATCGATCAGGTGGAGGAGAGTGTTCACCAGAAAATCGATGAGATCATGAGCAAGGCGCGGCCGGCTCAATAGTCAGAAATACCGGCGCGCCGAACCATGCGGCGCGCCGTCACTGCAGCGCCGCGCCTAATCAGACGCGCAAGGACGCTGTAGTGCTTTGAATGCTGCATGTTTTTGTCCTTAAATCGGATGCGACTTAAGGAAACATACAGTCGTTCACCAATGGCCGGAGCGACGATGAAGAACATCCCCGCCGCGCAGGCGATCGACGCCACGTCCCGGAAGCGAGATGACGCCATGCGAGAGCGGGCACGCGCGCAGGGTGCGATCATCGCCGGCGTGATGCTGTTTCTCTCCGGCGCCGCTGCGCTGATCTTCCAGGTGCTGTGGATCAAGGAGCTTTCGCTGGTCACGGGCATCGACGTCTATGCCGTCAGCACAGGTGTCAGCGCCTTCTTTCTCGGCCTCGCACTCGGCAGCTTCCTCATCGGCCGCCTCGGCGATCGCGTGGCGCGGCCGCTCATCCTCTATGCGTTGCTCGAAGCGGGCGTGGCGCTTCTCGGGCTTGCGGTTACCTTCGCCCTTGCGCATGTCGCACCTCTTTTCGTCTTCCTCGAAGATCGAAGCGCTCCCGTCGCCTGGCTGCTGCTGACGCTCCTGGTCGCGGCACCCGCTATGCTGATGGGCGGCACGCTGCCGGTGCTGTTACGCGTGCTTGAGCCCGCCCGGGACGGAGTCGGCTCGAAGGGCGGTCGGCTCTATGCGGCCAATACGCTTGGCGCCATCGCCGGCTGTCTGGCGGTCTCGTTCCTCCTTGTTCCCACCCTCGGTGTCCGGGGCACCGGGCATGCGGCGGCCGGTCTCGGCCTGCTCGCGTCCGCAATCGCGCTCGTCGGCGGACGGTTGTTCGGCGCGCCCGCACGGTCCGTCGTCGAGGTCGCCAACTCCGGTGGGGGCGGGTCTCGCCTGGCTCTCGTGCTTTATGGGGTAGCGGGCGGCGTCGCCCTTGGCTACGAGGTAGCGTGGTCGCAGGCGATCGTCCAGTTCATCTCCACCCGCAGTTTTGCCTTTTCGGTCGTGCTCGCGACCTATCTCGCGGGCCTCGCCTTGGGCGCCGCTCTTTTCGCGCGCCGCACCGACCGGCTCGCCGATCCGTGGGCGGCCTTCGCTCTGCTGATCACGGCGGCGGGTCTCATCGCGCTCGCGGAACTGGCCGTTCTCGGCCCCTGGCTCACCGTCTGGCAGACGGCGACGGAAGGGGCTGTCGCAGGCCTGACCGGCAGCATCTTTGCCGGCATGTGCGCGCGCTTTCTGGTCGCAGCCATCACGATTGTCTTTCTGCCGACGCTGCTGCTCGGAGCGGCCTTTCCCGTCGCCCTCAGGCTTGCGGTCGACCCGGCGCATGTCGGGCGCGACACGGGCCGCGTGATCGCCGTCAACACGCTCGGCGGCATCGTCGGCACCATCGGAACCGGTTTCCTGCTGATTCCCAATCTCGGTATCATCCGCAGCTTTTCCGTTCTGGCGACGCTCGCCGCGGCGATCGGCGTCGCGGCGATCTGGCGGGGACGGCCAGCTGCGACGACGGGCCTGCGCGCAGCAACAGCGACGCTCGGCGTGATCGCGCTGATCACAGCCGCGACCGTGCCGCCGGATCGGCTGGCGACGCTATTGACGGCCTCGCGGGGCTCGATCGTTTCCTATGAGGAAGGCCTCGGAGCCACCGTCGCAGTGATAGAACAGGGGCAAGCGGACAAACGGTTCCGCCGCCTCTACATCCAGGGCGTTTCCAACACCGGCGACGCCATGCCGTCGCTGCGTTACATGCGGCTCCAGGCACTCCTGCCCTTGATCATCCACCAGAGCGAGCCGAAGTCAGCGCTCGTCATCGGCCTGGGCACCGGCATCACCGCCGGGTCGCTGCTTTCCTACCCCGGCCTTGAACGGCGTGTCGCCGCCGAACTCCTGCCCTCGGTGGTGCGCGCCGCGACCCTCTTCACGGGCAACAACGATGCGGTAAACGACCGCCGGCTGGACGTCCGGCTGCGCGACGGCCGACGCGAGCTCCTGAGCAGTGCCGAACGCTACGATCTCATCACGCTCGAGCCGCCGCCGCCTTCGGCCGCCGGCGTCGTCAATCTCTACTCCTCGGATTTCTACCGGCTGGCGCGGGCGCATCTCGCGGCAAGCGGTATCGTTGCACAATGGCTGCCGCTGGCGACCCAGAACGACGAGGACACGCGCGCGCTGGTGCGCAGCTTCCTCGACGTCTTTCCGCACGCCTCCCTCTGGTCGACCGAACTTCACGAGATGCTGCTGGTCGGCACGGTCGAACCCCAGACGCTCGACGCCGCGCGGATCTCCGCGCGCATGGAACAACCCACAGTCGCCGCTGCACTGCACGAAGTCGGCATTGCCGGACCGGCCGATCTCCTCGCCACCTGGATGACCGACCACTCGGGCCTCGAGCGCTATGCGGCGACCGCGCTGCCGGTGACCGACGACCGGCCCCGGATCGAATATGCCGCCTGGGTCCGACCGGACGAATTGCAGCGCACGCTGCCGACACTCATTGAACTCAGAACCGCCCCGCCGGTTATCGGCGCCGATCCGACGCTCGCCGAGGCGATCATGGAATCGCAAAACCGCCTGCTGCTCTTCTACCAGGCCTCGCTCAATGCCTATTCCGGCTATCGCGCGGAATGGGCGCGCGACATGGAGCTGCTGCTGCGCGTCGACCCGAACAACCCCTACTATCTCTGGTTCGTTGCGGAACCGAAGCAACAAGATTCTTGACGGCACCGCGCGTCGTTTCAGGCGCACAAAAGTCGCCGTAGCACTTTGTATTGCTGCATGTTTTTATCCTTAAATCGGCTACGATTTAGGGATAGATGCAGTAGGCGCTCTCATAGGCTGATTTCACGGCTCTGCCACACCTCCTTGGGAGGGAAGAATGGAAGGAAAGGCCATCGCCGTCATCGGCGCCGGCATGATCGGTGCAGCCCATGCGTTCGGCTACCGGACGAATCTGCCGCGCTTCAAGAACCGCATTGCCGGTCTTCGCCTTGCAACCGTCTGCGACGCCAATGAGGCGCTGGCCAGCCGCCTCGCCGCGACCTGGGGCTTCGAAAAGACGGAAACCGATCTCGACGCGGTTCTCGCCGACCCTGAAATCGGGATCGTCAGTGTCTGCCTGCCGAACGCGCTGCATGCGGAGGTGACGCTTGCGGCGATTGCTGCCGGAAAGCACGTTCTCTGCGAAAAGCCGCTTGCCCTCAACGCCGAGGAGGCGCTGCGCATCCATCGCGCCGCGACGGCATCGCCGGTCGTTTCCGCGACGGTCTTCAACTACCGGCGCATTCCGGCCGTTGCCGCGATACGCGACATGATCGCCGCCGGAGAAATCGGCGATCTCGTCAACCTTCTGGTCCAGTACGAAAGCGACTATGCCGCCGATCCCAACCTGCCGCACAGCTGGCGGTACGAGAAGAGCCGCGCCGGCGCCGGTGCGTTGCTCGATCTCGGAACCCACGCGATCGACACCGCCCGCTTTCTTTGCGGAGAAGTCTCCGAGGTCGCCGGCGCCATCGGTACGATTTCCGTCAAGGAGCGCTTTCTGCCGGCAGCCGCCGGCATCGGCCACGACAAGGTTGCGCTCAGCCCCGAAACGAGGCCCGTTGACAACGACGATGTCATGTCCGCCCTGCTTCGCTTCAAAAACGGCTGCCAGGGCATGTTCCTGGCGAGCCGGGTGGCGGTCGGCATGGGCAATACGCTTTCCTTCACGATCACCGGGACGCGGGGTGCGCTGCGCTACAATTCCCGCCTGCCGGCCCATTACGAGATTGCGCGTTTCGACGGCAGCGGACAATCGCCCTTTGCGTTGGTCGCGAACAACCCGGCCCTTCCCTATGCCGAACTGCTCCCTGTTCCCCATGACGGCGTGGCGATCGGCTATGCGGAAGTCTTCGGATTCATGATCCACGAGTTTCTTGAAGCGATCGCCGAGAACCGTCCGATGCAGAATGGGTCGACGCTCGATGGACTGCGCGCTGCGCAAATTCTCGACGCGATCCAGATGGCTGCGGATACCGGCGGGCCTGTGAAGGTTTCGCACGCGGATTAACGGCGATCGCGTCGATCCGGAGGGAAACAGATGAAAATCGGCCTGAACACCGACGGCTTCGCGGCGCTCTCGCTGGAAGCGTGCCTCGACCGCGTCGCCGAACTCGGGTTCGCCTGCGTCGAATTCGGCCTCGGCGGCTGGTCGAACGCGCCGCATGTCGACGTTGCCGAATTGCTTGCAAGCGGCACGGCCCGCGACCGGCTTCTCGGCATGCTGCGGGAGCGCCATCTCGAAGTCTCAGCGCTCAACTGCTCCGGGAACCCGCTGCATCCGGGCGAGAGCGGGGCGAAGGACACAAAGCTCGCCTATGACACGCTGGAACTCGCGACGCTGCTCAGAGTCCGGCGCATTGTCATGATGTCCGGACTGCCGGCCGGCGGGTCGACCGACATTTGCCCGAACTGGATCACTTCGTCCTGGCCGCCGGAAGCGATGACGATGCTCGAATGGCAATGGTCCGAACGCGTTATCCCCTTCTGGAAGGACTATGCGGCGGCCGCGGAGAAGAGGAGCCTGCGCCTCTGCGTCGAGCAGCATGGCCGGCAGGCCGTCTACAATGTCGAGAGCTTCTTTCGGCTGCGCGACGCGGTCGGCCCGACCGTCGGCGTCAATTTCGATCCGAGCCACCTGATCTGGATGGGCGGCGAGCCGGTTTCAGCGATCCGCGCGCTCGGCGACTGCATCTACCATGTCCATGGCAAGGATACCCGCATTGAACCGCAGGCGCGCATCGACGGTCTGCTCGACCCGAAGCACGTGGTGCCGGTTCGCGGCCGATCGTGGAACTTCGTCTCGCTCGGCCACGGCACCCCGGTCCGGGGCTGGCTGGAGATTCTCACGGCGCTGCGGGAAGTTGGCTATGACGATGTGATCAGCATTGAAACCGAGGACTATGCA